>DATAZF010000223.1:0-10248 GCA_036272235.1 Bryobacteraceae bacterium | reverse complement strand
GGAAATCGTTTCTGGCGCAGGCCTCGGAAAGCGGGACGCTCTTTGGGACGGCGGCAGCCGTGGCGGCGGCTGTGCTGGGGGGCGCTCATATTGTGCGGGTGCACGATGTGAAGGAGATGCAGGCAGTCGTGCTCGTCGCCGAGGAAATTGCGCGGGCGGCGGCTCCAACGGTGGCGCCGGGTGCGGACGACAAGATTGTGGTGCGGGCGCGGACTCGCACGGGTCCGAATTTCGAGGCGGAGAAGCCGCGGCCTCCGCGGCCGCCGGTATCGAAGCCGCGCGTTGCAGAACCCGTCGTAGACCCTCTCGCCGAACCAATCGCACAGCCCTCCGGAGAAGAAATTGCCATTCCGCTCGCGGAAGAGGCGGTTCGTCCGGCGGCGGCGAGTGAGGTTCCGGCTCCGACTCCCCCGGTGCGCGGCACATTTATTCCGCGGGTGAATGATCGGGAAGCGCGTCCGCCGCGGGGCCGGTATCCGGATAGCGAGAAGCGCGATGGATCGCGGCCGCCGACTCGCCCGGCAACCCGGCCGTTCTCGCCTCGGCGCTCTGAAGAACGATCGGGGCCACCGCCGCGCGGGCGCGATTTCCGGCCTGGACAAGGAGCCAAACGGCCGTTCGACAGGGACCGGCCGCCAGGGCGGAACGACGAGCGTCCACCACGACGGGATGATGGTGAGCGACCGCCACGGCGGAACGATCGCGAAGAGTATCGGCCCGCTGCCCGATCGGGACCGCGATCTGCACCGCCCCGATCTGGTCCACCGAGATCTGGTCCACCGAGATCGGGACCACCTCGATCCGGACCGCCGCGAGCGCGCCGGGACGACGATCGGCCGCGGCCCTCCGGATTCAAGCCTGCTGGATTTAAACCGGGCGGACCGAAGCGGTCGTTTGATCGTGGCGGCGACACACGTGGGGAGCGTCCGCCGCGCCGGCCGGAGGGAGGCGGGGGGCCGAAGTCGGGGCCACCACGAGGCGGCAGGCCAGACGGAGGGACAGAGCGTCCTCCGAAGCGTCCGTTTCGAAAACGGCCTTAGAGTGGTTTCACCAAAAGTGTGGGAAAACGGCTGATCTATTTGCCCGCACGGGCGGCGAGGGCGCGATCGCAGAGGCGTCCCAGGGTCAGGAGCGCGCGATCGTGCGCTTCCGACCAGCGGTGGCCGCAGTTCATCCGGATGTAGTTTCGATACCGGCCCGTGGCGGAGAAGATCGTGCCCGGGAGTATGCTCACGTGCTCTGCGAGCGCGGTGTGATAGAGCTTCAACGCGTCGATGCGGCGAGGCAACTGCACCCACAACACGTAGCCTCCAGACGGGCGGCTGATGCGGGTGCCTTCGGGCAGGTAGCGGGCCGCGGCCTGGCGAACGGCATCCATCTGGCACACGAGCGAGGCGCGCAACCGCTTGAGATGGCGGTCGTAGGCGCCCGATTCGAGAAACTCCGCAACCACAATCTGCTGAAGCGACGGAGCGGCCATCGTCGTGAGCAGTTGCAGACGCTCGATCTCGGCGCGGAAGCGTCCACCGGCCACCCAGCCGACGCGATACCCGGGCGACAGGATCTTGGAAAACGAGGAGCAGAGCAGCACGGAGCCGGTGCGGTCGAATGATTTGGCGGTACGCGGGCGTGGACCCTCGAAGGCGAGGTCCGCGTAGATGTCGTCCTCGATCAGAGCGATGCCGGAACGTGCGATCAACTCGGCGAGAGCCTTCTTGTTTTCGTCGCGCATGATGAAGCCGAGCGGATTATGGCAGTTCGTCATCGTAATGCACGCTTTGACGCGGTGTTTGCGAATGGCGCGCTCCAGCTCGTTGAGATCGAGACCTTCCTGCGGATGGGTTGGGATCTCGATCACTTTCATTCCGAGCGCGGCGGCGCTGCCGAGAATGCCGAAGTAAGTAGGGTCTTCCACAGCGATCACATCGCCGGGACGCGCGACCGCGCGCAGACTGAGATTGATGGCGTCGGCAGCGCCGCTGGTGATCGTGACATCGCGCGGTCCGAACGTGCAACCCATGCCCGGACCGCGGCGGGCGATCTGGCGGCGCAGGGACTCAACGCCGGGCGGAAGGTCGTAGCGCGTGCTGTGCAAGGGCTGGCGGCGGACGGCCCGGTGCAGAATCAGGTTCAGCTTCGCGTTGGGGAAAAGCTCGGGGCTGGCGGCGCTCGGTCCGAAGGAAATGAGCGCGGGATCGCGGGCTGCTTCCATCATGCTTGCCAGGACACCATCGGTGCCGATGGCAGCCGGAGACGGCCTGCCCGCTTCCGGCTCGGGCTCGGGGATCAACGCGGCATACGGCGTTCGAACATAAAAGCCGGATTGCGGGCGGGCTTCGAGATAGCCGCGGCTTTCGAGCCAGAGATAGGCCTGCAGGGCGGTCGACATGCTGACGCGCTGCTGTTGACTCAGTTGGCGCAGGGACGGGGCGCGGTCGCCAGGGTGCAATGATCCCTTCGCAATCTGGCCGGCGAGGGTTTCGGCGATCCGGACGTACAGGGGGCCGGGCACGTGCCAAGCGTAACAGAAGCGCACTGCAAAACTGTACTGGATATAAAAACGCAAATCTGAGTCTGTACCTGCCCTGAAGATTCCGTTATCGTGGCAACATGCACCTGCTTCAGCGAACGCACGATCTTGCCGTCGAATTCCTTGACAGCCTCGCCACACGCCCGGTCGGCCGTCCGGCTGACTTCGGACGGATGGTGGAATGCGCAGGGGGACGGCTGCCGGCGGCGGGCGAAGAGGCGGTTCGGGTCATCGAGAAGTTGTCGAGCGCGATCGATGCGGGGCTGGTGGCGACGCCGGGTCCGCGCTACTTCGGTTTCGTAATCGGCGGAGCTGTTCCGGCGGCGCTGGCCGCGGACTGGCTAACATCCGCCTGGGACCAGAACGGATTCTCGTTCGCCTCCAGTCCGGCAGCCGCGGTTGTCGAAGAGATCGCGGCGCGATGGCTGATCGATCTCTTCGGTCTGCGGAAGAGCGCGAGTGTCGGCTTCACCACCGGCTGCACGATGGCGAATTTCACAGGGCTCGCGGCGGCACGGCACGCAGCCTATCGTCAGATTGGCTGGGATGTGGAGCGGCAGGGTCTGCAGGGAGCGCCCGCTGTGACGGTGATTGCGAGCGAGGAATCGCATGTGTCGATCTTCGCGGCGCTGCAGATGCTCGGGATGGGACGGGACCGCGTCATGAAAGTTGCGGCTGACGAGCAGGGGCGGATGCGGGCGGGCGAGCTTCGGGCGGCCCTTGCTGCCATCGAGACGCCATTTATCGTCTGCGCGCAGGCGGGAAATGTGAATACGGGCGCGTTCGATCCGCTGCTCGAGATCGCGGCGTGCGTGCATGCGCGTGACGGCTGGCTGCATGTGGATGGCGCGTTCGGGCTGTGGGCGGCCGCATCGCCTGCATATCGCGAACTGGTGCGCGGCATCGACCTCGCCGACTCGATCGCGGTCGATTGCCACAAGTGGTTGAACGTGCCTTACGATTCCGGCGTGGTGTTTGTGCGCGACCGGGCGGCGCACTATGCGGCGATGAGTCTGAGTGCGGCTTATTACGCTCCGCCGACCGAGATGACGCGGGACAACCACAACTGGGTGCCGGAGGCTTCGCGGCGCTCGCGTGGTTTTGCGGTTTATGCGGCGATGCGAAGCCTCGGGCGGAACGGAATCGCGGAGATGATCGACCGTTGCTGCGCGCTGGCGGGGCGGATGGCGGAACGGCTGGCGTCCGGCGAGGGCGTGGAGATCCTGAATGATGTGGTTCTGAACCAGGTGCTGGTGAGATTTAACAATTCCGATGAGTTGACGCCAGAAGTCATCCGGCGGGTGCAAGCGGATGGCACTTGCTGGTTGAGCGGGACCACCTGGCATGGATTACAGGCGATGCGGATTTCCGTATCGAACTGGTCCACTTCAGAGGCCGATATCGACGCCTCGGCGGCGGCTATTCTTCGATGCGCCGCCGGCGTCGGCTGAAAACGCAGCCCGCGTTTCACGAGAGGGTGCCAGCATCCCTTTCGCATTCGCTGATTTTCTATTCGGCGGGTTATGCTGTCGCGAAGACGCAGGCGAATGGCTTGTGGATGCGGGGCGGTCTGTTTCCTGTCGAGAAGCTCGACCGGGTCTGGCTCCCTTACAGTGAGGCAGAGCGGAGATGTATGAAGCGTTGCGGGTTTGCTGGCAACGCGCCAGCCTGACGTACCCGAAGAACAGGAACAAGGAGTGGACATCAAAGCCATGATCGACTTCGCAGCCCGCAGCCTGGCCAAAATTGGGGCAAGAGTGCCCGCGCCACGCTCAGCCGGGGATGCTGGCGTGGCAGAGCAGACAGGCGCCCCGCGAGCTCTTCGCGCCGGGATACGCGATCGAATAAGTCTGGCTGCGCATGTTCCAGGAGAAGATACGTTCGTCCCGGTCCGCGGAGACCTGCGAGAAGAGGTGTTTCGAATTCTGTGTGTCTCCACTCAGTCCCGCGCGTTTTTCGGATACGAAGAGAGTGGCCACCTCGTCTCCAGCACGGTAGTCGATTGCTGCGACGCGCAGGCCGCCGCAGCGCAGCAGCCGCGCTCCCAGCAGGCGCACGGCAGCCGGATCGGGGCCGAACTCTCCCGCGGGCATATCGATATCGATGTTCGCTTCAGCCTTCACCCAGGCGCGAGCTTCCTGAAAACCCGCGGCGTGAAAATCGTAACCCCGCGCGGGGGGTTCGAGCAGCGCCAATTCCTGCTCCCGGAGAAGGTCCGGTCCGGCGGTGACGGAGCGCATGCGCACCGCGCCAGCCAGGGCGAAAAGAGCGATCGACGCCGCCACAGGTAACAGCACCCAGCCACGCGAGAATTGCCGCCGTGGAGCGCGCGAGACGCTCTCGATGCGATTCCACAGCGATTCCGGCGCGGTGACCGGCGCCAACTGACGGGCGAGCTCCCGCTCCAGCCAGTTTGAGTCAGGCATTATTGTTTCTCCTTGTATGGGCGAGGCGAGAGAGGCGGCGGGCGAGCACCTTGTGGGCGCGGTTCAGCCGGGACGCGATGGTCCCCGGGGCACAGCCGAGGATCGCGGCGATCTCGTCGTAGGACAAACCCTGCGTGTAGCGCAGGACGATCACCATCCGCTGGTCCGGCGCCAGACTGTCGACGACGGCCCGGACGTGCGTGCTCAACTCCGACCGCAGCACTTCATCCAGAGCGCTCAGATCGGGCGTGCGAAGAACGGAGAGTACCTCATCGAGCAGCGGCGTGAGGCGGCGAGTTTTGCGCTTCAGATCGAAGCAGCTATTGACGACGAGCCTGTAGAGCCAGGAGTCGAAGTTGGAATCGCCGCGGAAGCTGCCGACCGTTGAAAACAGCTTCAGAAAGGTGTCCTGCGCGATGTCCTGGGCGATGGCGGGGTCGCCGCTGTAGCGCAGCGCGACGGAGTAGACCATGTCCTTGTATTTTTCGAACAGGCTGCGGAAACCGTCGGGATCGCCGCGCCGGCAGCGGTCGATCAGCTCTCTTTCGGTATCTTGCAGCACCATTTCCACGAGACTACTTTCGCTTCGGAAAGATAAGACGTTTGCCGATTCCGGGTCCTTCCGAATTTCTCCCTGATTTATTCTGATGCATACGGAGCGCGTCACCGGCATCGGAGGCTTGTTCTTTCGGCCGCGGGATCCGGTGGCGTTGAGCCAATGGGGTGGTACAGTTGCGTGCGAGCGGGATCCTGAGCTATGTTGCGTAGACGGCTTTTTCGAAGTCGCTGAGCAAGCCGACTGCCTGCGAATCCACGAACGGGAAAAATTGCATCATCACGGCGGCGCAGAGCGAGCGGCGCGGATCGATCCAGTAGAACGTATTCTCTACACCCGCCCATGCGAGGCTGCCGGCCGAACGTCCACCTTGATAGGCCGTCTTGTTGATGAGGAATCCGTAGGTGAAGCCATCGGTGAAGCCGGGGTGGAAATCCACATCGCTTGAAATCGCCGGGCGGTAAGTCTTCAATTTGCCGGCGCTCACGTCGCCAATCTGATTGGTCGTCATCGTGGCGACCGTCTTCGGCTGGAGAATGGCGCCGCTCGGTCCGTGGCCCTGCTTCAGAATCATCTGCATGAAGAGCACATAGTCGGGCGCGGTCGAGAACAATCCGCCGCCGCCGTTGTAGGCTGTCGGCGGCGCGGGCGGTTTGCGCGGATCTTCCTTCAACGATCCATCGGGCTGGCGGCGGCTGGAGCTCACGAGGCGATCGAACTTCGCTGCCGGGAAGATGAAGGTCGTGTCTTTCATGCCGAGCGGCCGCAGGATGTTGCGCTGAAAATACTGTTCGAGAGTGAGTCCGCTGACGGCTTCGACGAGCTTGCCGGCCCAGTCCATGCTGGTGCCGTATTGCCAGCGTGTGCCGGGCTCGAAGATCAGGGGTGTCAGCGGAGCCACGGTTCCGGCTGCGGGGCCGCCGTGCAGGTTGTTGTACTTCAGCATGGACTCGTCCCACGTATCGTAGGCGAAGCCCGAGGTATGGGTCAGCAGATGGTGCAGCGTGACCGGTTTGGTGGAGGGCCGCAGGATCGGTTTCCCTGCCTTATCAAAGCCTGTGATCACGTCGAGCTTTGCCAGTTCCGGGAGGAACCTCGATACAGGCTCGCGGAGCTGGATCTTCCCCTGCTCTACAAGCTGCATCGCGGCGGTGGCTGTGATCGCTTTGGTCATCGAAGCAATAGCGAAGATGGAATCTGGCTTCACGTCGATGCCCGAAGCCATGTCGCGCTTGCCGAAGGCGCCGGTGTAAGTGATCTTGTCCGCCGTGGCAACCATGGCGACGACGTTCGGAATCTTACGCCGCGTCATGCTTGAGCGAAGCGTGTCACTCAGAGACGGCGCCGCCAGAAGCCTCGCCGCCGGGCCGGCGAACGCAAGTGCGAGAGAACTGAACTGTCTGCGATTGAGGGCGATCATAGTTGGGTCCTGTTATTGAGCGGGCAGCAGTTCGAGAAAGAGATTGTTGGCGTCGCGCACGATGGCGAGCTTCCGGTTTCCCATCGTGACTGGTTCGCCGCCGGTCGAGATGACGGTCGCACCGGCGGCTTTCAGGTTCTTAACGACCGCGTCCACGTCGCGCACACGGAGCTGGAGGATAGCCGTGCCGGGGTCCTGCACTCGCGTGTTCAGAGGCTTGCGGTCGATGTTCTTAAATTCGATAAAGGTGATGCGGGTCTGCGAGCCGGGGATCTGGCCCGAACTCTGACGAAACTGCGCGCCGGGGGTGCCGGCAGTATCCGCCATCAGCTTGTTGTCGGTGAAAGCATCGTTCACGCGGAGCTGGAAGCCGAGTGCGTCGCGATAGAATTTCGCGGTTTTTGCGGTGTCCGCCACGGTGATTTCGACGCTGGCGCCGAAGACATTGCCTGGGGTCGCCGAGGCGTTCGCCGGCAGCGGCGTGAGTTGCGTCACTTCAATGACGAACCCGTCGGGATCCTGCACGAAGAAGCCCTTTTCCCTGCCCTGAATGGTCACCGGACTGCCGGCTGCCGTGAGTACATGCGCGCCGGCTTTCTTCAGACGGGCGGCGACCACATCGATGTCTTTGACGAGGATCGCCAGATTGCCCGCGCCGGGGTCCTGAAAGCGGGGATGAGCGGGTTTACGGTCGATCTCTTTATAGTCGATCAGTTCGAGACCGATGCCGGCGCCGGGAATTTTCATGAGCGCAATGTGGGATTGGGCGCCGACCGTGTTGCCGAGCTTCATGATGGCGGGGTTGGGCGAGAAGGGCGCGGGTGGGGCGGTGAGTTCGAGGCCGATGACGTCGCGATAGAACTCGATGGATTTATCGAGGTTGGAGACTATGTGGCTGAAGTTGCCGACTCCGGCTACGTCCGGGATGACGGTGTCGGGAGGCAAGACTGGTGGGCGGGCCGGACCGGGCGTCTGGGCCGGCGCTGTGAAAACCAGACAGAGGATGGAGATGGCGTATTTGAGCCTCATGTAGTCCTTTCTTTCGTTATCGGGCAGCGGCGTTGCCAGCGCCGCCCACAGCCTTGTACGATATCGCATTTGCGGCTTAGCCGAGGCTCAGCTGACGTGGATTACCGGGCGATGCTTCGGATCGGAGATGGCGCGGCGCAGGACTTCGTGGGTGATCGGCGCCACATCGCCCTCGCCGAAAAACAGAAAGCGGAAGAGATTTCCCACCGGGTTGCCTTCGTGCCATTTGAAGTAGCAGTGGGGAAGCTTGCCGGACCTCTTTTCGAGGTCGATGAGCATGGCTGCGATGGCATTCGCAATCACGGCGCTTTTCGCGCGCAGCACCGCGTGCCGCCCTATACGCTCGCCGGTGATGTGCAGGGTGTCTTCGAATTCCGAGACGTCGCCGCGTTCTATTTCGAAGAAGTAGAGCCTTTCGTGCGCATCGATGCCGTGGCAATAGCGGACGACCTGATCCGCGCGATCGAGATCGGCTTCCGTCTCGTCACGCGGCGCGCGGGCGATCAGCCGGATCACGCCGTCGTCGTCTTCGGCCAGCAGCGCGATGGCGATGGAATCCAGCTGAATTGCGGTGATCCGCAACTCGGTCGAGCGCAGAGCCCGGGAAAGGAGTGAGGTGGCGACCATCGAAGCGATAAAGAAAGACGCGATGCGGATGCCTTCGGGGCGTTCGTAGATGTTGAGACCGGTGGTGTAAACAAAGACCAGTGAAATCAGCAGGAAAGGCCAGCGCAGGGCTTTCTTCCACGCCGCAATGGTGACCGCGAACGACGCCGATGTGATAAGCACCAGCACTCCGGTCGCGTAGGCGCCGCCCTGCGCGTCCACGCTGGCATGGAACAGGAGCGTGACCGTGAAAGAGATAGCCATGAAGACCAGCACCAGCGGACGCGAGGCGCGCGCCCACTCCGGCGCCATGCCGAAGCGCGGCAGATAGCGGGGGATCAGGTTAAGCAGGCCCGCCATGGCCGAAGCGCCGGCAAATCCGAGGATCAGGATGGTGCTCAGGTCATAGACCGAGCCGAAGGCGTTGCCCAGATACTTGTGCGCGAGGTACGCGAGGGCGCGGCCGTTGGCTTCCCCGCCCTCGCGGAATTTGGCGGGCTCAATCAGCAGAGTGGTCGCAAAACTGGTGGCGATCAGGAAGACGCTCATGATCGCCGCGGCAGTGCGCAAAAGCTTACGGGCATTCCGGACGCGGGCTGCCACATCGTCCCCGATGATCAGCGGCATTACGGCGACGCCGGTTTCGAAGCCGGAGAGTCCGAGGGCCAGTTTGGGGAAAAGCACGAGCGCGATCCCGAGCATGGCGAGAGGATTTTCATGCCTCGCGACAAGAGCGTGCTTCCAGGCCGGGATAGTCTCGGGATGCCGGAAAATTTCGCGGAAGCCGACGAACGTGACAACCACATTGAGCGCCAGGTAAACGCCGACGAGCGCGACGGCGATCCCGATGGCTTCCTTGAACCCTTTCAGAAAAATGGCGCCGAGGATCGCAAGGATGAAGAGCGTAATCCCCATCTGACTTTTCATGAACGGGGGAGTGAAGGGATTCAGGACCAGGTGGGCGGCGGCGTCTGCTGCCGAGAGGGTCATGGTGATGACGAAGTCGGTGGTCGCGAAACCGAGCAGGATCAGGACGAAGGTTTTGCCGCTCCACTCGGGGAAGAGCCTTTCCAGCATGCCGATACTGCCCTGGCCGTTCGGGCTGGCTTCCGCGACACGCGAGTACACGGGAAGCGCGCCGAGCAGCGTGACGAGTACCAGAACCAGTGTGGCGATGGGAGAGAGGAACCCGGCGGCGAGAAAGGCGATGCCGGGTTGATAGCCGAGAGTAGAGAAGTAGTCAACTCCGGTGAGGCACATGACACGCCACCAGGAGTGGGAGCTCTCGTGGCGGCTCTCGGGCATCCGAATGTCGGCGAGGAGCCAGTTGCCCAGAGTCACGAAGGCATCCGGCGATCAAACACCGTTAATCCTCGGCAACCGAGGAACCAAGTACTGACAATGCTTTCAAACTTGTGCAACTCTGTCATTGTAAAATTTCGCCCGCCTCGCATTCGTCGCGCGAGGAAAAGGACTCCGTGAAAAATATTCTGAAGTGTTTGAAACCGATGGTGTGCGCGAGCTTAGTGATCGCGGGTCTTTTCACGGCAAGCCTGGCCAGGGCGGATAGCGCGGATACGAGCGAATGGTTGGATAACGGAACAAGCGACGTGCCGCCAACACAGTTGAGCGGATGGTTTTTCAATCCGGATACGACGCCGTTTCCGGCGCCGTCCGACCC
>DATAZF010000222.1:0-15326 GCA_036272235.1 Bryobacteraceae bacterium | reverse complement strand
GGCGGAATGTTCGGGAACCGTTCCCAGTTGGCATATTGGGCTTCAATCACGACGCGGTCCTCGTCGAAGGTCAGGGCCGTTGCACGATGGATCCTCTCGGCCATGTCCGGCCGGTCGGGGTTCCGGTTGGAAGAGATGGTCCAGAAGTAAAAGCTGGTGGATTCCGTCTCCGGCGTAATGCCATGGAAGCCTCTCATGTGAAAGCCGGCGCGGCCGGGATCGTCCAACTGGCCTGTTCCGGCGTCCATGCCGCCGGTCCAGATGAGGAAGTGACTGACGCGGAATTCGATCTCCTGCCAGCGATCGATGTGGCCCGCAAAGGGCCAGGCTTCGAGATAAGTAGGCGGCGGCTCGGAATTGCGCATGCGGCGAACTACGCGGACCCAGTCCGGCCCGTCTTCGATGGTCATCTCGGGCTTCACGTGAATTTGCGCGTTGCCGCCGATTGTGCGGGTGTGCACATAGCCCAGATGGCTCAGATCGAGCAGGTTGTCATGAATCAGCTGGTAAGGCGCCTTGTAGTGATAAACGTCGCCTTTGAATTGATATAGAGGGTCGTCATGCCAGCTATGGGATGGCGCTTCGCTTGTGGGTTGCGATGCGACGGTCGAGCCCATCCAGATCCATACAATCTGATTGCGCTCTTCCAACGGATAAGCGCGAACACAAGCCATTGGCGGAATATGCGCCTGGCCAGGAATTTCGATGCATCGGCCGTCCACCGCGTACAGGAGGCCGTGATAGCCGCAACGGATCGCAGGCCCTTCGACAGTTCCACAGGACAGAGGAAGATGGCGATGACAGCAGCGATCCTCGAGTGCGGCCACCTTGCCGTTTGCGCGAAAGAGCACAACAGGCTGCCCCAGCAGGGTTCGGGAAACAGGCTTGTCCCCAAACTCCCACGCGAAGCCGGCAACATACCATCGATCGAGGGGAAGCATTCCGGTAGTATAAGACTCAGCACGGCGGGATGTCGAAGGAGATTGGCAGAATGAACACGCTACGCGTATCGCTGGTCGGTTTGGTGATGGGGATAACAGCCGCGGCCGCGTCGGGCCCGGTGACGTTCAACAAGGAAGTCCTACCGATATTGCAGGACAATTGCCAGGGATGTCATCGTCCCGGTGAGCTGGCGCCGATGTCGTTACTCACGTACAACGACGCGCGACCCTGGGCAAAAGCCATCAAGCAAGCGGTGCTATCCAAAAAGATGCCGCCGTGGTTCGCCGAGAAAGGCCACTTTGCCAACGACCGGACCCTGAGCCAGGATCAGGTCAACACACTGGTATCGTGGGCGGAGAACGGCGCACCGGAGGGGAACGCCAAAGACAAGCCTGCGCCGCGGGTATTCCAGGATGGCTGGAACATCAAGCCCGACATGATCGTCGAAATGCCGAAAGATTTCCACGTGGCAGCGACGGGCACGATCAACTATCAGAACTTCCGCGTCAAGGTCAATTTCCCCGAGGACATGTGGGTCGTCGCTGCCGAAATGCGGCCGGGCAATCCAAAAGTCGTGCATCACGGCCGCGTCATCGTTCTGCCGCCGGGAGCTGCGTGGATGTCGAAAGCTGTTCCGGGTGAAGCGTACGAAGAAGGTTCCGAGGGAATGGGAGGCGCCAAAGAAGGCACCGACCTGCTGGGCAAATACAACCCCGGACTGGGCGCCCAAAGCTTCGATGTAGACGGATCGGCCAAGTTTGTTCCGAAGGGTTCGGATCTGGTGTTCAACCTCCACTACACGTCGGTCGGAACGCCGCAAACGGATCGATCACGAGTTGGGCTGGTGTTTGCGAAACATCCGCCGGCGACCAGATATTGGATGTCGCCGGGAACACCCGCGGCGTTCAACCTGGTGATACCGGCGGGGGACAAGAACGCCGAAGTGGTCAGCGAAGTCACCGTGGGTGTGGACGGCGCGAAGCTGGTATACATCCAGCCGCACATGCATCTGCGGGGCAAGGACTACGAGCTGCGCGTGACGTATCCGACCGGCGAATCCGAGACAGTCTTCAAAGGAATCTGGAATTTCGACTGGCAGGTGGGATATCAGCTGGCGAAGCCGCTGCCGGTGCCGAAGGGCACGAAGATTCTCGCCATCGCGCACTACGATAATTCGCCGAACAACAAGTTCAATCCCGATCCGACCAAGATGATTTTGTGGGGCGATCAGAACTGGGATGAGATGCAGTCTGGATTCCTCGGCCTGGTATTCGACGCGAATGCCGATGCGAACAAGGCGTTCATTCCGTCGGGGCCGAGTTTGCTCCCGCGCGGCACGGTTGCGGGCCCGACGCTGGCGGAAGTGCAGGCAAGCGCAAAGAACTAGGTCCAGGCCCGCGCAATTTGACGCAGGTTGGTCAACCTGCGGCGGATTGGTAATCCGCCCGGCCGGTAGAGCGAAACTGTAGACGCCGAGCCCGCGCGTCAGCCAGCGGTTTCCACAGTTGCTCAGCAACCTGCGACGAGGCGCTGTCTTACTTCCTGGGAACTGCCGGCGGCCGCCTGTAGATCATCTCGAAATCCGGCTTCGACCCGACGCCAATACTGGAAGACGTGGATGTGCCCGGAACCGCCGACCCCTGTCCAGGAGGTTTTGGAACGGGATCGGGGTCGGTCTGTTTGGACCTGGTCTCGCTCGTAACACGGCCGCTTTTGTTCGGGCGGGCATCGATGCGATCGACGAGGTCTTTGGCGATTGCGATCTCTTCGTTCTTGACCACGACAATCAGATTGTCCGCCGTTACGTCATCGGATTTGGCGAGGATCGGCTGCGTGGTCCCCTTCTTGTAGATCCGAAGTTCGGTGCCGCTCTTCAGATCTTTCACGCCGGTCCACGGATCGTCGGCCGCAAAGGCGGTCGAGGCCGCCAACAGAACCAGCAGGAGCCTGGTCATAATAATCACCTCACAAGCGTTTCGAGAATAGTTTAACTCTTATCGGGACACTCCGGAATTCCTTCCCGCGGCCGGCTGGCTTATAATCAACCCGGAAATGCCTATGAAATCGTTCGTGATAGTACTTGCCGCGCTCGGATCCGCGCACGCGGCCGTGGCGCAGACTGCCGACGATTATCGCGGCGGCTGGAGGACGGACAAAGGTGAAGCTCACACCTACGAGTTCTCGATCCGCGGCGATAAGGTCCGGGGTATTTATTGCACTTACTGTGCCGATGCGACGACACTGGCTTTTGTCGACGGCAGCCTGGGCCCAGGTGGAATCACCTTCGTCGTCACCCATGTGAAAGCAAACGGCAGCACCGCTTATCAGGAGAAGGCCGTGGCAACTTTCGATCACGGCAAGCTGATCGTGACCGGCAGCAGCGGCGCGCCGGGCGGGCACAAGTTCGTGCGCACTCTTATTAAAGATCCGCGAGGGCCAGACCCGCTGCCGGTAATCGTTTCGGTGCTGCCCAAGGGGCCTCCTGTACCTGCCGTAAGGATCAATCGGCAAGCGATAGGAGCGCCGCCAGTACGCTACATTCAGCCCGGGCCATGGAAGCCGCAATTAACCGAGAAGGACGTTATCGGGGTCTGGCTGGGCTTTGGCACCGGCGCGCCCAAGCAGTACTTCATCATCCGGAAAGTCGGCAACAAGCTCCGCGGCATGGTATGCGGAACGTGCGATAACCCCTACACCATGGCGGCACTGGACGACTTCGAAATCCAGGGCGACACGCTGAAGTTCAACATCCTCCACGAGGACTGGGGCGACGGGGAACTGCCGACCTTTTACAAGCACGTCACGGCGCATGTCGGATGGAATGAAATGCGGTGCACTACCACGGTAGACCATCAACCGGCCCCTCCACCGAGACCGGCGGTACAGGGTTTTGTGCCCGGCTTTTCGCTGGAAGGGCCCATTGCGATTGAGGCGACCGCGGGAAACGAGTGGCCCGAATGGCCCCCGAAGGGCACCTCGCTGCCCCATTAGCAGTCGATATTGGGCGCCGCGGAACTCATCAGGAAAAGCTGCCTTGCGAACGATCTGAATCTCGAATTGGCTACCATGGGGGGTGCGCGGATCGTGAGCAATTACTGCAGCGAGAATGTAGTACCTTTGCGAAGCACCGCTATCCGCAAGTTGCGACGCGACCCGGAAACGTGAGATCCGTCACCCAGTGAGAATGACGCGCAATGTCGTTTGGTGGCTTGCCATTATCTGGATCTCCTGCGTAATCGCCGGCTCCTTAATGCCAACGAGCATGAAAGTTGCAATTGGCACGACGAAGTCGGGTCCGATTGAAGCTCGTCCCGCCAGTCTTCTGCATCGTGTCTTTCATTTTGGTTCGTTTTACGGGGCAGCGTTTCTGGTCCTTCTACTTGCATCGAGCCGTAAACAGGAATTTCTGGCTGCGGGCGCGATCACGGGTCTTGCAATCGGTGTCGAAGCGTCGCAACACTTCATCATGGGTTATCCGCTCTTTGAATGGTGGGATGTTCGCGACGACGCCATCGGTATAGTCATGGCCCTGGTAGCGATACAGGTCGAGGGTGTTCGAGGACGGCTGATAGTCGAGGGGCAAAAGTGAGTCGGCTTTCAGAAGCAGTTATGGCTGCTTTCGGGGCAGGCTCAACATCGGTCAGGATGTCGAACGGCTCCGGGAGGCAAATTCCATCGTCGCTGCTGTGGCTTTTGCCTCTTATATTGCTGACGCTCTGCATCATGCGGCTCTGGTTGGTGCAATTGCCGTCGAGTTTCTGGGTGGATGAAACGGTCACGGCATTTGTTGTCACACATCCTGACGATGCGTCGTTCGCCGTTGCGCCGCAGGTGCCGGCGTCCACTTATTACTGGTTGCCGAGAGTCGGAAAACATCTGTTTGGAGATTCCGAGATCGCGTGGCGAATTCCATCGATATTATCAATGGCACTCGCGCTGTTTTTCACGGGGCTCCTGGCCGCACGTCTGATTCATACCCGCTCCGCGTGGTTCGCTGTCTTCGCTTGTCTGGGGTTACGGGGGATAAACTACCACGCGGCTGATGCCCGACCCTATGCCTTTGGTATGTGCGTGGCTCTGGCTGCCTTGTATTTCCTGATTCGGTGGCTGGACTCGAATCGCCTGGCCGATGCATTGCTGTTTGTTCTTCTCGGCGCATTCCTGTGGTCGATTCAGTTGATTTACTGGCCTATGTATCTGGTGTATGGACTCTATCCCGCGGTGCGCATCTGGAATCGCCAGACTGCGGTCACCTGGACCAGGGCTGCGGCGATGTTTGCGCTTATGGCTTTAATGATGGCGCCAACAGCCGTGAAGGCCGTGTCAGTCCTCCACGACGCAAAAGCCCATGTCATCACCGTCGTTCCCGGGCTTCGGCAATTCCAGCACGCGATCCGCTGGAGCCTGGTTGTGATCTGTGGAGGGTGCGCACTGTTTCTCGCGCGTGTTTGCGGTTGGACGGGGCCCCGGATGCAGGGGGTGCCGGGCTCCCTCGGATTGATCCTGGCGTGCTGGCTGACGCAGCCGATCTCCTTATACGTCTTTTCCAACCTCACCGGAAACAGCGTCTTTGTCGACCGGTATCTTTCGATCATGCTGCCGGGCGCGGCCCTTGCCGCTACGGCTGCTGCCGGCTTCTCGCTTCCTGACCGATATTGGCGTGAAGCCTCGATCTTACTGGGCGTGGGCGTTCTGCTTGTTATGGGAAACTGGAGGCACGTTTATCCGCGACACGACAATTCCGACTGGCGCGCGGCCGCGGCGGAAGAGAGGCGCCTCGCGACGCTGCCTGATACTCCGGTAATCGTGCTGAGTCCTTTTGTAGAAGCGCGGGCTCCAGCCTGGCAACCACATTATCCGCTCCCGGGTTTCCTATACGCACATCTGGAGTACTATCCGCTGAAAGGCAAAATCTACCTGTTTCCATTCGGCCAGGCGGCGCTGGACGGAGAGCAGTATGCACGCACTCTCGTGCAGGACACCCTTCCACGCGAAAAACGTTTTCTGATCTACGGCGTCAATAAATCCTGGCAGAAGTGGTTTGAAGCGCGTCCGGAATTAAAAGGCTGGCGATGCTACGTCGATAAGTTCGGCGATATAGATCTTGCAGTCTTCAACGCACCGCATTAGAATCGCATTGCGGATGGCGATTTCACGGGAAGATCTCTCTCTCGCCTCATTCCGGGCCGCCTTTGCCTCGGCAGTTCTGATCCTGATATCGATATCGATATCGCAGACACTGCTCGCGATTTCGCTCGCACTGCTCCTGGCGTCCCGGCGCCGGCCGCTGCGGGTTCCGCCCATCTGGCTGCCGCTGGTTCTTTTTCTTGCAGGCACTCTGCTGGCGCTGGTATTTTCGCCCAATCCGCTGCACGGGCTCCCTCAGGTAAAGAAAATGTTTGTTTTCTCGATCCTGCTGGTGATCTCCTCGACTTTTTCGTCCGTTGCCGACGCGCGACGGCTTTTCGTAACGTGGGGGGTGCTTGGGGCGGCCATCGCATCTTTTGGGCTCGCTCAGTTCGTGTCAAAGCTTCACTCAGCCTATCTCCAGCACAGCAACATCTACCTGGCCTACCTGAATGCCCGATTTGCCGGGTCCATGAGTCTCCCGATAACTTTCGCGGGAGAGGATATGGTCGTATTTCTTGTGCTGTTGGCGTATGTATTGTTCGGCCTGGGACCGGTTCGCCGACTTCATCGTCTGGCGGCGATTGCCGGCTGCGGCCTGATAGCACTCGTGTTGCTTGCAAATGGAACGCGGACAGTATGGCTCGGATGCGCCGCAGGAGGCGTATGGTTGTTATGGTGCTGGAAGAGATGGGCGGCAGTTCTAACGCCAGTTCTGCTCGTGGTTCTGCTTTCGCAGATCCCGGGACCGGTACACGAGCGTTTCAGATCCATCTTTCGGCCCCAGCAAAACGTGGATTCAAATGAATTCCGGCTGATCTGCATCAGAACCGGACTTCGGATGATTGAAGCTCACCCGTTGCTCGGGATCGGACTCGATGAAACGAAGTATCAATTTCTGAATTACCTGCCCGCCGACGAACCGCGCCCGTTGCCGCCTGGTTTCTACCAGCACCTTCACAATTTCTACCTTCAATACGCAGCGGAACGAGGCATCCCGACCCTCTTGATGATGATCTGGATGTTGTTGTTGATCATACGTGACTTTCATCGCGCGCTCGCGCGGCTTGTGCCCGAACGACGTGATGAACGTTTCCTGCTGTATGCAGGAATCGCCACCGTGATCGGGATCATGGTCAGCGGATTGTTCGAGGTAAATCTGGGCGACAGCGAGGTCCTGACGGTGTTTCTCGTCGTTATTTCCTGCGGGTACATAGCGGTTGATCAAACACGCGCTCAGGAATAGCTTGCGGAACCGCGCGGTCGCTTCAAGGGTGAAACTCCGCTCGTATCAGCCGCGAATACGCAACGCGGTCGAGGCGGCGTTGCCGCCGTTTCGACTACCTCGTCAGTTCGAATTCATCGATCTCGCCGAAGCCGACCTTTTGAGCCGATACCAGAGTGAACCCGCTCCGCAGCAGTCCGGATTCGGCAGACTGCGCGGCCTGGGGATCGGTGTAAGCGTGTCGCGCGACGATCACACGCCTGGCCATGTTCGCGGAATCGCACAGGCGGGCCGGGATGTGAGGCACAAAAATCGAGTAAAGTTCCGCGTCGTTTTTGTCAGGCGTGAGAAGACAACCGCCATCGAGTGATTCGGCGATTTTCGTCGCAAACCTGTTCCAGTCTTCATGCCTGTCAGTGAGATACCGGTAATCCCTCGTAACCGACGCGGCAGCAAACAGCGTTACGAGACAAATCACGAGAACACGACGAAAGCTGCCGCCGGACCACAAATACACAATCTCATCCGCCACCAGCAATAAAAGAAATGGGAGAACATACAAAAACTGCCGAATGGCAAAGAAATAATCAAACAGCGCGTCACCTGTCAGCGCGAGGGCGATGCCGACCAGAATCGCGCCAATAATCGGCGCCCGCGAACCAATACCGGGGGATCGCAATGTCCTCCACGCACAGTGGCCGGCGAGCAACAACGCCGGCGCCGAAGCGGCGTATCCGTCCCCAACAAACTCTTTGATCAAGGTTGAAGCGAGAGACCATTTCCATACGAAGCCGATCTGTGTCTGAGCAATGGCGGCACTCCAGTGATGCCGCGTGAGCAGATACCACGGCAGGAACAGAAGCACTGTAGCTCCCATTGCCATGCAGGTAAGCACCTGGTACTTCTTTGGTTTGAGGGGCAAACTGAAAAGGGCATATCCTATCGGGGCAAATATCGCAAACGGTTGGGAATAAACCGCCGCGCCGAGACACGCGGTTAACGCCAGAGCCCATTTGGCACTGCCAGTGCTGCTGAGTTTCAGCTGACAAAGCACCGCGGCAATTGCCAGGGCCAGTCCCTGCATATAGGGGCGTGCCTCCAATGAATATCGAAGCAACAACGGACACATCATCCACAAACAAGCGGAAACGATAACGGAAGCCGAAGAGGTCCCGGTCTTTCCGGCGAGCACCGCAAACAGCATCATCCCGAGAGTGCCGGCGAGAACAGACACCAATCGCGCGCTCCAGATATTTAAACCTACTGTGGAAATAAGCAAGTGCTGACTCAGGTAGCCCAGAGGTACTCCACCAGGAGTAGTCACAATGTGCTGAATAAACTTACTCCAGTCATTGAGCGCCGTTCCCGTAAGCTGGAGTACTTCATCGAGCCACAATGGCCTTACTGGTACCAGTCCCAGGAGAATGACCAGGTAGCTTCCAACCAACAGAAGCAACGTGACCCTCACTCGCTTTGCAGCGAGTTGACGACAACTGACAGTGTGGTCTTCGACCATGCAAAGCTCCGCGAGAATGTCGTTTCAGAGACTCGTTATCGGGAACGCTGTCCAGCGGAAGATACCATTGCGCCGGAAGGGCCTTCTTCGTGGTACCCGGGCATCTTCGTTGACTGGCCACAGATCATATAGTGGGCGATCCGCCGACACATTCCGCAGCCGCCAGCACGCCCGTCATTACGGCATGATCCTGATTATCAGACTTGTGCATTCCGTTTCTGCCGATTACCGATAATCGCGGGTAATACCACCTCTATTTCGTCCCGGATCGAACGGACGTGCATCTTATAGAGCCCGTCACACAAGGATACACTTTGGGCTGGCGGTCCCGGACGATGTCTCTCGACCGGGATGTGAAATTCGCCTCGTCGGAACGTGCGTAAACGTAAGTTGCGTTCCGTGGCGTTTTAGCGGCATGCTGATCTGGAGGAGTCATGCTCCGGCCACGTAGTCGACGGGAGTTTCTGGCAGCATCGGCGCGGGGGGCTGCCGCGGCCTTGCTGGCACGGCAAGTACGCGCGGCGCGCGGTCCCCTCGCCCCGGCGGACGACCAACTGCTCGACGATCTCTCGCGCCGCTGTTTCTTCTACTTCTGGGAACAATCGGATCCGCACACCGGCATCGCGCGCGACCGCGCCCGTGCCGATGGGAGCCTGCATCCCCCGGAAGGCCGCTATGTGGGCAGCACGGGCGCCACCGGATTCGCACTGACAGCTCTGTGCATCGGCGCTGAACGTGGCTGGATATCGCGGCGGGCAGCACGCAGTCGCGCCCGGTCCGCGCTGCACTCGTATGCCGCAGGCCCTGTCACTAACACCCATGGGTGGTTTTATCATTTCCTGGATATCCGCACGGGCGCGCGTTACCGCACCAGCGAAGTTTCGACGAGCGATTCCACCTGGCTGGTCGCCGGCGCATTGACTGCCCGCCAGTATTTCCATGAAGATCCCGGGATCGCCCGCCTGGCAACCGCGATTTACGAACGAATGGACTACCGCTGGATGCTCAATCAGCACCCTTTCTTTCTCGCCCACGGTTGGACGCCTGAAGGCGGCTTCCTGCCGTATCGCTACGACAACTACTGCCAACTGGCCTGCATGTACCTTCTCGGAATCGGCTCTCCGGCGCATGCGCTCGATCCGGCGAGCTGGTATGCCTGGGGCCGCGAACCCTTTCACTACGGCAGCTTCGATTATTATGGGCGCACGCTGTTGTGGACTTATCAATATCCATTCTCGTGGTGGGATTTTCGCAACCGGCGCGAATCGCGCGGCCGCCGAATCGACTGGTTTGAGAATTCCACGACGGCCACCCACGCACACCGGGCTTTCTGCATCGATCTCGCCCGGGAGTTTCCCGCTTACTCAGCCGACATCTGGGGCATTACGAGTTCCGACGGCCTGGGCGGTTATCAGACGTGGGGCGGACCGCCGCGCACGGGGCAGCTGGACGGATCGGTCGTCCCGTGTGCCGTCGCGGGCTCCCTGATGTTCGCCGCGGACATCTGCCTGCCTGCACTCCGCGCCATGAAAGCGGGGTTCGGGGGCCGCATCTATCAACGGTATGGTTTTGTTGACGCGTTTAATCCGAATACGGGCTGGCAAGCTGATGATGTTATCGGCATCGACATCGGTATCACCCTCCTGAGCGCTGAGAACCTGCGTACCGGCAACATCTGGAAATGGTTCATGGCGAACGCGGTGGCATCCCGAGCATTTGCCCTGGCTGGAATTGAACCGGTCTGAACCAATAAACCCAAGTGAGGTTCGTACCTAATCCACAAGTCTTCGAGGATCAGGGGAAGTCTGTTCTGAGGGAATCCCTTCGGCCCTCGCGAACCGCCTGCGAATTCAACTCACCGGCGGCGCGGATGTCCTTGCAGGCATCCGAAGGAATGGTCCGTCAGACCCAGACCGGCCATCTTCTCGCAGTCCGGTCGCACGGGCGCGACACTGTCGGCGGCGGAGACCTTCGAGCCAACCGCGAAGGCGCGATAAAGGCGAGAGCGCGCCGCAGAGAACGTTGGCGCCTTGTTGCAGTAACGCTATTTAAAGAGGTCCAGCACATCATTCGGCACGTTGCCTTCCTGGGGCTTCTCCCATCCCTTTTCGAACCACTGCTCCCAGTTCTGCGCCCAGGGCCGGCCATAGTAATCGATGAAAGCCGGATCGCCCTTCGTGATCTGGGCCGGCCGGCCGTTCACGTTCCTGATGTTCGAGAGACACTCGATGAATGTAAAACGCGCGTTCGCATTGCCCGCCTCGGCTCGCTGCACAAAGCGATCGTGCACGCGCAACGGCTGGACGAAGGCCTCGGGGTCATACCAAACCGCCTCATGGTCGAGGCCGATGAAATGATGGCTGTCATCATAGACAGGCTTGAAGGTCTCCACCGTCTCCATCTTGTTTGAGAACTCGAACATGGTGTGCTCGGTCCAGCCCTGTACGTTGGCAGTCCAGGAGATCAACGTATCGCCGTCCCAGAAGCCGACCGTCTCGCCATACCACTGAGGTACCTTCTGCACGTGCTGCCGGCCGATCAGCACTTCGCGCAGGAAGTTGTCGGCGATACCCGAAAGGAACTCGACCCGGGTGGGCGTGAGGGTCAATTCAAAGTTGGCGCCCTGCGAGGGTTCCGACCACCATCGGATGAAGCCTTCCGGCAGGCAAAACGATGCACTCCACTGCTTCGAGTTGTCCGCCGTCTCGTGGTACAGCATCTGGACGTAGCGTTTTTGATACTCGGGCGTAAGCAGCGAAAGCACGGTCGTGGCCTGCTCGACGCCGCCCCATTGCCAGCGCTCGCCTCGCGCACCTCTGCGGTCGGGTCCACTGAAGCCGGGCGTGTCGGTGCCGGCGGGATCACGCCGATAAAAGCCGTCCCAATCGGGCGTGGTGGCTTTGGTGTAGACAGTAGGCCCGCCATGGGACCTGGCCTGATCCATCAAGGCCTCATAGTTTTCTTTGGCGGTCTTATACGGATAAGGGCTGACGATCCTTTCGCGCGGATAGTCGATCCGGCAATCGCCCCACGAGGCGGATGCAGGCGGATTGGCGCCGATTCGCCCGCTCTCCCACATCGCCTCGATCATCTGCCGCGGGGTGTTGCAGCGGTAGTAGCGCGGGTCCATCCACGAGGCTTTGTCTTTGAACAAATCTTTGGATGTGAACATATCCACGGGCAGGGGAGTGACGCCGGCTGGAGGTGGCTCCGACACGGGCTTGCGAGGCTGGGCGGGTCCTCGTCCTCCTTGCGCCAGAGCCGTTACAGCACCGGTCAGGATCAGCACGCCTTGCACCAGCCAATGATTCCTTATATACATGATCAGCGGATTCTCCAATCGTGAAACACAATGCTCCGCTACTCCACATCCCAGTGTCAATGCAGAGCAGGATGGCAGCACGCGCGGGGTTGGGAGCCCCGCTGTCCGTTGGGGTGCACAGCGCGGGCCGACAACAGTCGCCCGCAGATCCGCCTACTTCGGCGCCGGCAATACCGGCCAATTGCCATCGTAGGGCGGCCAGTTGGGAACCAGTGCGTCCTGATCGGGGTAGAACATCGAAGAGTAGATCCCGCTCAGCTTGCCCTTATCGATGACGAACCACTCGCTGAACTGATTGCGGCGCATGGCCACACCCGGCTTACGCAGAAAGACGCCCAAACCAAGTACGGTGCCGGCCTCTTCATCCACGATCGGGAAGCGGCGAGCCACTACTGCGTAGATGTTCGTCATCGCGCCCTCGTTCATGCAATCGGTCTTGCCGTTGAAAATGCCCGCGGTGCCCGCCGGCAAATTCGGCGGCGCATCGCGTTGGGTGGTGAGAACGCCGTTCTCGAGCCGCAAGCACCCCGGATGCGCCATCATGATATGGCCGTCACGCGCCGAGAGCGAATCGAAATAGCTGTTGGTGATCGCGATCAGGTCCTCGCGTGAAACGCGCTCAGCTTTGGGAACCACGCGTTCCACGGGCGGATGCGCGGCCAGGTTTTCGGCATCCCAGAAAGCGTTGTTGGCCTGCGCGCCCGCTCCCACTCCGTAGCCGGGGTCCCCTTTTCGCGCGAGATACCATTCGGCCTCGGCGACCTTGCGCCCTTCGACCTTCAGCCGTATCGTGACCACAGCGGCATTGCCGGACGTCTCTTCCAATGTGCCGAAAAAAGCCGCGTTCTGCGTCACCGGATCGAAATAGCGCCGCTGGATCTTACCCAGCGCCCTGGCCGTCTGCCAGATCCCCTGGCCTGGCCGCCGGACCACCGCGTTCTCAGTCTGCCGGTATCCGGGCGTCAGCGGCACCGACGCCGGATTGTGTTGGATGACTGCATTCAGGTACTGGTCGAGCACGCCCTTCAGACAAGCCCGGTCGCAATCCGCCGCGGAAGCGGCCGGAATCAGGATGGCGCCCAGAACGACCAGGAAGAAGCTTCGCATGAGGAGCATTTTATCTGGTCACTGCCTTTCACCCATAAACCGCAGCAGCCCGTCTCCGAAACTGTTCACCCAACTCCCGTACAATCTCAGCCTCGGCGGCACCACCGTGACCATCGACGGTAAGCCTGCTTCCCTTTGGTTCGCCAGCCCGACTCAGATCAACCTCCAGGTGCCCGGCGGTACCAACACAGGCTATATGGCGGAGGCGCTTACGATATCCTCGGCCCGACCAACCCGGTTGTGCCCTCTGGTCAGCCGTTCTCCGGCAAAGCGACCGCCAGTGATGGCCTGACGCTGCAGATCGGCAGCGTGAAGGTCACGCCATCATTTGTTGGTTTGTCCGGCGCAGGACTCTATCAATCAATGTCACTCTGCCTGCCGGCCTCGGTACCAGCGATGTCCCGATCGTCGCTGCTGTTAGCACTTCGAAAATATCCCCCATCGTCGTGATTTTCCTCCAATGACCGAAGAGCCGGGCGGTAGAAGCACACTACTGATGTCAGTCTTTGGAAGAGCCAGGAATGAGACTATTCGGCCTGCGGGCCATGCCGGCATCTGCCGGTCTTACCTATACGTGCGACGCGACCTGAGCGGGAACCCTGCGCATACCTCAAAAGCACCAGCGCGGACTGCTGCAACGGCATCAGAACGATTACGGTCAGATCGGGCGCGCTCCGAATGGAGAACTCGCCGGACGTAATCGTCACCGCCGTCACCTCACACCCCGGCGCCGCCACCCGCAACGTGGTCAGATTCTAAGAACGTCCCGCTGCTTCCGATGCTGTTTGTCGATCGGCGCAGTCGTGCTCGGCGAGGTGGGCGCGCAATTCGATTGCGGCCTGTTCCGCCAGCTTTCTTGCCCTCTCCTCACCCGCGCGAACTTTCTGATAATCGTTGAGAAGCATCACTCCGGTCATGCTGGCGAGAACTTGCACCGACCGAAGATGATCAGCGAGATAGGCGTTGTGGGCGCGGACGAGCCGGTCCCGCTCCGCGCATTCGATTGCCATGGTACAGGGCCGAGTGTAACTGCAATCCGCCGGTGGGTGCTGTGATGAACAGCGCAAATCCGAGGAATTTTGAAGAGGAGATTTTGTATTCGGGCGGATTGCACCTGGGCCTTCCCTGGCTCGCTGACGAGTTTGTCGGGAAACTGACAACCGCTTGCCGCTGCAGGAAGGTGGTCAGCTTTTCCCGAGCATCGTCGCGAGGTCGTAAACGAAGCCGAGCGCGTCATAGAAGGATTTCACGAGGATGCGCTCGTCGCGTCCATGGGCGCGTACATCATCTTCGTCGCCGAAGATGCCGCTCACGGCGTAGGTCGGAATTCCAGCGACGTTGAGATAAACGCCATCACTGGCGCCGGTGGCCATCTCGGGAACGACGGGGAGGCCCGGCCAGTGTTTCGTAGTGTCGGCTGTAATGGCGCCGAGGACTGTCTTGTTCATCGGAACATACTTGCTGGTCTTGGCGGGAGTCATAACCGAAACGTTGATTTTGGGGTCGGCCAAAACCTTCTTGAGGGTGGCTTCCGCATCGTCGGATTTGTCTCCGGGCAGGAGACGGCAATTGACGACAGCCGTAGCGGACTGGGGCAGCGCATTCTCCGCGTGTCCGCCGGAAAGCATGGTCGCGACGCAGGTCGTGCGCAGCAGTGCGTTGTAACGCGGATTGGCCGACAACCGCGCCACGGCGGCGGTATCGTTGGGGTTCTGTCCAACCGTCTTCATATCGGCGCCCAGTTGGCCTTCATAAAGCGGCGCGGCTTTCTCGAAATAGGAGCGCGTCACGTCGAACAAACGGACCGGGAAGTCGAATTTTTCAAGGCGGGAGAGACTGTCGGCAAGCTCGTAGATGGCGTTGTCCTTTTTGGGAAGGGAGCTGTGGCCGCCGGGATTGGTCGTTTCGAGTTTGACGGAAAAGAAAACCTTTTCCGCTGCCTCCACGCCCATGAACCGGTACTTGCCGTTCTTGATGTCGCCGCCGCCGCCGTCGAAATTGACGCAGAACTCGGCATCGATAAGATCGCGATGGTTTTTTACAAGCCATGCGATCCCGTTTGAGTTGCCGCCTTCCTCATCGGAAGT
>DATAZF010000221.1:0-22937 GCA_036272235.1 Bryobacteraceae bacterium | reverse complement strand
TTCGGGACCAGGAGGCCGGAGGTTCGAATCCTCTCGCCCCGACCATTTCATCCCTAAAGTCTTCCCCAAAAAAGTGAGTACCGCGGGCAAGGGCCGCAGACATTCCCTTTTCACGCACACAAGCCAACACCCTGATTACGGGATGCTGGCTTGTGGACTGAAGCACCGCCGGGGGTGCTGTCGATTTGTCCTGCAGGAAGAAAAAGAAAACTCGTTTGGCGCGAGACACTGCACCGTGGCGGGTGCGAGACGATTTTTCGTGAGTAATGTGAAGGGTTATGCCGCAGTTGCGCGGACTTTGTTTTTCGTCGCGGGAGGTTCAATCCTGACCGGATATTGCGCCAAAAGAAAACTCTGAACCTTCTCCCGCTGAGCGGCTGGCACTACTCGCTGCCAGCGCGTAACTCCCGTGTACTCATTGTACTCGGCCATGCTGTAGCTGAGGTTGTTACTGACTATTATCTGGCCGTTTTGGCCGCGCCGCTGAAAACTGAAGTTAGGCTCGACCTGTAGTTTTTTGTTAGTCATTACTTCTTAATTGTAACAGGAAGACAAAATCCGCTATTTTGGCGCGACAGATATGTCAGTGTCGGAACCTGGTTGCCCCGCCTCCAGGAAGCGCGGCACTCATATCACCGAAATCCACCAATACGCACCAACGACGACGCGAGTAGCGCTGAGCCTCGAGTTCGCCGGAGTTACCCGCTGTGCAGCGCAGTCAACACGCGCGCCGGAGTCAGGGGATACTCGTTCATTCGCACTCCAGTAGCGTCGAAGAATGCATTCGCTATCGCAGCCGCGGCCGCGGCCATGACTTCTTCGCCTGCTCCAGAAGGCCGCTGGTCGAGGCGCTGCACGACGACCGCGGTAATCGCGGGGCACTCCGCGAAGCGCAGGATCGGATAGCTGGCCCAGTCCAGGCTCGTGACGTTGGCCGCATTGAACGTGACTTCTTCGTGGAGCATGCGGCTGCAGGTCTGAACGAGCTGGCCGCTGATCTGATTCTCCACGAACGCCGGATTCACCGCGAGGCCCGCATCGATCGCGCCATACATATGCTTCGCGACGACCTTGCCTGTTTCCTTATTCACTTCGATTTCGGCGACGGCCCCGCCATAAGAAACGAGGTGCGTGCCGAGGCCGATGCCGCGTCCGGTCACTATGTTGCCGGCGGATCTTTTAGACGCCGCGGGGCGTGGAGTCCAGTTAGCGGCCTTAGCGGCGGCGTCGAGAACGGCCATCCAGCGCGGATCGGTGATATTGCGCTTCCGGAACTCGTAAGGATCCAGGTTCAGCCGGTATGCCAGGTCGTCGACCGCCTGCTCGGACGCAAACGAGACCGACAGATCGAGCGGCGAACGCAGCCAGGCGGCCTTGAGAAATACCGTGCCGGGAAGCGTGTGGTTGACGATGCGCAGGTTGGGGGTCGCGTAGACATTGCCGACATTGGCGGCGCTGACGCCCTGGGCCGCGGAGGTCGGCCATTCGGCGGCGGGCTTTCCCAGGGCTAACTGCTCCGATGTTTCTACAAGGCTCCAGTTATGCTGCCAGCCGTTATATTCGTAGGCGACCATCTTGCCGGTGCCGTCGGCGGCGGCGCGCACCTCACCAACGTGGGCAGGACCGTAGTTATCCCAACCGTGCTCATCCCAGCGCATGAACTGCAGGCGCACGGGCTTGCCCGCCCCCTGCGACAGAAGAGCGGCGGCCTGGGAGACGTCGTCATAGCAGCTATGCCCGTAGGTGCCTGAGCCTTCGTAATACTGGACGCGCACTTTGTCGAGCGGGAGGTTGAGGATGCGCGCCAGATTGGTGCGCGTGGCGTAGACGTCCTGTGTAGAACACTTGACCAGCGCGGAATTGGGCGTGACGTCGGCGAGGGCGCAATTGGGTCCAAACGGCGCGTGGGCCTGGTAGGGACCGCGATACACCTGCGAGACGGCGCGCGCGCCGGTTCCGAAAGCGGCTGCCGTGTCGCCTCGTTCGAGGATGACGCGATCAGTGGTTTTCGCGCGACGCATCGCCGCGTGCAACCCACTGCTGCCAGGCAGGCTATTCGTCGGATCCCACGAGATCTGGAGCTGCGCCGCCGCGCGGACGGCGTCCCACTCGTTAGGCGCGACTACGCCCACAAAATCGCCTTTACGGATCAGGCGCGCGCCTGTGATGCCGCTGATAGAGGATTCGTCGACGCTCACAACCTTCGCGCCGATGCCATACGCGCCCTGTCCGCGAGGGCGCACGACGCGGCCGTGGAGCATTCCCGGCAGGCGCTGGTGCTGCATGTAGGAATACCTTCCGCTGACCTTATCCGGAATGTCGTTGCGGGCGACGCGCGTGCCGACGACTTTGAACTCTGCGGGCGTTTTTACGGGCGCGGTGCCGGTAAACGCAAGGTGGAAAGGTTTGTCTCCGACCAGCGCCCCGTAGCTGACGGACTGCGAAGGGTTGTCTTTCAGCGAGACGACGCCGCTTGTGACGCTGAGGCGGTCGGGCGTTACGTTCAGATGCTTCGCGGCCATCTGGAGCAGGGCTTGTCTCGCCTCGGCCGCGGCGGTGCGGACCTGCGGGCCTCCGCGCTGAATCGAAGCGCTGGAGTAAGTGCCGCCCTGATTCGGCGTGATGCTGGTGTCGAGCCGGACCGTCTTCAACTGGCTCATGTCGAGATCGAGCTCTTCTGCCGCGACCTGCAGGAGCGCGGTGGAATTTCCCTGGCCGAGTTCGGCGAATCCCATGAAAATAGTGGCCGTGTTGTCGGCGTGGATGGCGAGCCAGGTGTCGATCTGCTTCGCGTCGGGAGGTCCGGGGACGGCTGGGCGGGCGACCGGGTCGAGGTGGCTTTGGCCGAAGAGTGTGTCGCTGAGGCTGAAGCCGACAATCAGAGCGCCGCCGGACTTCAGGAAGTCGCGGCGGGGAAGGTGGCTCACTTGCTCACCGCCATGGCAGCCGAGGCCCGTTGGATGGCTTTGAGAATTCGCGGATAGGCACCGCAGCGGCAGAGGTGGCCGTTCATGGCGGTACGGATCTGCGCTTCATCCGGCCGCAGATTTTTCGACAGAAGCTCCGACGCCTTGATGATCATGCCGTTGAAACAATAACCGCACTGCACGGCCTGTTCGTCGATCATCGCCTGCTGTACGGGATGCAGGTCCGGAGCTTTCGACAAATCGTTTTGTGCGGC
Organism: Bryobacteraceae bacterium; assembly: GCA_036272235.1. Classification (GTDB taxonomy): domain Bacteria; phylum Acidobacteriota; class Terriglobia; order Bryobacterales; family Bryobacteraceae; genus BOG-234. The sequence continues at coordinate 19,756 of DATAZF010000221.1, read as the reverse complement.
GTACCATGCGGGCAAACCTTCGAGCGTGGTGATCGATTTGTTCTGAACAGCGGAGACCGGAGTGACGCACGACCGGGTCTCGATGCCGTTGACGAGGACCGAGCAGGAGCCGCACTGGGCGAGTCCACACCCGAAGCGCGGGCCCTGAAGTTCCAGTTCACCGGACAGCACATAGAGGAGGGGTGTGTCGGGAGCGGCGGTTACGGTCCGCGTCGCTTCGTTGACTTTGATTTGGATCGGTGTCGCCATTCCCGTCGGTTGTTACCCAGCGTAACAAGGTTTATAGGTCGGGTTACTTGCGATGCAGCGCTTCAAGCTCTTCGAGAGTGCGGGGCCAGTCCGATCCGAGCAGGCGGGAAAGGCCGCGATCGGCGAGAACTTTGCCGCCGGTCTGGCAGCGCGCGCAGTAGTTCGTTTCGTTGTCGGCGTAGCGGATGCGCAGGATTTTTTCGCCGCAGACCGGGCAGGGCAGACCGTAGCGTCCGTGGGCCGCCATTTCGGGGCGGAACGCCGTGACTTTTTCCGGAAAGCCGCCGCGCGCTTCGGCGCGCAGACGGTCGACCCAGAGGTCGAGTATCCGGCGCGTGGCGGTGAACAGGCGTTCCCATTCGTCCGGCTTGAGTTTCTGCGTTTGGGCGAGCGGCGAGAGTTGCGCGGCCAGGAGAATCTCATCCGAATACGCGTTGCCGATGCCGCTGACCGTCCGCGGATCCGTGAGGGCGCGTTTGAGCGTGTGGTTTTCGGCTGACAACGCGGCGCGGAACCCGTCGAGGGTCGCTGAAAGTACATCGATACCACCCGGATCGACGGATCGCAATCCTTCTTCTCCGGCGACGATGTGCAGCGAGGCCCGGCGCTTTGTGCCCGCTTCCGTCAGGGTCAGCGAGCCTTCGGGGAAATCGAACGCCGCAAGATTCTGACGTCCGCCGAGCTTTGCGTTTTTGGGACGCCAGTGCAGGCGTCCGGCGATCATCAAATGCAGTACGAGCCAGAAGTCGCCTTCGACTCCAATCGCGATGCGCTTGCCGACGCGTCGGAGTTCGCGGACTTTGCGGCCTTCGACATCGGCAGCGGTTGGTTGGACCGTGCGCAGCAGGAACGGGCTGCCAATGCGCACGCGCTCAAGTGTTTGCCCGAGTACGCGCGGCTCCAGCGCTTCGACGTAGGCGAGGATGTCCGGCAGCTCGGGCACTCTCCGTATTGTCGTTCAAGCGATTTGGACGAAGAGGGGGATTGGCGGAGGGCGCTGGCCGATCGCCACGATCGCGGCGGCAAAGCCGGCAGCGAAACAGATCAGACAGGCCTGACAGCGTCGGCGGGCGATCTTCCAGGAGGGCTTCGAATTCGTCGCCATAACGAACCCGCCAGGCTGCCGGATAGAGCCGGGTGAGACACCGCGCGATTGATCTCACGCGGTTTGCGCGGGAAAGGGAATCGGTGGGAGCCTGCGCCGGAACACGGCTACGACAAGCGCTGAAATGAATCCCGCGCCAAAGCCAGTCAGCATGAAGGTGTAACGATTCGGATATACCGGGTAGACAGGAAGGCCTGGCGGATAAAGAACATCGAGGTTGGTCCCCTCGACCGGAGCCGCGGGAAAATCGAGAGGACCGGGGGCAGGACTCTGTATCCCGAGGCGCTTTTCCAGCACGGCGATTCGTTGTTCCATCCGGTCGACGTCGTCGTACGTGCGGCCGCGTTTTGTGTAGGCGGCGACTCGTTGGCGGGTCAGGTTCAAATCCTGAAACTTCGTGATCAGCGCCTGCACTGTTTGCTGTGCTTTGATCAGATCGGAATACCCGAAACTGATTTGGACCGCCAGCGATTCTCGATTCACGCTGCCCGGTGTGTCTGTTCCGATCTGAATGTCCTCGGTGCGCATCTTTTCGATTACGTCTTCGAGCGGTGTTCGGACGCGTTCGCGCCTATAAAGATCCAGACGAGGGTCCTGAATGATGGCGGAGAGCGATGTTCGGCTCAGAATTTCGTTTTCCAGCTGCACGAAATATTCGTTCAGATTGCGGCGGGAATCCTTTGGCGTCGACGTCGCGTCGAACGTCAATACGGCCTGCGAAATGTAGCGCGGCGTCACGACAAACGAAACCCCAAGCCCCGCCAGCAGCCCGGCGGCCGACAAGATGAGAGCCAGCTTCGGAAATGCCGGTATCTTGAGCTGCATTTTGATCGCTCCCTTCAACAGATCGAACATGCCCGACCTGGTTGGCGGACTGTCTTCCAGCAGGGCCGCGAATTCATCGCCATAACGTGCCCGCCAGTTCGCGGGGTAAAGCCGGATGAGCGCGCGCGCGACGGGTTTCATGCGTGTTTCATCCGTGTGAGGCCGGTCTTGACGATTTGCTGGAGGGTCGCCAATTCCTGCTGCAGATGCTGGCGTCCGGAAGGCGTGATCGCGTAGGGCTGGCGGCGGCTCTTCGCGCCGGCGGGGCGAATCCAGCCGCATTCTTCGAGACGAGTGATCGCGCCGTAGAGGGTGCCTGGGCCCAGGCGGATGCCCGCGAAGGTCTCGATATCCTGCATCATGGCGTAGCCGTGTTTGTCGCCGTCGGCGAGGCTGGAAAGAACGAGCAGTGTCGGATCGGACATTTTAGTACGTGTTACGTAATAACGTATCACGTACTAATTCCGCCTTGCAAGCGAATTTCTGCGGTCCTGATAACATGAGCCAGATGAGCAAGTATCGGCTGGAACCTCCGGTGGGCGAGTTCAACCTGACGCGGCTGGAACGCGTGATTTACGGGCCTGGCAAGATTTCCGAGCTTTCGACCGAGATGCAGAAGCGCGGGCTCAAACGCGCGGTTGTTGTGACCACTCTGGGCGGTTTCCCGATCCTCGATCAGGTGACGGCAGCGCTCGGTCCGGCATGCGCTTCCGTGTTTACCGGCGTGATCCAGCACGTGCCGCGGAGCACGGTCGATGCGTTGCAGGAAGAAATCAAACGCGTGGATGCGGATTCGCTCGTCAGCTTCGGCGGCGGCAGCCCGATCGACACATGCAAGGTAGCCATATATGGGTCGCTTCCGCGCGAGTTGGTGCACATCGCGGTCCCGACCACTCTTTCCGCGGCCGAGTACACACATGCGGGCGGCGTTACGGACGAGAGCACGCGCATCAAAGGCGGCGTCTGGGATCCGCGCGTGCTGCCGCGCACGGTGATCAACGATCCGCTGCTGGCGCTCGAGACGCCCGACTGGCTTTGGATTACGACCGGGATGCGCGCGCTCGACCATGCGATCGAATGCGCCTATGCGATCCGGCACCAGCCAATCAGCGACGCGCTGGCCGCGAAATCGATTGCGCTGATGACGAAGCACCTGCCTGCGTCGATCAAAACAAAGGGCGACGAAAGCGTGGCGCATCGCGGCCACTGCCAGTTCGCGGCGTGGTATTCGATCTACGGCGCGATGAACACGCGCTTCGGGCTTTCGCATCTGCTGGGGCATCAGATCGGCCCGCGCTGGAACGTGCCCCACGGAGTGACGTCGTGCATCACGCTGCCGAACTCGATGCGGTTCATGGCGCGTTTGGCGAAGACCGCGGCCCAGCGGTTCGGTCCGGTGGCTGAAGGTTTCGGGATTGCTTTCGATCCGGAGAATCCGGAACCGGCGGCGCTCGCCTGCGCCGACCGTACCGAGGAGTTCATCGCACAGTTCGACGTGCCGAAGACGCTGAAGGAAGCGGGGGTGCCGCGCGAAGAGATCGGGCAGATCGTGAAACCGATTACGCACGAGCTGGAACATATGGGTGTGGTGGACCGGCCGCTGACTGAAGCTGAGGTTCAGGCGCTGCTCGAATCCTGCTACTAAATTGTCCACGCGGAATATTTGCCTCGCGATTTTTCTGCTGGCGTTCGGCATCCGGTCCTCGCAGTTGTTCACGCTGCCAGCCAATGAGCTCCGTTTCAGCCCTGCGCCGCCGGAGGCGCTCCGCGCATGGGATGAGGGCATCAACACGGCTTACACGCTGGTAAGTGGCGGCGGCTTTGCAGATCCTTTTTTAAGCGCGCCAAGCGGCTCTTCGGCTCATGCCGCGCCATCTTTTCCGGTGGTCACCGCGGCTCTTTTCTACGTGTTCGGCACGGGGATGACAGGCGGTATCGCGCGTGATGTTCTCGAGATCGCCGGGTATTCCCTGTTGTTCGCGTCGTTGCCGTGGTTTGCGCTGCGCCTTGGGATGACAGCGGTGCCGGGCATTGTTTCCGGCGTCGGGGCGGCGCTGTATCCGTTCTACAGCCCGCACCTTATGACGCGGGGCAGAGACGAATGGCTTGCCGGTCTGGCGGGAATGGCGCTTCTCGTGTTCGGTTTGCGGCTGGCGCGCGCCGAAACCCTCACGCGCTTGTCCGCTCTTCTTTACGGCGCGGCATGGGGAGCGCTGATGTATGTGTTGCCCTCGATGATGCCGATTCTTGCGGCGCATGTGCTGATCATCTTCTTCGCACGCCGCCGCCCGGGAAGTGAAAGACTCGCGTTCGGGGTATTGTTCGGTGTTGCGTTTGTACTGATCGTTCTGCCCTGGACGATCCGGAATCGCGTGGTGATGGGCGGCTGGATTTTCATGCGCGACGATGCGGGGCTCGAGCTGGAGGTTTCAAACCACGACGGCGCCACTCCTTCCTTTGACGGCAACTTTGCGAATGGAACGTTTTGCGCGATCCATCCGAATTGCAATGCGGCGGCTGCGAACCGGATCCTGCAGATCGGCGAACTGGAATTCAACAGGGACGCGATGGCGACCGCGGTCGAGTGGATTCGCCGTCACCCCTCGCGTTTCCTCATGCTGACGCTGCGCAGGGCGGCGGATTTCTGGTTCGGGCTGCGTGCGGATGCCGGTTTGTTCCTTGCGAAGGCTCTGGTCTGGCTGCTGGGTGCAGCGGGCCTCGGACTCATGTGGCGCAGGGGTTTCCAACTGGAAACATCGCTGATGGGAGTCTGCTGGGTAGTCTATCCGCTTGTCTACTACCTGATTCAGTACAACGAGCGGTACCCGGTGGCGATTTCCCCGGCGATTCTGCTGCCGGCGGGATATATGGCGGTTCAGCTTTACCTGAAGGCGCGGAACAGCTTCGCGATCGGGTCGAAGAACTGATCGACGACACGTTCCTTCAAGGGGATGATGCCGTTGTCGGTGATGTGGATGCCTTCCGGACACACCTTCGTGCAGCACTTGGTGATGTTGCAAAGCCCGATGCCGTGTTTGTCCTTGAGATCGGCTATGCGGTCGTCGGTGTCGATCGGGTTCATCTCCATGTTCGCCGTATAGATCAGGAACCTGGGGCCGATGAATTCCTTGTGCATGTGGTGATCGCGCAGCACATGACAAACATCCTGGCACAGGAAACATTCGATGCATTTGCGGAATTCCTGCGGACGGTCGGCATCGGCCTGGTTCATTCGCCAGGTGCCGTCCGGAGCGTCCGGTTGGCGAGGCTTGAATTTGCGAATGGTCTTCTTGACTTCGAAGTTCCAGGAGACGTCGGTCACAAGATCGCGGATGAGCGGGAACGTCTTCATAGGCTCGATCTTCACCGGCTGGTCAAGCGGAATCTGGTTGAGCCGCGTCATGCACATCAGACGTGGCATACCGTTGATTTCGGCCGAGCAGGAGCCGCACTTGCCTGCCTTGCAATTCCAGCGCACGGCCAGGTCGCTCGCCTGTTCCGCCTGGATCTGATGAACGGCGTCGAGCACAACCATGCCTTCGGTCACGGGTGTCGTGTAGTCCTTGAAGCCGCCGGACGCACGATCGCCGCGCCAGATCTGAAAGGTTGCGGTGCTCGCCATTACTTCATCTCCTCAATGATCTCTTTCATCTCGTCGTTCATCGGCACCAGCGGCACGCGCGTGAGTTCCATCGATCCGTCGGCTCCGCGGCGGATCACATGGTTGAACTTCGATGCTTCGTCGCTCTTGTTGGGGTAGTCGTCGCGGAAGTGCGCGCCGCGGCTTTCCTTGCGCTCGATCGCGCAGCGTGCGATGGCTTCGGCCACGGTTAGCAGGTTGCGCAAATCGAGGGCGGTATGCCATCCCGGGTTGTACTCGCGATTGCCCTGCACCACGACGTTCTTCGCTATTTCGCCGAGCTCGGCCAGATGCCCGAGCGCGCGTTCCATTTCTTCCTCGCGCCGCACGATGCCGACGAGGTCCTGCATCATTTCCTGCAGCTTGTGCTGCACTTCATAGGGCGGGACGCCGCCGGTGCGGTTGAAGGGTTCGAGCGCCTGGCGGGCAGCTTCCTCGACCTGATCGGGATTGATTGCGCCGGAGCCGTGCTCCTTCGCAAATTTCGCGGCGTGCTCGCCCGCGAGCTTGCCGAAGACGACGAGATCGGAGAGGGAATTTCCGCCGAGCCGGTTGGCGCCGTGCAGCCCGGCCGCGCATTCGCCGGCCGCGAAGAGTCCGGGCACGTCCGACATCTGCGTATCGCCGTTGACGCGCACGCCTCCCATGACGTAGTGCGTGGTGGGTCCGATTTCCATCGGTACCTGCGTGATATCGATATCGGCAAGCTGCTTGAACTGGTGATACATGCTCGGCAGTTTGCGCTTGATGTGTTCGGGGGCGTTCGGAATCTTTTCCTTGATCCACGCGATGTCGAGGAACACGCCGCCATGCGGGCTGCCGCGCCCTTCGCGTACTTCGCGCACGATGCAGCGGGCGACGTGGTCGCGCGTGAGCAGCTCCGGCGGACGCTTGGCGTTCTTGTCGCCGGTGACGTAACGCCAGCCTTCTTCTTCGTTATCCGCCGTCGACGAGCGATAGAGCGGTGGAATGTCGTCGAACATGAAGCGCTTGCCGAGGCTGTTCCGCAGGACGCCGCCTTCGCCGCGCACACCCTCGGTCACGAGAATGCCCTTGACGCTCGGCGGCCATACCATGCCCGTGGGATGGAACTGCACAAATTCCATATCCATCAGCGAAGCGCCGGCACGATAAGCGAGCGACTGGCCATCGCCGGTGTATTCCCAACTGTTGCTGGTGATCTTGAAAGCGCGCCCGATGCCGCCAGTGCCGAGCACGATCGCTTTCGCCGAGAAAAGCTTGAATCGTCCGCGCTCGCGATCGTAGCCGAACGCGCCGGTGACGCGCCCGCCATCGGTTAGCAGCTCGAGAATCGTGTGCTCCATGTGGACATCGATGCCCAGATGGATGCCGTGATCCTGCAGGGTGCGGATCATCTCGAGCCCGGTACGATCGCCTGTGTGCGCGAGGCGGGGATAGCGGTGGCCGCCGAAGTTGCGCTGCAGGATCTTGCCTTCTTTGGTGCGATCGAAGATGGCGCCCCATGCTTCCAGCTCGCGCACGCGCGCCGGGGCCTCCTTCGCATGCAGCTCCGCCATACGTGGATTGTTCAGATACTGGCCGCCGCGCATCGTGTCGGAAAAATGGACGCGCCAGTTGTCGCGATCGTCGACATTGCCCATGGCCGCCGCCATGCCGCCTTCCGCCATGACCGTATGGGCTTTTCCGAGAAGCGACTTGCAGATCAAGCCGACTTTAACGCCCGCGCCGGAAGCTTCGATCGCCGCGCGCAGGCCCGCGCCGCCGGCGCCGATTACGAGCACGTCGTAATCAAACTGCTGATATTCGGCCATGAGTTAGAAAAGTCTCCAGTCGTGCCAGATGCCCATCGCGCAGAGGCGGACGTAGAGATCCGCGAACCCCACGAAGTACATGCTGTACCAGGCGAACGCCTGATGACGCCCGTTGAGGCAACTCACGCAATCGTAGGCCTTCTTACGAGCGGGGGATTTCGAAATCGTATCGCTGATGCCGCCGATCAGATGGCGCAGCGAGTGGCAACCCAACGTATAGCTGCCGAGCAGAATTACGTTCAGCAGCAGAACGAGAGAGCCGACATTGACGTGGAATCCGTCGGGCCACCCGAAGAACCCGTCGTACGCATCCTTCGCGAGCAACCCGATAAAGATAACCGCGATGTACATGAAATAGCGATGAACGTTTTGGAGGATCAGCGGGAAAGAACGCTCGCCGAGATATTTCTTGCGCGGCTCGCCAACCGCGCAGTTGGGCGGGTCGGCCCACCAGCCTTTGTAATATGCGCCCCGATAGTAGTAACACGTGAAGCGGAATCCGCCCGGCGCCCAGAGGATCAGGAATGCGGCCGAGAACGGCAGGAAAGTGGGGAACCAGGCCGGTGGGCCGCCGAACCATGCATGCGGAGAAATGCCAAACAACTCCGGAGAATACATCGGGGAAATGTAGGGGCCGAACCAATAGTTGTTCCCCTGAAAAGCCGCCCATGTGGAATACACGATAAAGGCGAGATAGCCGAGGAAAATGGCCAGAGGCAGGGCCCACCAGTTGTCCGGGCGCGAAGTCGTACCAAACCGCCCCTGAACGAGCGGCACATCGATCTGCGGCATAAGCGATTCAGTTTATCCGACGGGGTTTGCCGGGCGCGCGGCGCACGGAAATGCAGTGCCGGAATCAATTGAAATTTCATTGTAGCGGGCGGGTAAGGCCGGCCCGCCGGAGTCGTGATATCGTAATCATCGATTTATGAAAAGCTTGTTGCTGGCGGTTGGACTTCTCATATGTACATTGCCCGCCTTTGCGCAGGTCGATTTTTCGGGCGAGTGGGCGCCGCTCTATCACGAGGACGGTCCCGAGCGCCTGCCCGGACCGGAACTTGGCGACTACACCGAACTTCCTATAAACGACGCGGCGCGTTTGCGGGCCGACAGTTACGATGCGGACCGCATCTCGGTCGTCCCGGAATACCAATGCCGTCCCCATGGCGCGGATTATTCGATGCGCGGACTGGGAAATCTGCGGATCTCGCGCGAATACGATGAGCCAACGCAGAAGCTCGTGGCCTTCCACACCCACCTGCTGGCGTGGGACAGCGAGCGCACCATATATATGGACGGCCGCCCGCATCCGCCGGATTATGCCGACCACACGTGGCAGGGATTTTCGACCGGCGTGTGGGAAGGCAACATGCTGACGATCACGACCACGCACCTGAAGACGAATTACATCCGGCGCAATGGCGTACCGCGCAGCGATAAAGCGACGTTGATCGAGCACTGGTACAGGCACGGCGACTACCTGACGGTTGTCACTGTGATCACCGATCCGGTGTTTCTGACGGAGCCCCTGGTGCGGAGCGATAACTGGTTTCTCGATCCCGGCCAGGCAATCGGCGTTTTCGGATGCGAGTATGCGCCCGAGGTGCCGCGCCCCACTGGAACCGTGCCGCATCATCTGCCGGGGACGAATCCGTTTCTGACGGAGTTTGCGAACTGGTATGGTCTGCCCCCTGAGGCGACGAGAGGTGGCGCGGAGACTTTGTATCCGGAGTACAGAACAAAAATGGGCAAGTACAATCCGCCGGCGAAATGCGAGCGCTACTGTACCTGCACGACACTGTTCAACTGCAATGTGAGTACGCCGAAATGAGGAAGCCTCTGGTACTGGCCATTTGCGCCGCCGGTTTCCTTGCCGCCCAGCAACCGCAAAATTACGACAACGTCAAAGTGAACATTCTTCCGGTGCAGGGGAATGTTTACATGCTCATCGGCGCGGGTGGAAACACGACGCTGCAAGTCGGCAAGGATGGCGTGCTGCTGGTTGACACGCAGTACGCGCCGATGGCGCCGAAGATCATGGCGGCGATCCGCACGCTCTCGGAGATGCCGATCAAATACATCATCAACACGCATATGCACGGCGACCACACCGGCGGTAACGGTGCCCTGGTGAAGCTGGGCGGGGGCGGCGGGATGCCCCGGATCATCGCGAACGATCATGTATTGAACCGGATGACGGCCCCTCCGGCGAACGGCCAGGCGGCGATTCCCGACAGCGACTGGCCCAACGATGAATACTTCGGCAATTCGAAAGATTTCTTCTTCAACAACGAAGCGATTGTCGTCTATCACATGCCGAATGCGCATACCGACGGCGACAGCATCGTATTTTTCCGGCGCTCGGATGTAATCAGCACAGGCGATATCTTCACCCCGGAGCACTATCCGATCATCGACCTGCAGCGGGGCGGTACCGTGCAGGGAATTATCGACGCGTTGAACCGGATTCTGGATCTGACGGTTCCGGCGAAGTATCAGGAGGGTGGGACTTATGTAATTCCCGGTCATGGGCGGCTGTGTGAAGAGGCAGACGTCGTGGAGTATCGCGATATGGTGACGATCATCCGGGACCGTATCGCCGACCTGATCAAAAAGGGACGTACTGTTGAACAGGTGAAAGCCGCCAGACCGACGCTCGACTACGATACACAGTACGGCGCGACGACGGGGATCTGGACCACCGATATGTTCGTCGACGCGGTTTACAGGAATTTGAGCGAAAAGAAATGATGGTTGAAAATGCATGTACCGTTGGCGGTCTTGCCGCCGGCGCTTTTCAAACGGGCAAAATGCGCCGGCGGCAATGCCGCCAGCGGTACATGCTCACAGCGTTGCTTGTGATTTTACCCGCAGGCCTGATGGCCCAGGCGCGTGGCGGCCCGCCCGCCCCTCCGAAGGCGCCGCGTGAAGCCGCGCCCGTCGATCTCACCGGCTACTGGGTTTCCGTCGTCACGGAAGACTGGCGGTGGCGCATGGTTACTCCGATCAGGGGCGACTTCGCGGGTGTGCCGCTGAACCCGGCGGCGCGGAAAATCGGAGAGGCCTGGGATCCGACCAAAGACGAAGCGGCCGGCGAACAGTGCCGTGCTTACGGAGCGCCGGCGCTGATGCGCATACCTGGCCGCGTCCACATCACCTGGCAGGACGACAAGACGCTAAAAGTCGAGACCGACGCGGGAACGCAAACGCGCCTTTTCCACTTCAACGGCAAGGCTCCGCAGGGTGAGAAGCCGAGCTGGCAGGGATATTCAGCGGCGAACTGGGAGCGGCCGGTGCGCGGCGAAGGATTACCGCTGGCGGGGTTGGGCGCCGTTCGGGAAGGCACGCGGGGCCGATCGCTTGAGGTGGTGACGACCGGTCTGCGTCCTGGATATCTGCGGAAGAACGGCGCGCCCTATAGCGCGAACACGGTCGTTAACGAGTTTTACGATCTGTCGAAAGAGCCGAACGGAGACACGTGGTTTCACGTCACAACAATCGTGCGGGATCCGCAATATCTTGAGGAGCCGTTCGTGACCAGCACGGACTTCAGGAAGCAACCCGATGCCGCTGGGTGGGCTCCTTCGCAGTGTACGGCGCGATAACGACGCTCGGTTTTGACTGCATCTCCGCCACCGGCGGCAAGGCACGGAATAATCGGTTTCGCAGCCGCGTGAAGCGAGGGTTCGAACGCATGTTATCCATGCGCGGGTCCACGTCCAGCATGAACAAGGCGGGGGAGTTCTCCGCGGCGGCACGCTCCAGTTCCGCGAAAGCCATCTCCGGTTGTCCAAGAGAGTCGTAGAGGAACGCCAGGGAATATCCGTCCACATATTCGGTCTGACGCAAAACTTTGAGTTCGTCAAGAATCGCGGCGGCTTCCGCCTCGCGTCCGCACCGGGCGAGACAACGCCCTTCCTCGGCGCGCAGTCTGGTGAAATCGGGATTCATGACGCAGGCCAGGCGGTACTGCACAAGGGCCTCCTCGAGCCTGCCGGAGAATTCCAGCGCCTGCGCGTAATGGGATCGGCCAAGCGCGAAGTAAGGATGAAGATCGAGCGCCTTCTTGCCGCACGCCACCGCGTGATCGAACTCACCGCGGCAGCAGCGCACAAGAATCTCGGCGGCGGGCAGGATAGGCCAAAGCGCGTCGACAGCGTAAGCCTCCGCGAGGACTTCCAGCGCTTCATCGGCCCTCCTGGTGCTCGCGTAGAGGACCGCGAGGCGGATATGAACGCCGGCGGTGCGCGGATTTTCCTCCCGCGCCTTCAGTAGTTCGGCTTCCGCTTCCGCGAATTTCAACTCGAAAACATGCAGGCCCTGCGCACGGTCGCCGCGCAATTCCGGGGTCATGCCGGCCAACTCGACGGCGCGCCGGTGCGCTTCGAGAAAGGCGGTATACATTTCACGCGGCCGCCGCATGGCGAAGGTCGCGAGCATCAGATAGCAGCGGGAAAGCCCTTCGCAGGCCCGGAAATCCGTGCTGCTTTTTTCGGCGGCTTCATGGAAACACGCCAGCGCCTTGTCGAAGCCTTCACGCGTATGACGCTGCCAGTAGTGCCATCCATTGCGGATGAGCTCGTCCGAGTGAGGAATATCGAGACGGTAACCGAGCTTGGGATGATAGCTGATCCAGCCCCCGAATTCTTTCAGGACTTTCTTGACTTCCCCAACAGTTACGGCCACGGTGTGGCGTGAGACGGAGATGCCGTGCCACGCTTCGCCGATCATCCCCGCGTAGTCGACACAACGGCCACTGTTTTGAGCGAGTGCTCGCAACGCATAAAGCGCCTGCGGCCTCAATTCAAGCTCAACCCCATCCCGAAGCAGGCGAGGAACTTCGGTGTCAAGATAGAAAGGTCCGAATGCAATCTGGCCGGCGGGGCCCCGCATGCTTACTCCCTTGAATTTGACGCTATTTTGACTCCCGATCGAGTGGACTATATCATAGCCTTGGGTCGAATGGAAAGGTTATGGCCAGGCTGTGGCCCTGGTCCGGCAGGTTGTTCAAAAACGACGTTTGGCAACCGCTCCGTCACGGTCCCTCTCATAAATTGTTGGCTGGCAACAAGAGGGCTTGTGAGGCGCGCGTCAGCAAGCGGTTTCCACGGTTCTTCAGCAACCGACGTGCGGTAGCGTGGCGAGCGCGTTCCGTGCGGCTACTTGCCTGACGACTGTTCAGCGGGTGTTCCCGTCACGACGCTCTGCTGATTGGGGAAAGTCACCTGCTGGCCGAAGGCGTTGTTGGAGCCATCCTTCGCGCGAAAGCCATCCACTCTGACGAGCATGCCTGGCCGGATCTGGTCCTTCGTGATGCCGCGCCGCATGAGCTGGCCGGGCGCGCCGCCGGAGAATCCCCAGTTCGTCACTTTCCCGTCGGCACCTTTGACGTCGACGTAATACCAGATATGGGGATTCTCCCACTCGACTTTCGTGACGGTTCCCGAGACCTGAACAGGATGCGTTTCATCGTACTCGGCGGAGAAGGAATGGTGCCCGGGAAGGGATGCCGGCATCAACATAAATCCGCAGAAAATTACTGGAGAAAAGACCCGCATTTTGGGCACGATTACGACGGGTAGGGTATCGCGGCACCGTGATGCCTGTCAATGCGAGTTGGTCAAACGTCAAGTTGTTCGAGCGACCTCGGGAGACTGTTTTCCATCGATTTACGGTTCGTTACAATTTGACGCTCTTTTGACTCCCATCGTTTGGACGATGCCTTAGACTCGTGTCAAATGGGGCCTGTCCCAGGCGCGCTTGCGCGGAGCAGAGTGCGGCTGCATAAGTTGGAATCGCGTAACCCATATTCACGAGAAAGGGCGTCGATGAAACTGACAAGCAGGAGATTGACGAGCAGGAACTTCACGAGATTATTGAATTCGCAGTTCACCGCGCTGTGGCTTGTGGTGCTCGCGCTGGCTCTCACTGCTTCCTCTTTGATGGCTCAGTCGTCCGGCACTTCCGGGCTGGCGGGAGTTGTAAAGGATCCGTCAGGCGCCACGATTCCGAACGTAAGCGTGACTTTGACCAGCGCTGCAACGGCGCAGGTGCGCACAGCCAGCACAGGCGCGGATGGTGGTTATCGCTTCACGCTGCTGCCGCCGGGCCAATACAAAGTGAAATTTGCGGCGACGGGTTTCAAGACCGCAGAAGTGGAATCGGTAACGCTCGCGGTGACGGAAACACCGTCCCTCGACCGCACCCTTGAAGTCGGCGCGCAATCCGACGAAGTGACGGTTACGACAAACGCTGAGATACTGCAGACACAGACCTCCACGCTCGGCACGGTTGTGAACTCGCAGGCCATAACGGAGCTGCCGCTCGCGAGCCGCAATTACACGCAGGTGTTGAGCCTTTCGGCGGGCGCAAACGCCAGCATCAACAACGGCGCCGCATTCGGCAAGGGCACGCTGGATATGGCCGTGAATGGCGCCGGCCGCGATCAGAACAACTTCCAGATGGACGGCGTTTCAGTCGTCAACTCTTTCGGTTCGGGGCTCGCCGGTGATTGCGGGATATACGTCGGCATCGCCATACCGAGTCCGGATGCGATTCAGGAATTCAAAGTCCAGACGTCGACCTTCGATGCCAGCTATGGGCGCAACCCCGGCGCGAACGTCAACGTGGTCACGAAGTCGGGCACGAATCAGTTCCACGGAACGCTATTTGAATTTTTCCGCAACGAGGATCTCAATGCCAACAGTTTCTTCGAGAATGCGCTGGGCGGAGGCAAACAGCAGGTCCTGAAGCAGAACCAGTTCGGGGGCACGATTGGCGGGCCGCTCAAGAAAGACAAACTCTTCTTCTTTGGCAGTTATCAGGGGACGCGGCAATTAAATGGAGTCGGAGCCGGTACGACGACGACGACGCTGCCGCCGCTGCCGGCCGGCGACCGGTCTTCGGCGGCATATCAGGCCGCGGTGGGCGCGGCCTTCTGTCCGTCAAATCATCCGGGCGACTCCGCAACGCCGTTCTACACCGGCTTCGGCTCATTCAACGGCCCGCCGTTTAACGCGGTGCAGGTCGCGTGCAACGGATCGAACATCAGCCCCGTGGCAATGGCCATTATCCGCAGCAAGAACCCCGACGGAAGTTACTATATTCCAGGTTCGAGCAATGGCGGCTTTCAGAACGTCACATACAGCTTTCCGGCGAAATACACGGGCGATCAATACATCGCCAATGCCGACTACCTGCTGAACAGCAAGAACACGCTGGCCATGCGGTATCTGTTCAGTGAAGATCCGCAGGTGGTTCCCTTCGGAATCGCCGGCCTGCCGGGCACTCCGTCGAGCTCCTACTATGCGACTACAGACTCGACGCTTAAGCTGACCACTATCGTGACGAACAATATTGTCAACGAAGCGCATGCGGCCATGCAGCGCAATATCGCCAACGGATCGGATTCCACCCCCCAATACACGCCGCAGTCGATCGGCCTCACACCGATTATTCCCTCGCAAACGCAACCGCCGGTCATGATCATTGTGGGCTCCGTCAGTATCGGCGGCACATTGGCTCCATTCTATGGGCCTGCCACGCAGTTTAATTACGGTGACCAGATCTCCTGGAGCCACGGGAAGCATACTATTCGGGCCGGAGCCGAATTCGAGGCTGACCAATGGAATCTTTCCTTCAAATCGCTGGCGCGCGGGTTTCTGATCCTCCCGGGCTTTTCCGACTTTCTGCTCGGCCTGCCCGGGTGCGGCGGCCCTTCATGCTACGGAAACGGTCCGGCCACAGGCACTACGGGCTCTCCGCTCGGGACCTTCCTGCAGTGTCTCTTCTGCGTACGGAGCGGCCCTGACGGAATCATTCACGGCTATCGCGAGAAAGACGTGAGCGCGTTTGTGCAGGATGACTGGAAGGTCAACTCGAAGCTGACGCTGAATCTCGGAGTTCGTTGGGAATTCGACGGGATGCTTGGCGACTCCCATGGCAACCTGACCAATGTCTGGCCCCACCTGCTGCAAACCATCCCGAATCCGCCGACGACGCCGATCGCTTCAGGCGCGAGTCTCGTCGGGTATGTCGTGCCAGGCAACTATAAGACTTTTTACGGCCCGAACAGCCCGGGCGCGGTGGGCGGTGTCAATCCCCCGCCCGGCGTAACGGTGCTCAGCGGCGGCTCTCCCACCGAAGGCGGCATTCCGTGGAATAATTTCGGTCCCCGTTTCGGTTTCGCATATCAGGCGAGGGAAAAACTGGTCGTCCGCGGCGGCGTCGGGCTCTTCTACGATCGAGTAGGCAGCAGCAAATTCGTCCATGCCGTCGAACAGGGTGATCCTTATGCGCTGACCCTCGATTACGCCGGCGGCGCGGCCACTCCATTCAGTCTGGCGAACCCGTTCCCGTCGACTCCGCTCGGCTTCACGCCGCGCTATTTCGACCCGGTTACCGGCAACAATTCAAGTCTGAACGCGCCGTTCTATTCGGTCGTGCACACGCCGCTCACCCGGCAATACAACCTGACGTTCCAGTATGAATTTGCGAGAGGCTGGGTTCTCGACACCGGTTTTGTCGGATCGAGCAGCATCAATCAGGCGAATTACAACCACAACTACAACCTGGCTCAGCTCGCCGGCCCCACCAACCCCATCAACGGCCAGACCACCAACACGCTGGCCAACGCGGTATACCGCGTTCCATATCTTGGTTACCAGGAGATCGGTCTGCAGGGCACCGCCTACGACGCGTATGCGAACTACAACAGCTTCCAGGCAACGGTGCGCCGCCAGTTCTCACATGGCCTTTCGCTGCAGGGTGCTTACACCTGGAGCAAAGATATGACGGTTCTGAGCGGAAACGGCCAGACCAACGTCAATAACGCTTCGGTCGAAAGCCAGCAGTATGCTCCGGCAGGTTTCTCGCGCCCGCAGCGGTTCGTCATTAATTACCTCTACCAGATTCCTTCCGGAAGCCCGAAGGGGGCTCTCGGCTACCTCACCAAAGGCTGGGCGGTTTCAGGTGTGACCGTCGTCCAGGGCGGTACGCCGATGACGTTCTTCGATACCGCGGGCGGCACCGCTTATTATGGCGGCCCCAACCCCAACTCCGCCGAGGGTGGCAGCAGCACGGCTCAACTGGCTCCCGGTGTCACGTACGGCCAGATCAAAAACCCGGGCGGCATCGAATCGCACTCGATCGTCACGAACGGTACGTTCGCGGGCTTGCAGTATTTCAATCCGGCTTCCTTCGTTGCACCGCCGGTAATTGGCTCGGATGGCGCAACTTTGTTCGGTAATTCCGGCCAGGGCATCGTCCTTGGGCCCGGTCAGTTCAACTTTGACGCTTCCGTGACCAAGGATACAAGGATTGCCGAAAAGCACAACCTTCAACTGCGGCTGGAATTCTTCAATCTGTTCAATCATCCGGAATTTGCCAATCCCGGAAATGCGCGGAGCACTCCGGCGACGTTCGGGCTGATTACGGCAACGGTAGCCAACCCGCGCCTTGTTCAGATCGCTTTGAAGTATTCGTTCTGAGTTTTATTCCGGCTCAGTTCTGCGGCCTGGCCTTCTCTCCCGAGCAGGCCGGGCCTTTGCATGTATGCTGGGGAAAAATGAAAATCCGTGAATCGCTGGTTCTTATCCTGTTCATCTGCGCGCCGGTTCTTTATGCGCAGGGCGGAGGCCCGAAAGACGCCGCAGACTGGCCGATGTACAATCGCGATCCCGCAGGCACCCGCTATTCTCCACTCACGCAAATTAATACGAAGAACGTCGGAAAGCTGAAACCGGCCTGGTCCTACGGGCTGAAATCCGAAGCGACAGGCCGCGGCGCGCCGCGCGCGAGCGGCTCCGAAGCTACCCCGATCGTCGTCGACGGTGTGATGTATTTGCCCGCGGCCGGCCGCGTCGTGGCGCTTCAGCCAGAGACCGGAAAAGAAATCTGGCGGTATGAATTGCCTGTCGGGTCGCCCGGCAACCGCGGTGTCACCTACTGGCCAGGCGATAAGAACAATCCGCCGCGCATCATCTTCACCAGCGGCCATATGATGTTCGGACTGAATGCGAAGACTGGCAAAGTCGATCCCGGCTTCGGCAAGGAAGGACAGGTCGATCTGGTGGTGCCCTACACTGCGCCTCCGACTGTCTACAAGAACATTCTGCTCGTCGGCGCAAATGTTCCCGAGGTCAACGCTCCGGGACTGCCTGGCGATACCCGCGCTTACGACGCGCGCACCGGCGCCAAAATGTGGGAATTCCACTCCGTCCCGCGCGCCGGCGAGCCCGGCAACGAAACGTGGGAGATCCCCGATAGCTGGAAGGACCGCACCGGCGTCAACAACTGGGGCTTCCAGATGACGATCGATACGCAACGCGACACTCTCTACACAACCTACGGAAGCCCTGCCAGCGATTTCTACGGCGGCGACCGCAAGGGCAACGATCTCTACGGCAACTCTGTAGTCGCGCTCGATGTGAACACCGGAAAGATGAAGTGGTATTACCAGGTCGTTCACCATGATGTCTGGGATTTCGATCTGCCGCCGGCCCCGGGTCTCATCGATGTGAAGATCAATGGCAAGACGGTACCGATTCTCGCGCAGACCGGCAAGGTCGGTTACATGTACATTCTGAATCGTGTCACTGGCGAGCCGATTTTCGGCATCAAAGAGACGCCGGTTCCCAGGAGCCAGGTGCCGGGCGAGCAGCTTTCGGTGACGCAGCCGATTCCCGTGAAGCCTCCGCCCTTTGGGCGCATGAGCTTCAATATGGATGACCTCGTTACCGCGGCCGACACGACTGAAGAGCATGCCGCGGCCTGCCGGGATCTTGTGGAGAAGAGCGGCGGAGCGCACAACGAAGGTCCGTTTACTCCCTACGCTTATCGCGCGCCTGACGCGCCGCCGGTTTCGAACGTGATCTTCCCGGGCCCGATCGGGGGCGTCAACTGGGGCGGCAGCGCATCCGATCCGAAGCTCGGCTATGTTTATGTGTTCACGAACGAATACGGCAGCATCGGCTGGGTCCAGAAGGAGCCGGATACTTCAAAGGTTCCTTATCAGCAGGCCAGCATTCTGGGGAATCCTTTCAACTCGAAATTCTGGGCATTGAAGAAGGACGCGAACGGGCTCACCCTCGGGGAGCAAAGCTGGCCCTGCCAGAAACCGCCATGGGGACGCCTTACCGCCGTCAATGCGGCGACCGGGGACTTCGCGTGGCAGATCCGTCTCGGCGTCACCGACGAGCTTCCGGAGGGCAAGAAAAATACCGGACGCATTGGCTTCGGCGGACCCATCGTAACCGCGGGCGGCCTCCTCTTCATTGGCGCTACGAACGACAAGCGCTTCCGCGCCTTCGATTCGAAGACGGGCAAACAGCTTTGGGAGACGAAGCTCGACTATAACGCGATCGCCGTGCCGATCACTTATCAGGGCAAGGACGGCAAACAGTACGTCGCGATCACGGCAGCGAACGGCGGGGCGGGCGTGACGGATCCCGACCGGCGCGGCGGCGAGTCGCTCGTCGTTTTCGCGCTCCCGTGATAGAGCTCGCCGTGACAGAATATTCGGTGCTGGAGGTTCACTCGTGACACTCAGAGTTCTTGTTGGCCTGGCCGTGCTGGTGGTTTCGCCCGCGTTCGCGCAGAAGGATTTTCCGGACGGCCCCGCCAAAGAGTATGTCAATAAGATCTGCCTGCAGTGTCATCCACCCGCGCAGCTCTTGAGCCAGCGACGCACGGAGGCCGACTGGAAGAAGACGATTGCGCGCATGGCGACAAAAGGAGTCGCGGCCCCGGCCGAGCAGTTCGACGCCGTCGCCGCTTATATGGCGAAAAACTTCGGAAAGGAAGAAGACGTCAGCAAGCTCAACATCAACAAAGCGAAGGCGGAGGACATGGTGAGCACGCTCGGCCTCACGCCGGAAGAAGCGAAGGCCGTGATCGGCTTCCGCGACAAGCACGGAGAGTTCCGCGAGTGGGGCGATCTGCTGGTGATTTATGGAGTCGACGGACTCAAGGTTGAAGCCGCCAAAGACAAGATGACGTTCTGAGCGCGATTACTTGAAGGCCAGCCGCAGATGGCTCTTCGGCGTCTTGCAACTCAGAATCAGGTTTTTCGCTTTCTCTTTGGGATTCAGCGGGAAGAACACCAATCCGGACACCGGCTCGGAAATAGTCTTCGACGCCAGCATC
>DATAZF010000220.1:0-3739 GCA_036272235.1 Bryobacteraceae bacterium | reverse complement strand
GGTCATCGGGGTGAATTCACTGCGTGGGACCCGGTAGCTGCGAAAGCAGTGTGGACCGTAAAGGAAATGTTTCCGGCATGGAGCGGTGCCGTAGTGACCGCCGGCGATGTGGTCTTTTACGGGACCATGGATGGCTGGTTTCGGGCGCTCGACGCGAGGACGGGAGCGAAGTTATGGGAATTCAAGACAGGATCGGGAATCATTTCGCAGCCCATCACGTATAGAGGGCCTGACGGGAAGCAATATATCGCCGTTCTCTCCGGTGTGGGGGGATGGTCGGGTGCCATCGTAGCCGGAATGCTGAACGCCGCCGATGGTACCGGTGCTCTGGGCTTTCTGAACGCAATGGCAGATCTCCCCAACTACACCACGAAGGGGGGGATGCTCTATGTTTTCGCTCTTCCGTAGATTCCACTGTCAGGCTGTGATCTGGCTCGGTACAGCGCTTTGTTGTACAGCTTCAGATCGGCAGACGCTCCGGGTGTGCGCCGATCCTAACAATCTTCCGTTCTCCAATCGAATGGGCCAGGGGCTGGAGAATAAGCTCGCACACATTATCGCCCGGAATCTTTCTGTTGAGCTGAAATACGTCTGGTTTTCCGAACGCAAGAACTTTCTCGAGAATTCACTGAACGCCAATTTATGCGATGCGGTTCTCGGCGTTCCCGTCGATATGGATGAGGCACTTCTTACTCGGCCATATTACCGTTCGACCTACGTGATGGTGACGAGAGCGGACCGAGGGATGAAGATCGACTCTTTGTACGATCCTCGATTGCAGGATTTACGCATCGGTCTGCATATCGTGGAGGATGACTACTCGCCGCCGGGACACTTGCTGGCGGCCCAAGGTTTGTCAAAGCAGATCGTCGGCTACAGTCTTTATGGCGCTTATGGCGAGACGGATCCGCCGGCACGACTGATTGAGGCCTTGGCCAAAGGGGATGTCGATCTGGCGATTGCCTGGGGGCCGCTCGCGGGATATTTCGCGAAGAGGGCCGCGGTTCACCTTACCGTCCAGCCCATCTCGCCCATTCGATTCCAGATGGTTCCGTTTGGTTATTCGATCGGTGTTGCTGTCCGCAAAGGAGATGTTGCCCTTCAATCGGCGATTCAACAAGTGCTTGATAAGGAGTGCCAAAACATTCGCGCCCTGGTGAAAGAGTACGCGTTTCCGTCTGCTGAGGAGGATGCACCGTCATGCGCTACGTCGCCATCGCCTGTTGTTTTCTCACGTTGAGTGCGTGCAAGCGGGAAAGTCGCGAGGTGCGCCCGGCCCCTGCCGCTTCCGCGATTCTCGGGGATGCGGGTGCCGAGAGTGCGCTTTATCCCGGGGGCGCCACGGCCAATCTCAATGTCCTCAACCCTTATGAAGGAAATGCGTATGCCATTTCCGAAGGACAGCGCCTTTTTAACTGGTACAACTGCTCGGGGTGTCATGCCAACGGCGGCGGGGGCATCGGTCCGCCCCTGATCAAGAAGGACCAGCGGGACTGGATTTACGGTGGTGAAGCTCCCAACATATTCGACACTATTGTGAAAGGCCGGCCGAACGGAATGCCCACGTGGGGCGGCAAGATTCCGGAGTATCAGGTATGGCAGCTTGTTACATATGTTCGTTCGCTGAATAATCTCGAACCGAAAGCCGCCACGCCCGCTCGGTCCGATTCGCTCGAACAGAAGACGGCGACGATTCTACCCGGCAAGCCTGGAGCCGCGACTCAATGACTCAGTCGATGTGGCATGTCGCAGGTTCAAATGCCGCGCACATTCGCGAGCTCGCGGTCTTTTTCGGCCTTCTGCTGAGTGCAATTTTCGTTCTTGTTGTAGGCCTCGCTCTCTTCTCCTTAACGAGACGCCATCGGGGCATCCAGCAGGAACCACTTGAGGGAACGCATCAACCTTCGGACAGAACCGAGGCCAGCCTGCGAACCGCGGTCGGGGCCGCTACGGGAATTACCGTCCTGATCCTCTTTGGATTGACGATCGTCAGTGTTTCGGTCGGCAAGATCGTCTCTGCATCGGTTGCGCCAGCCGGAAGTCTGAATATCGAAGTGACCGGTACGCAGTGGTGGTGGAAGGTCCGCTACGCAAGCGACGATCCAGGCCGGATACTCCAGACGGCCAACGAAATCCATATCCCAATTGGCCGGGCAGTGGCGATCCGAGGAAACTCTGAAGACGTCATTCATAGCTTTTGGGTGCCTGGTCTCCAGGGCAAGCGCGATCTGATTCCCGGCCACACCACCACGGAATGGCTTGAGGCGGACAAACCCGGCGAGTACCGCGGCCAGTGTGCTGAGTTCTGCGGCCTGCAGCATGCCCACATGGCGTTCTGGGTAATCGCGGAACCGCCGGAGCGCTTCAATGCGTGGCTGGAACATCAACTCAAACCTGCCGCCGAACCCATGAACGACGACACGAGGCAGGGTCAGGAGATTTTTCTAAGAAGCGCCTGCGTTCTTTGTCACGCCATTCGCGGCACTGACGCGGCGGCGCAGGCGGGCCCCGACCTGACCCATTTCGGAAGCCGCAAGACAATCGCGGCCGGAACGCTTTCCAACACGAAAGGGAACCTCGCCGGCTGGATTGCGGATCCCCAAAACATCAAGCCCGGAACACACATGGCCACGGTCCCGATTCAGCCCGCGGAGATGCAGCCGCTGATCGATTACCTGGAGAGCTTGAAATGACGCCGACGGCTTCGGAACAGCATGCTGGCGCCGATCTCGGCGTCCTTCGGCAAACGTGGAGTTCCAAGCCCGGTTTCGTAGGATGGCTGTCGGCAACCAATCATCAACAGATCGGCCAGCGTTACATTCTGACTGCATTCATGTTCCTTTTGATCGGCGGCGTTGAAGCTCTGCTCATGAGGCTGCAACTGGCGAAGCCTGAAAACACTTTCCTCAGTGCGGAACGCTACAACCAGATCTTCACTTTGCACGGCACAACGATGATGTTTCTCTTCGCGGTACCGGTAATGGAAGGGATGGGAATCTATCTCGTCCCTCTGATGGTCGGCACGCGCAACGTTGCCTTCCCGCGCCTGAATGCCTTCGGCTACTGGATGTATCTCGCAGGGGGACTCTTTCTATACGGCTGTGTCTTTTTCAATATGATTCCGGATGCCGGATGGTTTGCATATCCCCCGCTGTCCGGCCCCCAGTTTTCACCGGGCAAGGGTGTGGATGTCTGGGCGCAGATGATCACCTTCACGGAGATCTCGGCTCTGTGCGTCGCGGTCGAACTTGTCGTCACAATCCTCAAAATGCGCGCGCCTGGAATGTCCCTGAACCGCATGCCGATGTATTGCTGGTCCATGCTCGTGCAGTCCTTCATGATCATCTTCGCGATGCCCGCCGTGATGATCGCAAGCACCGTGTTCCTGTTGAATGACCGCACGCTCGGCACGCACTTCGTCAATCCCGCCGAGGGCGGCGATCCCCTGCTCTACCAGCACGTGTTCTGGTTCTTCGGCCACCCCGAGGTCTACATCATCTTCCTGCCTGCTCTCGGAATGGTTTCCTCCATTCTCGAAACGCAGACGCGACGGCAGATCTTTGGGTATCCCGCATTGGTGTTATCGCTTGTCGGAAACGGTTTCATCGCCTTCGGCCTCTGGGTGCACCACATGTTCGCGACAGGCCTGCCGCAAATCGGCGAAGCATACTTCACCGCCGCCAGCATGATGATCGCGATCACCAGCGGCGTTCAAATCTTCTGCTGGCTGGCGACGTTA
>DATAZF010000219.1:0-7373 GCA_036272235.1 Bryobacteraceae bacterium | reverse complement strand
CCGCAGATAACCAGCGGCTCTACTGTAGCCAGACCTTCGGGTCCACACTCATCCCAGGTCGCAGCTCATGGTTCGTATCCTGCCCGGCTTTAAACCGGATCCGCACCGGCACCCGCTGCACAACTTTCACGTAATTCCCGGTCGCATTCTCCGGCGGCAGCAGGCTGAATCGCGCACCAGTTGCACCCGCGACGCTCTCGACGAAGCCCTCATAGTCGCGATCGTAGGAATCCACATGTATGGTCACCCGCTGGTTCGGCCGCATCTTCTTTAACTGCGTCTCTTTGAAATTCGCCGTGACCCAGATGTCATTGACCGGCACATCCGCCATCAACTGCTGGCCGGCAGCGACCTGCTGCCCCGGCTCCGCGTTCTTCTTGCCGATGATGCCGTCGACCGGCGCGAAGATCTTCGTATAAGAAAGACTGAGAACGGCCTGATCGACCAGCGTTTGTTGCCGGACCGCGCTCGCCTGCCGGCTCTGCACCGTGGCGTTCTGAATGGCGATCTGCTGCGGACGGGTAGTCTGCACTTCCGTCTGTTTGGTCTGCGCTTCCTCGAGACGTGCCTGAGCCTCCTCGATGGCGCGCGCGGAAGCCTCGGAGGTGGCGCGTTTCGCATCCACATTGGCGCCCGCGGATTTCGCGGCAGCTTCCGCCTGGTCGTATTGCTGCTTGCTGATCTCGTCCTTTGCGATGAGTTGTTTGTAGCGAGCGAGGTCCGCCTGCGCCTTGGCGCTGTCCGCCTCGGCCTTGCGGATGTCGGCGACAGCGGATTCGTAATCCCTCTGCGCTCCCGCGACTGCCGCGCGGGCCTGCGCGATATCCGTGGCGGAGGTCGAAAGCGCCGTCTGCGTCGTCACCGATGTCAGCGGTACATTTGGTCTGGCTACAGCCACCAGCGATCGCGATTCGTTGAGCGCCGCTCGAGCCTGCGCAACCGCAACATCGTAATCCGCGGGATCCAGCTCGACGAGAAGCTGGCCGGCCTTGACCTCCTGATTGTCCTGCACGTGCACAGCTTTAATGGTTCCGGCGATGCGGCTCGTGATCGCGTAGATATCGCCATCAATCTCGGCATCGTCCGTCGATTCGTAGGAATCGAGGTAGTTCCAGAGTCGAATTCCGCCTATCGCGGCACCGATCAGAATCACAAGAAAGACGACCACCTTGATCGGATGCTCGCCGAGCCTCCGTACAAGGGATTTGCGCGGTCTCGCCTCCTCTTTTCTAGGGGCGGGTTTTGGCGCGGTCTGAGGTTGAGATTCCTGTTGCTGCGGGGTATCCGCCATCGTCACTGTTTCCGGCATTTTGTCGCGGTCGGCTCTTAGCTGTCCCTTGGATGCGCCGGCCGGGAGTCTCGCTCCGGCAAAACCGTTAAAAAAACGCTCTGACTTCAAGAGTACACGCTCGGTTGGCTTTCGACGTCAATCGTTTGTGACTCCTTCGGCGGCCACGCGTGCGCTCACGTGTCTAATAGTCCTTCCCGCGCTCGCTGCGCCGGCCGGGGTCGAAATTCTGCTCAAAAAAATAGAGGCAAGATATAATCGCACACAGTCGCTTAAGCTTGACTTTTCAGAGACTTACGCGGGAACAAAGAGTCCCGTGCAGAGCGAGACAGGCGTGCTCTATTTGCGGAAACCGGGGCGGATGCGCTGGGAGTACACGTCGCCGGCCGGGAAACTGTTCCTCTCGGATGGGAAAGAAGTCGTCACATACTCCCCGGCCGATCACAGCGCTGAGAAGGGCAAGCTGAAGGAGTCGGAGGATGTGCATGCTCCGATCGCCTTCCTGCTCGGCAAGCTCGACTTCCAGAAGGAATTCAAGTCGTTTGAAACCCGTTCGGAAGGTGGGGACACCTGGATTGTCGCCACGCCGAAGTCCGAAAATCTCGCGTGGTCGCGCGTGGATTTTCTCGCAACTCCCGACGGTCAGATCCGCCGGGTCCGCATCGCCCTGCAGGACCAGTCGAAGCTCGACTTCACCTTCTCCAACGAACAGTTGAACGCACCGGTGGCGCCGGCGATGTTCACCTTTCAACCGCCACCCGGCGTCAAAGTTGTCGAGGCCGGTCCGTAGCATGTCCGACTTCGTACTGAAGTACGCCGACACGCGCGGCGAAGTGCACAGCCAGATGGCGCAGGGGACGTCCGCCCAGGAGATCCGCGAGCGTTACACACAGCAGGGCTTTCTGGTTTATTCGGTAAAAGCGAAAGGGGCCGGGCTCAATTTGTCCGGCGAGATCGCGATCCCCGGACGCCGCCGCCGGCTGAACCTCGAAAAATTCCTGATCTTCAACCAGCAGTTCGTGACGCTGATTCGCGCCGGCCTGCCGATCCTCAAATCGCTTGACCTTCTCGCTGAACGTCTGACCGACCCGAAGCTGACGCCGTATATCAATTCGGTCCGCGAAGAGGTCCGCCGCGGCACATTGCTGTCGGAAGCGTTCCGGCAGCAGGGGATTTTCCCGAAGATCTACGTAACGTCGGTGATGGCGGGCGAGAAATCGGGAAGCCTGGTCGAAGTGCTGGAGCGGTACGTCACTTACCAGAAGCTCGCGCTCGGCGTACGCAAGAAAGTCCTCGTCTCGTTGATGTATCCGAGCGTGTTGATCGTGCTGGTGATTCTGCTGATGGTGTTTCTGGTGACCTATGTGGTCCCCAGTTTCGCGTCGCTTTATTCCAGCATGTCGGCGCAGTTGCCGACCATCACGCTGTATCTGATTGCGATCGGTACTTCGGCGCGGGCGTACGTGGTGGCCTATGCCACCGGGATCGCGACCGCCGTCGGGTTGTTCTACTGGTGGTCGCGTAAGGAAGCGGCACAGGAGAAGATCGATCGGGTCAAGATCAAGGTGCCGGTGTTCGGCGACATCTGGATCAAGTACCAGGTTGCGCAGTTTTCGCGCGTGCTGAGTACGCTGCTGACGGGCGGCATTCCGTTGATGCAGGGTCTCGATACGGCGGCCGATTCGCTGGGCACGCCGCTGCTCCGCAAGACTCTCGAAAAGGCCGGCAGGATGGTGCGCGAGGGGCAGACGCTTTCGTCTTCGCTCTCCTCCACAGGTGTATTCCCGGCGCTGGCTGTCGATATGGTGGAAGTCGGCGAATCGACGGGCGCCCTGCCTGCGATGCTGACCAGCGTCGCGGAATTTTACGAAGACGACGTTAATACGAAAATGACGGCTGTGCTCTCGCTGATCGAGCCGGCCATCATGATCTTCATGGGAATCTTCGTGGCGTTCGTTCTCATCGCGCTCTACCTGCCGATCTTCTCGCTGGCCGACACAATCCGGTAGCGATCCCGGGGTCGCTTCACAACCTCTGCAAATAGTTTAGGGATCACGCCAACCTGATGACAACCCGCGCCTTGGATGCAGCCTTAGCTGCCTCTTCGGGTTGCCCACGCCTCGATTTCCTGTCCAGCCGTGGTAGTAGTTCGGAAAAAGGAGCGCCCCGATCATGGCCACCGAAAAACAAATCCTCGCAAACCGCCGCAATGCCCGGTTCTCAACCGGTCCACGGACCGAACTCCCGCCAAATCGACGTCCGCACCCCCGACGAACAGCAAGCCCACGATGAATCCTGCCCCAAAATCATTGCGAGTCTCGACCCGCCGCCCGCACCTACGTCGCCGACCCGCGGAGGCGCGCAGGCCAGACAGGAAGCGGAGGCAAAACAAAAACAAGCCTTCGAGGAAGCTTGCCTGCTGTACTAACTTGCTGAAACGGAACGGGGATCCGGTGTCAGGCCCTATCCCCGAACTGTACCGGCACCGAGCGAGACCTGTGGTCGGCAGACCCGGGCGGCTTCGTTTTTTCAAGCGCTGAAATCACCGCCAAGCCCGCCTCGAAGCCACCGAGGCAGGCATTTCGGTCCCAAAAACGCTCGCAAAATCCCGTCAGAACTCGCCGCCTGACGCCACCTGAAAATTTCACGCTCACGACACTTGACAATCTGGCACTCATATTTCATAATCAGGAAGAGCTAATACCGGGAAACCCGGGCAACCAGCAAACAGGTTTTCAGAGAGAGGCACCGAAAAAACATATGGGCAAAATCATAGGTATTGACCTCGGCACGACCAACTCCGTCGTCGCCGTCATGGAAGGCGGTCAGCCGACCGTGATCGCCAACCAGGAAGGCGGACGCACTACCCCGTCCGTTGTCGCCTTCGCCAAAGGCGGAGAGCGCCTTGTCGGGCAGGTCGCCAAACGCCAATCCATTACGAACCCCGAGAACACCATCTTCTCGATCAAACGGTTCATGGGCCGCCGCGCCGACGAAGTCACCGAAGAGCAGAAGATGGTGCCTTACAAGGTCACGCGCGGCGAGAATGGCGACGCACGCGTCGAGATTCAGGGCAAGAAGTACACGCCGCCCGAGATCTCGGCCATGATCCTCACCAAGCTGAAGGAAGCCGCCGAAGCCTACCTCGGCCAGAAGATCACCGAAGCGGTCATCACCGTTCCCGCGTACTTCAACGACTCTCAGCGCCAGGCCACGAAAGACGCCGGCAAGATCGCGGGACTCGACGTCAAGCGCATCATCAACGAGCCCACCGCGGCCGCCCTGGCGTATGGCCTCGACAAGAAGAAGAACGAAACCATCGCCGTCTATGACTTCGGCGGCGGTACGTTCGACGTCTCCATCCTCGAAGTCGGCGACGGCGTCGTCGAAGTGAAATCCACCAACGGCGACACGCACCTCGGCGGCGACAACATCGACCATCGCGTGATGGATTGGATCATCGCCGAGTTCAGGAAGGAACAGGGCATCGATCTTTCCAAAGACCAGATGGCACTCCAGCGCCTCAAGGAAGCCGCCGAAAAGGCCAAGATGGACCTTTCGACGCTCCTCGAAACCGATGTCAACCTGCCGTTCATTACGGCCGATGCATCCGGACCCAAGCACCTCGCCATGAAGCTTACCCGCTCGCGCTTCGAGCAGATGTGCGAAGACATCTTCCAGCGCTCCGTCGGACCCTGCAAGCAGGCCCTGCAGGACGCCAACGTTACTCCCGACAAGATCGACGAAGTCGTGCTCGTCGGCGGCTCGACCCGCATCCCGCGCATTCAGGCGATCGTTCAGCAGCTCTTCAACAAAGAGCCCAACAAGACGGTCAACCCGGATGAAGTCGTCGCAGTCGGTGCCGCGGTCCAGGGCGGCGTGCTCGGCGGCGAAGTGAAGGACGTTCTGCTGCTCGATGTCACGCCGCTGACGCTCGGCATCGAGACCCTCGGCGGCGTGTTCACCAAGCTGATCGATCGCAACACAACCATTCCGACTCGCAAGAGCGAGACGTTTTCCACGGCAGCGGAAAACCAGACCTCGGTGGAAATCAAGGTCTTTCAGGGTGAGCGCGCCATGGCCAAGGACAACCGGCAGCTCGGCGTATTCCAGTTGATTGGAATTCCGCCGGCCCCCCGCGGCGTGCCGCAAGTCGAGGTCACGTTCGACATCGACGCTAACGGCATCCTGAACGTCCTTGCGAAAGACAAGGCAACCAACAACGAGCAGAAGATCACCATTACGTCGTCCTCGGGCCTCTCCAAAGAAGAGGTGGACAAAATGGCGAAGGATGCCGAATCGCACGCCGCCGATGACCGCAAGGAGAAGGACCAGATCGAAGCTCGCAACCGCGCCGACGCGATGGTCTATAACGTCGAGAAGACGCTGAAAGAGCACCGCGACAAGATCGGCGACGAGGACGCAAAGAACATCGAAGCGTCCATCGAAGAGGTCAAGAAGGCGATCACCGAAGGCGATCCGGATAAGCTGAACGCCGCGACTGACAAGCTGACCCAGGCCAGCCACAAACTGGCCGAAGCCATGTACAAAGCCACGCAGGGCCAGCCGGGAGCGCAGCCTGGCGGCACCACTCCGCCCGAGCCGGAGAAGCCGAAGGAAGACGTAGTAGACGCCGAATTCGTCGACGTCGACGACAAAAAATAAGGTAGCGCCGGCGATCCTGTCGCCGGTGGGTTTAGCACAAGGAAGGCGGGCCGGACGCGAAAGCCTCCGGCCCATCCAATAAGCCATGCCGTCACCACCAAAACACGACTACTACGAAACCCTCAGCGTCCCGCGCACGGCTTCCGACGAAGACATCCGCAAAGCCTACCGGAAGCTCGCCCGCAAATACCATCCCGACCTCAACCCCGGCGACAAATCCGCCGAAGACCGCTTCAAGAATGTCCAGGAAGCCTATGACATCCTCAGCGATTCAAAGAAAAAACAGATGTACGACCAGGTGGGCTTCTACTCGGATTCCGCGTTCGGCGGTGGACCTCCGGGCGGCGGAAATCCCCGGACCCACCCCAACATGGATTTCAACGGGTTCGATTTTTCCGAGATGTTCAAGAACGCCCAGGCCGAGACCGAGGCGCGCCGGCGCAGTGGACCGGGCGCTTCCGGCGGCCCCGGCGGCGGCTCTTTCAAGGACATTTTCAGCCAGTTCTTTCATGGCGGCGGCGAGACCCCGGAAACCGACCGCGAGCCCCAGAAAGGCACCGATCTCGAGTATGGTCTGAGCATCAGCTTCTGGCAGGCCATCCGCGGCACTCAGGCCAAAATCGAAATCACCCGCTCGGATCAATGCCCCACCTGCCACGGCCAGGGCGGCAACGAGGCCGGATCTGTCGCGTGCCCCCAATGCAATGGCACGGGTACAGTCAGCCAGATGGCCGGCAACATGAAGTTCAACCTCACATGTCCGCGCTGCAACGGCAAGGGCCGCTTGAAGAACGTGTGTCCCACCTGCCATGGCGATGCGCGGCTGGCTCATTCCGAAATGGTCGAAGTGCGCATTCCGCCGGGTGCGCAGAGCGGTTCACGCCTTCGCGTGGCAGGCAAAGGCAACGCCGGAACCATGGGCGCGCCCGCGGGCGATCTCTACATCACCACCCACGTCGAACCGCACCCGCTCTTCAAGCGCGAAGGCGACAATATCGAGTTGAAAGTCCCGATCACTGTCGCCGAAGCCGGTCTGGGCGCCAAGATCGAAGTGCCGACAATCGACGGCAAGACTTTGCTCAAGATCCCGCCCGGCACGCAGAACGAAAAGAAGTTCCGGCTTCGCGAGCGTGGTGTCTTCAATGCGCGCAAAAATACGCGCGGAGACCAGATCGTGCAGGTCGTTCTGCAAGCGCCGGTCGTGCAGGATGAGCGCACCAAGGAACTGCTCCGCGAGCTCGCCACCTTGCATCCCGAAGATCCCCGCAAGGAACTCTTCGAGCAGGAGGAACACACTCATGCGTGAGAAATCGAAAGCCGCCTACATGATTTCCTCCGTCGCCGAGCAGTACGGGGTTCATCCCCAAACACTCCGCCTGTACGAGCGCGAGGGCTTGCTCAAGCCCAGCCGCAGCGACGG
>DATAZF010000218.1:0-5020 GCA_036272235.1 Bryobacteraceae bacterium | reverse complement strand
GTCAAAGGACTTAGAAGCAGCGAAAAACGGTCAGCAAATGAAACGCCCGCGATGATCGCGGGCGTTTCTTTATCTCTATTTCCAGTCTAGCGAAGTCGGCAGGGTGAAATGGCACATTTCTGAAGAGTGTTTCTGTCCCGGTTTCAAATTGAAACTGCTGAAAGAGAAGCGCGTCGAAATTTCGCCATGTTGCCTTATGTCGCGCCCGGGCCGAATCGGTCTTTTCTCTTTATTTCTCTTTAGCGGACGCATCGGAAGTTGTGTCTATCGCAGTGACGGTAGATGTAACACCAGCTAAGGAGGCAGGCGGGGAAAGCCCTGGATGGGCATTTCCCACTTTTCTCCCGTTGACACCTCGGGTCACATCTTCCTGTATCTCCCTCTTCCGCATTGATTTAGCGCAAACGCTTAATGTCAGGAAACTGTCATCGCCGTGTCATTGCAATCGCCGTGAACAGGACGCATTTTTGGCGGCGAGGTGACACCGCCTGTGAGATTCGGATTCGCATCGGCGAGCCCGCTGATCCTAGCCCTCAGCATTGTCCTCAGCATTCATGCGGACCTCAGCATTCATGCGCAAGAGATGAGTGCCCAGATTGCAATGGAGGAGATGTCAGGCGTCCCCATCGTTGAGGTTTCGGTGAACGGTACAGGGCCTTATCCATTTGTTCTGGATACCGGCGCGAACGTCACCGTGGAAGCATGGCGTATTTCATCTCCAATCGCGACGGCTATCACTGTATATGGGCGCAACGGCTGGATCCGGCTACCAAGCGGCCGATCGGCGAGGCGTTCGGTTACGAGCACTTCCACGACGCATCGCAGAAGGATCTTGACGGATTTTGGTCAAGCGACGGGGACCTGAGTGTCGCTCGGGACAAGATCATCGTTAGCCTGGTGCAATGGCATGTCGGCATCTGGATGACACAAATCCAATAGACTCGGGTCGCGGTTTCAAATTGAACCGCTGCAGTCCGGCGCCGTTGAAATTGACGCTGACGAGAAGCCGACTTGTGGATACCAATCGGCTCGTCAAATGAGTGACTCGGCGATTTGCCGCCAACGGACGGCCGAACAGGGGAGCAGAGGATGCCCAACAACGCAGCGAAATTACCCGTAGTTCTGTTTTTCAAGGACGACGGGGTCCGATGTTGAGATTGCTGCTGCGCAGTTCATGTCCGGGTTGCCGACGATACAGCCGATTTGCCGACGGTTCCGTACCAATCCGGTTTCTGGAGCGAAAAATGGCGAGGAACCCTATGATGACGACTGTGAGATGGGCCGGCGTGGCATGCGGTGATGTGTCGTTCGCGCTGACCTGCCTGTATGCAGTGGGCCTCTAAGTCGTGTACCCGGAAACAGACATGGCCTCCGAGCCGATTCATCTCCCACATCTCGAACGCTTCACCGATTGGTTTCCCGATTTTCTGAAAAAGGAACTCGCGCCCTATCCCGGCCGTGGCGCGCTCGTGGCGCGTATGGTCATCTCCGCCACTTTGACCATGATCCTGATCGTCACCTTCCGCATTCCGGGAGGCTACGTCGGTGCGCTGACCGCTTTCCTTTTTTCGCGCGAGAATCTCGTCGCAACCGCTCGTTCGACGGTTTTTTTCATTGGGGCGTTCCTCATTGGAGCACTCGGCATCCCGATCGGCGCCCGTCTGCTCGCCTCCCCTCCTGAAACGCATTTCCTGTGGATCGCTTGCAGCCTCTTTATCGCGTTCTTTCTGCTGCGCTGCCTCACTAATTTCGCCGCGGGGACCGCCCTCGCGATTGTTATCGCCAACATTGTCGGCATCTGGTATCTACCCGGGCCTCCAGGAAGAAACGTCGAACTTACCCTCTGGCAGGTCGCCGGCACGTCTCTCGGCGCACTTGTAACGCTGGGCGTCGAGGTAGTCTTTTACGCGGTGCGTCGGCGCGATGAGTTCTCAGAAGGCCTCGACACCCGCCTGGCAATCATTGAGCGACTCATGGCCGATTACGCCGCGGGCGGTCCGGTTTCGCCGGCCACACAGGCTGGTCTTGCGCAATTCGCCGTCGTGGGAGCCGGCTCTCTCCGCCGTCATATCGCCCGCGCCAGCTACACCCAGCTCTATCGCGCACGCATGGGCGCGCTGGTGGCTCTCGTAGGGCGCTCGATTGATTTCGCTGCCGCTCTCGCCAACGCCTTTCCAGCCCTGTCGGATGGGAATCAAGAGCGCGCCGCGCGCCTCCAGCGAAGCCTCGCCGATATTCGGCTTTGTCTTCGCACCCACGGGCAGCAACCCGTCGAGGCAACCCTGGAGACAAAGCCCAGTCCCGACACTCCGCTGCTGTCGGAGATTGAATCGATGGTGTCGCTGATGCCCTCCATCTTCAGCGACCAGCATGCCGTCGATCCGAGGCTCGAACCACTCGAGGACGCGCCCGGAACCACCCGCATCTTCATTCTCGACGCCTTCTCCAATCCCGAGCACCTCCGCTTTATTCTTGGCGGAACGCTGGCGTCGATGCTCTGCTACGTGTTTTATGTGTCGCTGGACTGGCGCAACCTCTCCACTTCGATCACCACTTGCGTTCTCACCGCCCTTACCTCCATCGGATCCTCTCGCCAGAAGCAGGTCCTGCGCATTTCCGGTTTCCTCCTTGGCGGCGTCATCGCCGGGATTGGAGCCCAGATTTTTATTCTCCCCGAGATCGATTCCATAAGCGGATTCACCGTGCTCTTCGCCAGCGTGACCGCGGTAGCTGCATGGATCGCCACGTCCAGTACCCGGCTCTCCTACGCGGGGGTGCAGATTGCCTTCTCGTTTTATCTGGTCCAGCTGAGCGATTTTTCCATCCAGACCGATCTCACGGTTGCGCGCGACCGCGTCCTGGGCGTGCTGCTCGGCGTCACCATGATGTGGCTTGTCTTTGAGCGGCTTTTTCCCCGCTCCGCAGCAGATGAGATGGTGCGTATTTTTGTCGTCAATCTTCGCCTGCTGGGCGCTCTCGCCTCGTCGACTGCTCGCGCCGATGAGCCGGCCTCGATTCTCAAGATCCGTCGACAACGGGAAGAGATTTATCGCCACTTCGGCGAAGTCTCCGCGCAGTCCGACGCCGTTCCTTTCGAAACCGGCCCCGGGCGCCCGGGCGATCTGGCTGCCCGGGACCGAATCCGCCACTGGCAAGCCTTCGTGCGCAGCTTCTATCTGCTCGAAGCTCCGCTCCTCCAGTTCCGCATCTTCGCCAGCGACGATTCCAGGTCGCGTTCGTTCGCCGCATTTGAGAATGACTTTCGCCTTGAATGCTCGCGCATCTTCCTCCATATCGCAGAGAGCCTTGAGAAACAGTCGGCAACCCACACCTACCACGGAGACTCGGTGGCAAGCCTCCTGAATCGTATTGATTCATCAGAGACAGAGATCGAAGCTGAGTTCTCAGAACGCGAACGCGCACTGTTGCGTCTTGTCCGGACAATTGCGGAGGTAGTCGATCGTCTGCAGACTGAGGTCGCCTCGGAAGGCCTCTACGATGTTCTCCAGATTTCTGCCGCTCCTTTGCGACCACTCGAGTCCGAAGGCACTTGAGAGATACATGCATTGAGTTCCACGTGGGATCCAACACCGGAACAGGTACCGAAAAGCCGTTTCTCACTAGCGATGAATCGCTGACGGGAAGCAGACTTGTGAGGACCTATTCGATTGTTCAATGAGTGCATCAGCGATTTTCCGCTCGTTGACCGCTCTTTGCGATCAACCTGCGAGTCGCCTGCAAACAGGAACGGAGCTATTTGTCGTCGGGTCCGGGTGTGTACCCGGGCAATATCCGGAATGTCGAGTGAAATTTGTGATATTTCGTGTAGGCCATATCGCTCAGATTTGTTTCGAAGGGCCCATAGACCTTGAAGCTTTCCGCCCACTCCTGGATGTCGACGATTTTTCGCTGTCTTGCAATCGATACGGCTCTTGCCGGGCAGATATAGGTTTTCCCGGCCATCACGACTGGACCGTATTCGACCATGATGTCGGACCGTATCAGAGGCAATCTCGGTTCGAGATCTGCCTGCATCGTCAGGCGAAAAATCTCTCCAGTGGCGGGGTCGACTGCGATCTCTCCATGAAACCTGGCTTGTTTTTCAAAAGGGATCACTCTGTCGTCGATCGTCAGGTACTTGGATCCAACGAGGTAAAGAGGAGTTTCCTGCGGGACGCGATAACGGAAGACCGCCTGGGGTCCTCGTATGCCTTGCTCCCAGCGGCTCCATGTCACACTGCTGCCGGGTGTTGTCGCACCCTTCAGCACCGCAGCGAGAATGGGACCGAAGGTGCCCACGGTATCCAGCATCGTTCGTTCCCCGTGCTGCCGCTCCGTTGGTGGCTCACTGTGGTTGAACGTGGGCATAACATGTGGCACGTATCCATTCTTTTCCCTGGTGACTTCTCCTTCGATAACCTCTTTACCGTTGCGGAAGTGCACCGCGGCCTTGGAACTTTCACCCTGATGCAGCGATCGATCGCCCGGTGCGGTCTTCCACGTCTGCCCCGGTTCTGGAGGACGTTCATGATATTGGTTGATCGTCCGAGTGGCGAAAAAGTCCGGCAGGGTGGGAATCGTCTTGACCACATATGCGATAGTTCGCGCGAAGATCATTTGTTGCGCGGCCATATCTGGCGGCGCGGTGGAGGGAATCTCCGCTGCCGGCGGGGTCAGAAAGACCGACTGATCGGCCAGAGCAAGCAGGGCCTCGCGGGCCTTTTTGCCCTTCAATGTTGCCTCTAACATCGCGAGCTCCGTGCTGCTCAGCCTTTCCGTCAGTTCCATGTTGGATAGTTGTTGCGCCATAACTGCGTCCGACCTGCCATGTGCACCGCTCAATGCGTGCTCCAGTTGGTCTTCGGTTACATGGGTTACATGCTCGATCCCTTCGCGAGGTTGATCGTAGAAGACCGGTTCATCGAAATACGCTGCGGTGGTGTTGGCGGCCAGATTGGGTTGGCTGACTTCCACCTTCAGAACGTGATGCTCATCCACCACGTTGGTGCGCGGCGGATCG
>DATAZF010000217.1:0-4736 GCA_036272235.1 Bryobacteraceae bacterium | reverse complement strand
TGGACATATCTGGATGACAAGGGCTCCCAAACCACGCCTCTCGTGTTTCTAATGAAGAGAGAGCCCACCACCTGGAAGATCGCCGCCGTCTTCGCGCTGCCTCAGAAATGAAAAATAGACTGACTCCGCACTGCTCCGGGGCCTTTGTCTAATCGCGGCGCAGCCACATTGCCATCAGGCCTGAATTTCGGCCTGCACGGCACTTATGAGCGCCGCGATTTTCATCTGCGCTTACATGCATGGCGGCTTTCGATCCGTACCGAACGGACAGGCACTTCCAGAGTTTCCTGGGGCGGATGAACCTGGCGTAGAATCCAGTGGGTATGCTGTCGTTCTACCAGAAGGGTGAATTCCAGAAATGAGCAGGACACTTTGGGCCGCGGCTGCCATCCTGCTTTTGACGACGTTGCGCTTATCGGCGCATCACGCCTTTGCCGCCGAGTACGACGAAAACAAGCGAGTCACCGTCTCCGGCAAAGTGACCAAATTCGAATGGACCAACCCGCACGGGTGGCTGCGCGTCGAGGGAACGGATGAAGACGGCAAGACGGGCCGCTGGAGCTTCGAAATGGGCAGTCCCGGCGGCCTTCTGAATCGGGGCTGGAAGCGGACCGAACTGAAGACGGGCGATCACGTCACAGTGGAAGGCTTTCGCGCAAAGGACGGCCGCAACGTTGCCAATGCTTCCACCGTTACCCTGCCGGGCGGCCGGAAGCTGTTCGGGGGCTTCCAAAGCACTCCCGGAGCCCCCGCCAAATAGCCGCGTCTCAGCAAAATCTGCTGAAATGTTGAAGCGAAAATCAGTCCTGCGGATAGTCGGGCAGAGTTCGGGCGCGATTGTACGATGTCCCACTCATTTCCGCTTCGGACAGCCGCACGCGCATCCTGATAGTGCGGCAGTTAGTAGCCAGGTAAGAGATACTGAATACACTCGTATGCGCGTGGAGATCCCGCTTCGTGCCGTCCTTGCCGAAGCGCATCCCCGGATATTGGTCTTGTGCGCAAAGCTCCAGGCGAGCCGCCGAAACCGAAGCTCAACGGTAAGGAATTTCTGAGGCAGATACGTGCAAGTGCGCGTGCAAATGCAAGCTGTCCGTCATGAGTGCCATCTATGAACAGTGATCAAATCATGCCGCTGCCCCACGCCGTGAACGGCGAGAGAGCCGGATCCGGGTCTCCGATTCTGGAGCTTGCCAGGACGTCACTGGAACAGGATATGGCGAGGCGGTTCGGCGTGCTGCCAAATTTCTTCCGCCTTTCCTCCGGCGTACCGCGCATCGCCGAGAACCTTTGGGGATTCGCTCAGTTCGCATATCTCGACAATCCGCTGCCGTCGCTGTTCAAAGAGAGACTCTTCGTTTACCTCTCGAGGTTTTGCAGCGTCCGCTACTGTATTAGCCGCCATCTCGGATTTCTGATTGGTTTAGGCCGCCCATCGGGCGATCCGGTTTGCTTGCCGCAGAAGATCGAAGAAGTGCTTCCTTTGCTTCGGCGGCCCGTTCCACATGGCGACGCTCTCGTGCCTCTCTTGAAGATTTGCGCAGAATCGGCCACTGATTCGGGCTTCCCAGCTGAGCCGGAATCGGCGGAAGAAGAGGCGATGATCGCTTGTGCGGCGCACGTTTTTCTGCAGACACCGGACGCGGCAAAGGCGCACGAGGCCCTCGCTCGCCGGCTCGGGCCGCGCGATTTGGAATATCTCAACCTGTTCCTTGCGTTCATTCGAATGGCGCACTATTGGACAAAGCTCCATCCGGAACTGACCCTGGAAGCCGATATCCAGCAACTTCTGAGAACTCACGAAACGCTGGCGGAATGCATTTCGAAGGATCCCGCGGCCACCGAAGCGGATTTACACCGTCAGGTTACCGAGGACCTCACTTCCCTGCGAGAGCTGCAATTGCAATCGCGCCTTGCCGCTATTGTCGAGTCATCCGACGACGCGATCATCAGCAAGGACATGAACGGCGTCATTCAGAGCTGGAACGGCGGCGCCGAACGGCTGTTCGGTTACACGGCCGGCGAGGCCATTGGCAAACCAATCGGCATTATCATTCCGGCTGATCGCATGGGCGAAGAACGCGAAATCCTCGACCGGCTGAAGCGCGGCGAGCGCGTGAAATATTTCGAGACTGTCCGGCAACGCAAAGATGGCACGCCACTCGATATCTCATTGGCCATTTCGCCGCTGAAAGACGCGCATGGGAAGGTCGTCGGCGCCTCTAAAGTGGCAAGGGACATCACCGAACGAAACCGGCAGGAGCAGGCGATCCATGCTGCCAATGCCGCACTCAGCCGGTCAAACGCCGACTTGCAACAATTCGCATATTCGGCTTCGCACGATTTGCAGGAGCCGCTGAGAATGGTTGCGACCTACAGCGAACTGCTGAAAAGGGATTTCGGCGGAAAGCTCGGACCGGCAGGGGACGAGTATCTCGGCTACACGATTCAAGGCGCAGTGCGCATGGCACAGCTGTTAAGCGATCTCCGCCTCTACACGCAGGTTTCGACCTCGGCGGAGGAACCGCTGCAGAATTGCGATTCCGGGCGAATTCTGGATAAGGCGCTTGCCAATCTCGAAGCGGCGATACGGGCCAACGACGCCTGCATAATTCGGACTCCACTGCCCGCGGTTTGCATTCACGGGTTCCAGCTGCAACAGCTTTTCCAAAACCTGATCGGAAATGCGATTCGCTACAGGAGAAGTGATCCGCCGCAGGTTCATGTCGAAGCTCGGCTGCAGGGAGCGGATTGGCTGTTCTTGGTTCGGGACAACGGCATCGGTATTGAACCCCAATACAAGGAGCAAATTTTTGCAATGTTCAAGCGTTTACACTCTGCCGCCGCCTATCCCGGCACAGGAATGGGTCTTGCGATTTGCCAACGCGTCGTCGAGCGAATCGGGGGACGAATCTGGGTCGAGTCGGAACCCGGATGTGGGTCAACGTTTTTCTTTACAATACCGGTCAGAGAGCGGTAGCGAAGAGCGAGCCGGTCGAAAAGACGCGCGGATCCTGCTGGTCGAGGACAATCCCGCCGATGCCGGTCTGGTCCGCAGGGCCCTCGAAGAACATGGAATCGGAGGCGAGATCACAGTCTTCGCGGATGGCGACAGCGCCATACGGTTTATTCAGGCTCTCGATACGGAGCCGATTGCCTGTCCCGATCTTGTGATCGTTGACCTGAACCTCCCTCGAAGGTCCGGAAGCGAAGTCCTCGAATGTATGCGACAGAGCATGCGTTGCCGCAGTGTGCCTGGTGTCGTCCTGAGTTCTTCAAGTGCACAGTACGACAGGGAAGCCGCGGACCAGCTTGGCGCCAGCCGGTATCTTCGGAAGCCCTTGCGCCTGGGTGACTTTCTCGCACTCGGATTGATTTTCAAGGACCTGCTGGAACGCCGGCCACAGTAATAGAGGTGTACGTTATCTTGTGGTGCAGATTGTTAATCTGCGGCCGATTGACAATCGGCCTCTTCGAGTCCGCTTCACAGTCGCCCGCTTCTGCCAGCCAATCCGCGGCCCCTTCCTGCAGACAGGAAGCGCGCTTCGCGATGAATCCCGTCTTACCGCGGAATTATGAGGTTCCGGCCGCCTGTCCTTACTTCCGATTCAGCTCGACCACCTGCCAGACCGGCTGATCCTTTTCCGCCGGGTCCTGTACGAACTCCTGCGACGTCTTCGCCGCATCGTAATCGCGCCACAGCCACGTCAGCGCTTCCGGCAGCTCCGCGGCGCCGTGTCCATCGTTGTGCTCCCCGACGCCGAACGAGAAGTGATAATCGTAGCCCTTGAACTTGAGCGCGTCGGCCATGCCGATGTTGGCCGCGGGCCAATTGCCGGCTGCGTTGTCGAGATCCGCCGACCCGTCCTGCAGCCACACGCGGAGATTGCGCCTGGGCTCGCGGCGCACCATGGTCGGGTACTCACCGCCACCTTCCGGGTGCACGGCCGATCTTTGCAGAGCCGTGTAACTGCCGATCCAACTCAAAACCCGCGAAAAATCCCGCGGCCTGGTGAATGCGGCGTTGAACGCCATGATTCCACCCGAACTCAGGCCCTGGATTGCGCGGCTGTATCCATCGGTGCGCATCTTAACGTGCATGGCCACGACTGGAAAAATCTCGTCCAGCAGCCGATGCAAATACGCATCGCTCACTGTGTCGTATTCGATGGAGCGCTGATTGCGCTCAGGACCGGTGCCTGCCTGGACAAAAATACTGACCATCAGCGGAATCCTCTTCTGAGCGGTCAGGTTGTCGAGCGTCTCCAGCACCCGCCATTGGCCCGGACGCGAACCGGTAAACTGCTGCCCATCGGCCCAGACCTGGACGGCCAGTGGAGTCACGCCGTCCCACTGCGCGGGCACATAGAACCATACGTTGGCCTTCACGCCGGTGTAAATCCGGCTGGGCACTTCAACAGGTCCGGTAAGCTTGCCCGCCGGCACACCAGGCTGAGCGTAACTGTCGCGGCCGAATGCAGGCAGGTTGTTGGCGCCCCCGATTGGCTTCCCATCTGCGATCCACGTGTACTTGTACGCGGCGCCTGTATTCAGACGAGTCAGCACCACCCACAGTGATCCGGCCTGAAAAGCGGGGCCTCGGTGAACACCCAAAACCGGCCAGGCGTGATCACCTGAAAACCGGCCAGGCATAACGACTCAGGACATTGAGGGGATGGGGGGAAGTTATCCTCCGTCCTCGTGAGCAATGTCTTGAACGAGGAAAAGAAACAACA
>DATAZF010000216.1:0-12541 GCA_036272235.1 Bryobacteraceae bacterium | reverse complement strand
TCACGAGCTGATGGACTCGGACGGCAATCTTGCCCGCTCCGCGGTCGATTACCTCAAGCGGTTCGACATGCGGATCAAACTCTTTCCATTGCCGGCTCCAGTAGGAACGAATCTCTTCTTTCCCGATTACACGCCCGCCTTCAGATGCCTTGGGCCAGTTGACGCTCTCGCTCATTAACGCCAATGCACCATCGATGTTCCGCTGGTTGAAAGCAGAGTAGACCTCGGCTATGAGCGCCTGTGTGTTTGCCATACAGTCCTCAGTATTGATGATCATTTAGCCTCCATGACAATAATAGGTCCCGATAAGCTGCCTTGTTTTCCGCAAGCGGCTAAGAGCCGCGCACCCGGGCCCCAAACACGGTCACTCGCACCGTTGGAGCGCAGGATGGGCGGAAACAGGGGTGAAGAAGTCGCCTGATAGCTGGCGTGGCAAGGCGCTTGATGGGCGGGCAATGACGCAGGCACGACGCTGGCTCAGCCTCATCAGGCCCGCGTCCGACGAGCCCGGCCCGGATCGCGTGGGCAGCAAGCGTCGGACCACCCACGGAAACGTCGTGATGCGACTGAACGTCCAGCTCACGGCAGGCCTGGCGCCGGGAAAGTGCGGATTGGCGCGGATGGATATCAGGGAGCACGATGATCTGGTGATCGCGTTGGCGTTGGCATGCTGGAGAGCGCGGCGGCGAGAGAACCATTTCGGGGAAGGGCGGCTGCCTGGCTTTTGAGACGGTGGAGATCGGGGCGGGGTTCGACGGGCCCGTTCTGAACGGCGGGCGGAGTTTGAATGAGCGGGTGTTGGTGGATGGGGGAATGTCGCGACCTCGCGATTTACGGGCGAAGCGGTTTATGGGCCTGCCATGATGGCGGATTTCCGGATCCAGATCGGCCGGTAAGGGTATTTGCGGATTCGTGACGGCAGGTCTTCAACCGGCAGACGGGACGACCTCGTGAAGCCGTGCGTTAAACGCTCAGATGGGCACGCACGACTTCGTCCGTCAGTTCACCGATCGCACCGACAGCAACCCTGCGACCCTTGTCGAGAATGCAGAACTCGCTCGCCACGCGGCGTGCGAATGGAAGCTTTTGTTCGACGAGCAGCACGGTAACCCCTTCTTCCTTGTTCAGCTTCAGGATGATGTCGCCGATTTCGTGGACCACATTGGGCTGAATCCCTTCAGTCGGTTCGTCAAGAATCAGCAACTTCGGGTCAAGCACGAGAGCGCGCCCAATCGCGAGCTGCTGCTGCTGCCCGCCTGAAAGGTCGCCGCCACGCCGGTTGAGCATCTTCTTCAGCACGGGAAACAGGTCAAAAATGCGGCTCGGAATGGAACGGGCGCCGTTCTTGCGTATGCCAAGACCGATACGCAGGTTCTCCTCCACTGTCAGATGCGAGAAAATCTCCCGCCCCTGTGGCACGTAACCGATACCGAGCCTGGCCCGCTGTTCGGCGGCACACCTTGCAAGATCGGTTCCGTCGAAATTCATGCCACCGGAACTGGCCGGCTGCAGGCCCATGATGCACTTGAGGAGAGTAGTCTTACCCATCCCGTTGCGGCCCATCAGACACATGCGCGAACCGGCGGGGACAGCCAGATCGACATCCCAAAGAGTGTGGCTGCCGCCATAGAACTGATTAAGTCCACGGACTGTCAGCAAGGCCGGACCTCCCCGCGCGATGAACACTGCCGCTTAGACACCGAGATAGACCTCGATGACACGGGGGTCATTCTGTACC
This sequence comes from Bryobacteraceae bacterium, assembly GCA_036272235.1. Classification (GTDB taxonomy): domain Bacteria; phylum Acidobacteriota; class Terriglobia; order Bryobacterales; family Bryobacteraceae; genus BOG-234. Next base: position 10,803 of record DATAZF010000216.1, on the reverse strand, counting down.
TTATCCATGTCACCCTCTGCAATCACGTGTCCTTCATGCAACACGACGACGCGCCGGGCGATGGATCGAACAAACGCCATATCGTGCTCGACCACCACGACTGAGTGCTCACCGGCCAGCGACAGCAGAAGCTCGGACGTGCGCTCGATCTCCTGCGGCGTCATTCCCGCAACCGGTTCGTCGACAAGCAGCAACTCCGGGTTCTGCATTAAGAGCATGCCGATTTCGAGCCACTGCTTTTGTCCGTGGGCCAGAATTCGTCCCGGTGAGCTGCGATGACTCGAGAGTCCGATGATGTCGAGGACCTCGTCGATTCTCTTCCGCTGCGCCGATGTCATACGGGCTCGCAGCGTTTTCAGGAATGAGCGGTCGCCCGCGAGGGCCAGTTCGAGGTTTTCGAAAACCGTCAACTGCTCGAACACGGTCGGCTTTTGAAACTTCCGTCCGATGCCGGCTTTCACGATTTCCGCTTCGGACAACTGCAGGAGATCGTTACCATCGCCAAACCACGCGGTGCCGGAATCCGAGCGGGTTTTTCCGGTGATGACATCCATCATGGTTGTCTTGCCCGCGCCATTGGGGCCGATGATGCAGAGCAACTCACCTGGTTCGACATAAAGCGTCAGCTTGTTGAGCGCCTTGAAGCCGTCGAAGCTGACGGTCAAATCCTCCAGATAGAGTCGTTTGTTCCGGGTACTCATTCTTTCGCCGCCAAAGAAGCTTTATTTGCCTGAGTCTCTTGCAACGGCGCGGCATCGTTTTTGGCGGCCCGCGCCGGCAGCAGGCCGGTAATCCCCCGCGGGAGAAACACGGTAACCAGCACGAACAAAGCGCCGAGCGCATACAGCCATACTTCCGGAAACGCGCCTGTTAAATAAGTCTTGGCATAGTTCACCAGAACCGCGCCGGCGATCGCGCCATAAAGCGTGCCTCGCCCTCCTACGGCCACCCAGATCACAGCTTCTATCGAGTTGATCGGCCCGAACTCGCTGGGGTTGATAATTCCGACCTGCGGCACATAGAGCGCACCGGCGATGCCGGCAATAACCGCTGAAAACACGAAAAGCCATAATTTGAAGGACTCGACAGGATAACCGAGAAACCGCGTCCGGCTTTCCGCATCGCGTATCGCCCGGATGACCCGGCCGGCGCGCGATTCCACAATCGCGCGGCAAGCCATGTAGCTGGCGGCCAGCGCGATGGCGGTGAACACCAGCAACACCACGCGCGTTTTGTCGGAGTGCAGGTCGAAGCCGAGAATGTCCTTGAAATCCGTGAAGCCGTTGTTACCGCCGAAACCCATGTCGTTGCGGAAAAAGGCAAGCATCAAAGCATAGGTAAGCGCCTGCGTAATGATGGAAAAATAAACACCGGTCACACGCGACCGGAAGGCAAACCAGCCGAACACCAGCCCCAGTGAGGCCGGCACGAGCAGCATCATGGCGAACGCGAACGCGAAATGGTTGAAGCCGTACCAGAACCAGGGCAGAGATTTATAGTTCAGAAAGACCATAAAGTCCGGCAATAGTGGATTGCCGTAGACTCCACGGGCGCCGATCTGCCGCATCAGATACATGCCCATGGCGTAGCCGCCGAGCGAGAAGAAGGCCGTGTGCCCCAAACTCAGGATGCCGCAATAGCCCCAGATCAGGTCCACCGCCAGAGCCAGCATTCCGTAACACAGGTACTTGCCGATGAGAGTGATCCCGAAGGCCGAAAGGTGAAGCGCGGACGATGCCGGGACAGCCTGGTTGAGGACAGGAACAGCGATGGCGAGGATGGCAAGGACGGCCAGAAGCCATGTGCCGCCACGGTCGTCGACGCTCCAGAGGCGAAACATCGCTACTTTTCTTCTCCTGCGCGACCGGCTGGCGGGAACAGGCCGCGGGGACGGGTCTGTATGAAAAGGATCAGCCCAACCAGTACGAAAATCTTCGCCAGCACCGCACCGGCATAAGGTTCCAGCAGCTGGTTGACGATCCCCATGGACATACCGCCGATCAGTGAACCCCAAAGATTTCCGACGCCGCCAAAAACCACAACCATGAAAGAATCGATGATGTAGGATTGCCCCAGATTCGGCCCGACGTTGGTCAACTGGCTCAGCGCCACGCCCGCCACGCCCGCGATACCCGATCCGAGCCCGAAGGTCATGGCATCGACCCATTTAGTGCGGATCCCCATCGCCTTGGCCATGGAGCGATTTTGCGAGACGGCGCGGATGTCGAGACCAATTCGAGTGCGCTTCAAAACCGCCATGATCAGGGAGAAAACAATGACTGTGAAGATCAGGATGTAGAGCCGGTTCCAGGTGATGGCGAGCGCGTCGTTGAAAGGAAGCGAGCCGCTCATCCACTCGGGCGTCACCACCGACCGGTTGTTCGCCGAAAAGATCGACCGGACCAGCTGCTGCAGGATAAGACTCACGCCGAAAGTAGCCAGCAACGTTTCCAATGGGCGGCCGTAGAGAAAACGGATGATCGTGCGCTCCATCAGGACACCAACGAGGCCCGATACGATAAAGGCCGCGGGAATCGCGACCAGGATCGAGAGCCCGATGTGTGCGGGCATGACAAGCTGAACGACGTACGTGGTGTAAGCGCCCAGCATCATCAATTCGCCATGCGCCATGTTGATAACGCCCATAACCCCAAACGTAATCGCCAGTCCGACCGCGATCAGAACGAGTACCGAACCGACACTCAGCCCGAAAAACAATGTCTGGATACCCGAGTAGAAGGAGCGCCAGTCGTCAATTTTCCGCAGCGAATCCGCGGCCGCGCGCCTGACCTGCTCGTCTTTTTCGGCGAAGCTGCCATCGGGGGCTTTCTCCAGCAGGAGCGCCACCCGGTTGCGTACATCCTGGCTGACGCTTTGTCCCAGCGTGGCGACGGCATCGGCACGCGCCCTGGCATCGGAACCATCGAGTGCGGCGAGCGCAAGACCCGTGGCGATTTCCTTCTTCACGCCGGAATTCGTTTCCACTGCCTGTCTTTGACGCAGCAAGGCAACACTCGAGTCATCGAGCGTTCGCGTCATTTCACGAACGGCATCCAGGCGAACCGAAACCTTCGGGCTCGACAACGAAAAATGCGCGACGGTTGCCCGGAGCTTGCTTCGCAAGCCGTTATTGGTGCCGATTCTTGTCAGGCTGTCGGCAGGGGCGGATCCGGCATCCTTGAGAGAAAGGGGATCGATAAGATTGAGCGGATCGCCCTCGGCCGTTTTAGTAAGAAATAATTTCTGGTCGCTGTTGCGGAAGTAGAGGCGGTCTTCAAGGAAAGCAGTAAGAACCGCGCCCACGCCCGGATGGCCGCTCTGGCTCAACCGTTCCGCAATATCGGCTTTATCGGAGTAAGAGGCTTCCCGCAACTCACCGAGCGTCGACAGGAAGGCCGTATCGTTCGATGACTGGGCGTTCGATGACTGGGCATGCGGCGACTGAGCATGCAGAGCCGCGGCGCCACAAAGGGCGAGCAGCGGCATGAGCCGCCGCCCGCCCCATAGCAGGTGTTTCATTTACTTAAAGTTCTGTCCTGAACACTTCTTTGTGGTCTTGTTGTAATTCCCGCACTTCAGGGTTACCCAGTCGGCTTCGATGTCCTTGCTGCCTGGCAGAAAGTCAGACCAGGCATCGCCTGGAACAGTGCCCGCCGATTTCCAGACCACGTTGAACTGGCCGTCAGCCTTCACTTCGCCGATATAGACCGGCTTGGTGATGTGGTGGTTCGGCAGAACTTTCGCGATGCCGCCGGTGAGGTTCGGAGTTTCGAGGCCCGGGAGCGCCGCGATCACCTTATTCACGTCTGTGGTTTTCGCCTTCTCAACTGCCTTCACCCAGAGGTTGAAGCCGATGTAGTGGGCCTCCATCGGATCGTTCGTGGTGCGCTTCGGGTTCTTGATGAAAGTGTGCCACTGATCGATAAACGCTTTGTTGGCGGGCGTGTTGACGCTTTCAAAGTAGTTCCAGGCCGCAAGCTGGCCCACGAGCGGCTTGGTGTCGAGACCCGACAGCTCCTCTTCGCCTACCGAGAAAGCGACGACGGGAATGGACTCCGCCGAAATCTTCTGGTTACCAAGCTCTTTGTAGAAGGGAACGTTGGCATCACCGTTGATGGTGGAAACCACCGCGGTTTTTTTGCCAGCCGAGCCGAACTTCTTGATGGCGGCCACGCGCGCCTGCCAGTCGGAGTAACCGAAAGGCGTGTAGTTGATCGAAATATCTTCGGGTTTTACACCTTTGGCCAGCAGGTAGGCTTCGAGGATCTTATTCGTCGTGCGCGGATAAACGTAGTCTGTTCCCTCAAGCACCCAACGCTTGACGCCGTTTTCCTTCATCAGGTAATCTACCGCGGGGATCGCCTGCTGATTCGGCGCGGCCCCGGTATAGATCACGTTTCTGGACGATTCTTCCCCCTCGTACTGAACCGGGTAGAAAAGCAGTCCGTTGTCTTTTTCGAAAACCGGCAGCACGGACTTTCTGGAAACCGACGTCCAGCATCCGAACACAACTGCGACTTTATCCTTTTCCAGCAACTGCGCCGCCTTTTCGGCGAAGAGCGGCCAGTCGGAAGCCGGATCCACGACAACAGCCTGAAGCTTCTTGCCCAGCAGCCCGCCTTTTTTGTTCTGAGCATCGATCATCATCAGGATCGTGTCCTTCAGCGTAGTCTCGCTGATGGCCATTGTGCCCGAAAGCGAATGCAGCACTCCCACCTTGATCGTGTCCTGGGCCATGGCGCCGGTCGCGCACACAAACCCGGCCGCCAGCACCCCGGCGGTCATCAACATTGCTCTGCGTCTCATAAGTTGTCTCCTTCGTTTCGAGGTCGGCATTACGCGTCAGATCTGGAGCTGGAGGCCGACACCTAACTGCCAGCTGTTGGTTTGCACGCCGTTGAACCTTGTGTCTTTGTAGAACGTCATCACCCGCGCGTTGAATTCCTTGATCAGATAGTTGATGTTCACCTCGGTGGTCTTCTGGTCGAAGTTTGCCGTCGGTCCGTGATTGAAATCGGCTTTGGCATACTTGCCGAGGAGCTCGATCTTACCTGGTCCAAGCGTTTTCGGAAGGATGTAGCTCCCCAGGATGTACTGGCCGCGGCTCTTCGCGTAGCCCGCGTAGTAGCCACCGAGCCTGTTGTAGTTCGCGTATTCCGCTTCGATTGAAAAAGCGCCGCCGATGGGCAGTTTTCTTTCGAGGAGGAAATCCACTGTGGTTGCGGTGTGCTTCGATTGAACCTGCGTCGCACCCCCGATCGCAAGCAGATTTTTGTCGCCGTAATACGTGCCGTTCAGGTAGTAGCCTTCTTCCTTGTCCCAGAAATCGATCTGAACGCGAGCGGCCCCGATCACATCTGCGTTACCGTCCGCGGACTTCCCGTCGAACGCGCCAGCCGAGACCTTCACCTTTTTCATGAAGTCGCCCCAATAAACCACGCCGTTGTCGCGGCCCTGATAGATGGAGGGATGCCCGTTCTGGATGCCATCCGAAAACGGAGCCCAGTCATGCGCGTAAAACGGCCCCGCCAACTCGGCGCGGTCTGCCGGAGGGAGCAGACGTCCCGCCCAGATGTTGAAGTACGGACTGAATTCGAAGCGCCCCACCGCGTCCAGCACCTCGATTTTGTTGCTGGTGCTGTCGTAATCGGTGTTGAACATAAACTTAATGTCTTTCGTTACGGGACCGTTTACATAGAGGCGGATATCGTCGACCGCGAATGAATCGCTGGTTGTGGCTTTGTCCGGGTCGGTGTGGGTGAAGTCGGTACGCAAGCCGGCGCCAACCGTGATCGGGCCCAGGCTGATCTGCGCATTCGACGGCGGAGCCATTACCAGAAGCTCCAACAGCAACAGCAAAGCGGGGACAGCTCGTCTATACATTCGTAAAGGCTCTCTATCTGGACGCACGGCGTCCGTTATGGATTATTTTTCAGGAATGGAACAGCTGTCTCTTGGTGCGGATCAACGGTGCCACGGACGAGGTGGATCAAACCGCGAATGTACGTATCGGACAGGACCGGTGCTGAGCTACAAAGTTACTAAAACGTTTCCATGGATGTCCAATAGATTATTTCGATCCGGCTACAAAGCAGGATGATGTTGCCTGAACCGCAGCCGCGGTGTAGCGTTAGTGATTGCCCCCGTCAGACAACGAGTGCTTCTCCGCTCTTCGGCTTCTTCAACTTGCCGACAGCGCATTGCCCGTCGGCGCGTTGTCGCATTCGTTCGGCCTGGAAGCGCTGGTGTTTGACAAAGACATCGAAGATCAGGCTGGGAGATCTCCGACGGAGCTCGCGTGGTATCTCGAAGACGCTCTCTCGGAGTCGCTGTTGGTTGACGCCGTGTTTTGCCGCGAAGCGCATGCACGTGCCTCGCGCGGCGCCCGCACAGGGGACCTGAACCGGCAACTCAGCGCGCTCAGGCTCGCCCGGGAGTCTCGCGAAGCCAGCCTGACCATGGGGCGCCGCTTCGCCGCGCTTGCCGCGGCGCTGCACCCTTGTGCTGAGCTGAACGGCCTCGCCGGCGAGCAGGAGTTACACCACTCCGTCGCTTTTGGTTATGCGCTCGGCGTTCTTGCGATCGAGGCCGAAGTCGCAGTGGGTGCATTTCTTCATCAGTGTGTGGTCAATACAATCTCGGCGGGGCAGCGTCTGCTTCCGCTCGGGCAGATCCAGGCCAATCGCATTGCCTGGGATTTGAAACCCGCCATTCTGGAAGCGGTCAGGCATTCCCGATCGATTTCGTTTTCCGCCGTCAGCTCTTTCGCTCATCTGCCGGAATTGGCATCCATGCGGCATCCCTGCCTTCCAACACGGCTGTTTGTCAGCTGAACGGTACTGGCAATGACTGTCGAGTCCAGCGTGGGCACTGAACCGGATCCGGTCGCGCAATCGGGCATGCAGGGGCCGGCGGATTGCGGCGCTGACCGGTTGGCGCTGAGGTTCCGCCTGGAAGGCGGCTGCACACGAATGTTCGCGCCGGTGCAACAGCCCCCATGGCGCGTGATTCGCGCGTTTCCGAACTCGCAGGGCCAGGCCGTCGTTCATCTGCACAACGTCTCGGGAGGAATTCTTTCGGGTGACTCGCTCCATCTTTCGATGGAAGCTGGGGCGGGCACGCGCGTTCAGGTCACTTCGGTGGGCGCCACACGAATCTACCGGCAGCGCCCGGGTCGCGGTGCGGCTCGATTATCCACATCTATTTGCGTCGACGATGGAGCCATGTTCGAGTATCTTCCCGATGTCATCATTCCGTTTGCCGGTTCGGGCTGCAGTCAAGCCACGTCTGTTTCACTCGGGGCGAACGCCGGCTATATCGGTTGGGAAATCATCGCGGCGGGCCGCATCGCGAGCGGCGAGGAGTTCGCTTTCGACTTCTTCCATTCCGAATGCAGTATCCGGTCCGATACGCGTCCACTGGCACTCGAGCGCTACTCATTGTCGCCGTCCGTGCGGGATCCGAGGTCCGTTGCGAGATGGGGGAAATTTCGCTATTCGGCCACTCTGTGCCTGTGCCACACCGGAATCGCACAGCCCCGGTGGCTCAAACTCGAAGCCTGGCTCAATGACTTTGCCTTCCGGCAAACGTCTCCCGCGGCCCGTTGGGGGGTTAGCGCTCTGGTGGATGGAGGACTCGGAATTCGCGGCATGGCGCTCGAAGCGCATCAAATTACAACCGGTCTCCACACGTTCTGGAATCTGGCCAAACAGGAGATCTGGGGAGAGCCTGCGATTCCTCCGCGTAAAATCAATTGAACACGACCACCGATGCATCTGACACCGCGGGAACAAGAGAAACTGATGGTCTTCGTCGCTGCCGAAGTAGCGCGCAGGCGCATGGCACGGGGACTGAAACTGAACTATCCGGAAGCAATCGCCCTGATCACAGCCGAGATGCTCGAAGCCGCCCGCGATGGCAGGACCGTCCCCGAGATCATGAATTTCGGCGCCACCATACTCAAACGCAGCGACGTCATGGAAGGAGTGCCGGAAATGATTCACGACATACAAGTGGAGGCCACGTTCCCCGACGGAACCAAGCTCGTGACCGTCCACGACCCGATCCAATAGCTCCCGGACTGACAATTTATGATCCCAGGCGAATACCTGCTCTCATCGGAACCGATCGTGGCGAATGTGGGACGCGCGGAGGTGACCATTCTCGTGCGCCACACCGGCGATCGTCCTGTGCAAGTCGGAAGTCACTACCATTTTTTCGAGGTGAACCGCGCGCTGGCATTCGACCGTGACAAGGCCTTTGGCATGCACCTCAACGTTCCGGCCGGAACCGGCATGCGGTTCGAGCCGGGAGAAGAAAAGCAGGTGCCTCTGGTCGCCTTTGGCGGTCTGCGGCGCATATTTGGCCACCAGGGCAAAGTCAACGGAGCACTGTGAGCCTCGCCATCGATCGCCGCGCTTATGCTGATTTTTACGGGCCCACTGTGGGCGACCGCATCCGTCTCGCCGATACAGCTCTGCTGATCGAAGTTGAAAAAGACTTCACTGTCTACGGCGATGAAGTCACCTTCGGCGGCGGAAAAGTCATTCGCGACGGCATGGGGCAGAACAGCACGATGTCGCGGAAGGATAGCGGTGTTCTCGACCTGGTCATAACAAACGCCGTGATTATTGATCACTGGGGCATCGTGAAAGGCGATATAGGGATTCGCGACGGCTGCATCGTCAGGGTGGGAAAGGCGGGCAATCCAGACACCATGAACGGCGTCGACCCGGATCTGGTGATCGGCGCATCCACCGAAGTCATAGCCGGCGAAAACATGATCGTTACCGCGGGATGCATCGACAGTCATATCCATTTCATTTCGCCGCAGCAGATTTACGAAGCGCTGTCGAACGGGACGACGACGATGATCGGCGGCGGCACCGGACCTGCCACCGGCACAAATGCGACAACCTGCACACCCGGCGAATGGAACATCGCGCGCATGCTGGAAGCGGTCGAGAATTTTCCGATGAATTTCGGTTTTCTGGGCAAAGGCAACGCTTCAGGCGCGGCGCCGCTCGAAGAACAACTCGCCGCGGGCGCATGTGGCCTGAAGCTCCATGAGGATTGGGGTACAACTCCCGCCGCGATTGACACCTGCCTCGCAGTGGCCGACCGGTACGATGTGCAGGTTGCTATCCACACCGACACCATTAATGAAGCCGGGTACGTGGACGACACGATCGCCGCAATCGCCGGCCGCACGATTCACACGTATCATACGGAAGGCGCGGGGGGCGGCCATGCTCCGGATATCATTCGTATCGCAGCCGAACAGAATGTCCTGCCGTCGTCGACGAATCCGACACGTCCGCTTACTGTAAACACGATCGCGGAGCATCTCGATATGTTGATGGTGTGCCACCATCTGAACCCTCTGGTGCCCGAAGATGTGGCGTTCGCCGAGAGCCGCATTCGTCAGGAAACCATCGCCGCGGAAGATATCCTTCACGATTTGGGGGTTTTCAGCATGATCTCGAGCGACTCCCAGGCGATGGGCCGTATCGGCGAGGTGACCACGCGCACGTGGCAGACTGCGCATAAGATGAAGGTACAGCGGGGCCCGTTGCCCGGCGATTCCGAGCGCAACGACAACTTGCGCGCCCGCCGCTACGTCGCGAAATACACCATCAATCCAGCGCTGACCCATGGCATCGCCTCAACCGTGGGGTCCATCGAGCCGGGTAAACTGGCGGACCTGATTCTTTGGAAACCGGCCTTTTTCGGGACCAAGCCGGAAATGGTGATTAAGGGCGGGCTTATCGCCTGGAGCGTGATGGGAGACGCCAACGCCTCGATACCAACTCCGCAACCCGTGCTCTACCGGCCCATGTTCGGGGCCTTCGGCGCGGCGCCTTATTCCACCTCGGTGACTTTCACTTCCGGAGCAGCTCTGGAGGCGGACATACCCGCCAGACTGGGTCTTCGCAAGCGGGTCGTAGCGGTGCGGAATTGCCGCAGCATCGCGAAGCGCAACATGGTTCTGAATGACGCCACTCCCCGGCTCGAAGTAGATCCCGAGACCTATGAAGTGCGCGCCGATGGTCAACTGCTTTCCTGCGAACCGGCGGCGGAGCTCCCGCTTGCCCAAAGGTATTTTCTTTTCTAAGTTATGTCTCTTACTCAGTCTCCCGATCTTCGTTCACCGGATAGTCACGCACGGCGTGCTTTTCGGATTGGAGTCGCCGGCCCGGTGGGCAGCGGAAAGACGGCTCTTGTCGACCGCCTGAGCAGGCGGCTCGGTGATCGGCTCAGTATTGCCGCTGTAACCAACGATATTTATACTCGCGAAGACGCCGAGTTTCTGGTTCGAGTGGGCGCGCTTCCTTCGGAACGGGTGCGCGGGGTCGAAACAGGCGGTTGTCCGCACGCGGCGATCCGGGAGGACTGTTCGATGAATCTCGAAGCGATTTCCGATCTCGAACGCACCCTCGGAAATGTCGATCTGATCTTCATCGAGAGTGGCGGCGACAATCTCGCCGCGGCGTTCAGTCCCGATCTCGCGGACGCATCCATTTACGTCATCGACGTGGCGGGGGGAGACAAGATTCCCCGCAAGGGCGGGCCTGGCATTATGCGGTCCGATCTGCTGGTGATCAACAAAATCGACCTGGCGCCATACGTTGGCGCCTCGCTCGAAGTCATGGATCGCGATGCGCGCAGAATGCGGGGCGACCGGCCGTTTATCTTCACGAATCTTAAGAGCGACGACGGCCTCGAAGCGGTTGCCGCCTGGGCCCTTGAGCAGATCCGGCTGCCGCGCCGTGAACTGTTTGAAGCTGCAACCTACACGCGCCC
>DATAZF010000215.1:0-15776 GCA_036272235.1 Bryobacteraceae bacterium | reverse complement strand
GTTCGGCACCGACGACGAACCCCGTCACGGTCCTGATTAACAATATTTCGGTTCAACCAAGCTATTCCGGCGAGACGAGCGCCGGTCTCTATCAACTGAACCTTACAATTCCGGCAAACCCCGGTGTCGGAGATCAGCCTGCGATGAGCGATTCTTATAATTACGACCATTTAGGAGATCGACTATTTCGCTGAAGCGGTGACAACGGAGCTCAAGAGCCTGTAACCGAAGCCCCGATCTTCAGGCGGCAGCGTCGCGCACGTTGCTGAATTTGACTTTGCGCGCGAAGCTGCAGTATAGTCCAGTCAAGTTAAGCCAACGCAGGCTTCACTTGCACCGAGCATCTTCCCTGTCGAATCAACCGCTTCCCGTTTATCAGCGTTAGCCTCATCCGGCTGCGGCTTCGGGCCGCCGAATAGATAATATTTTTCGGGCTCATAAAAAATAAGGACGGGTCATCATGAAACTTCTCCGCCAGATAGCTGTCGTGTCGGCAGTCCTTGGAGTACCTCTCGCGGCGCAGAAACCGCAGCCCGCAACGCCGGATTTTCCCGAAGCCACCGCAGCGCAACGGGCGACTGAAAAGACGATGTTCCCCGAGGTGCGATCGCAGCACGAGATGGTCGGGGGCGGGAATAACTTCGTCGTCGAAGCCGGCATGCGCATCCTGCGGGAAGGCGGCAATGCGGTGGACGCGGGAGTCGCGGCGACGCTGGCCGCGGCTGTTACGGAAGAAGATCACTTCAGTATGGGCGGTGAAATGCCGCTTCTGGTGAAGCTGGCAGGTAAGCCCGTGCAAGTGGTGTCCGGCGTCGGAACCGCTCCGGCCAAAGCGACCATTGAGTTCTTCAGGAAGCGTCCGCTGGAGCCGTGGGAGACCGCCGACCGCAAGCCGCCCATTCCCGCGCAGGGCATTCTCGCTACCACAACACCGGGGATGTTCGATGGCGCGATGCTGGCGCTCGAGAAATTCGGCACGATGACCTTCGCCAAAGTCGTGGAACCGGCGATTGAATATGCCGACGGTTTCCCGACCACCGAGATCTTCGCGGACACGCTTCGCCGCGACGAATCGATGCTGCGCCGCTGGCCTTCCTCAGTGGCGTTGTTCTTTCCGGGCGGTAAGTTGCCGGCGCCTGGGCAAGTCTTTCACCAGTCTGATCTGGCGAAGAGCCTGCGCGCGATGGTGACAGCCGAAGAGAAGGCCAAAGGCGACCGGAACGCGAAGATCGATGCGGTTCGCGACTATTTCTATCGCGGGCCGATTGCGAAGAAGATGGGCGCATATTCAGAAGCGAACGGCGGCCTGGTTACTTATCAGGATATCGCCGCTTTTCACGCAAAGATCGATACGCCACGCTCCACGACGTTCCACGGATACGAGATCGTCAAGCCGGGGTTCTGGACTCAGGGACCGGTCCTGCTCGAAATGTTCAACCTGCTCGAAGGCTACGACCTGAAGAGCATGAAGCACAATTCTCCGGAATACCTGCACACGCTTGTCGAAGCGGCCAAGCTGGCGTTCGCCGATCGCGACATGTATTACGGAGACCCGGACTTCAGTAAGATCCCCGAGCAAACTCTGCTCTCGAAGACTTATGCTTCGGACCGGCGCAAGCTGATCGATCCGTTGCGTGCCTCTCTTGAATCGCGGCCCGGGGCGATCCCGGGCTACAAGATCCCGATGCCGGCCGGCAAGGTGGCGAAGGTGGAAGTACATGACACGACCTGTGTCGATGTGGTGGATCGAATGGGGAATGTGTATTCGGCAACGCCGAGCGGCGCCTGGCTCCCGGCGGTGATCGCAGGCGATACGGGCATCGCATTCGGCACGCGTCTCCAGTCGCTGCTGACGACCCCCGGCCATCCGAATGTGATTGAGGCAGGTAAGCGGCCGCGCGTCACTTTGAGCCCGACGCTGGTCCTCAGGGACGGCAAGCCCATCTACGCGATTTCGACCCCCGGCGCGGACAATCAGGACCAGGCGCTGCTCCAGGTGATCCTCAACATGATTGAATTCGGCATGACGCCGCAGGAAGCGGTGGAGGCGCCGCGCTTCCAGACGGAGGCGTTTTACAGTTCGTTCGCGATGCATGAGTTCATCCCGGGAAAGTTGAATCTGGAGTCGCGCATTCCCAGAGCGACGGCGGACAAGCTTGGGACGCTGGGGCATGCCGTTACCGTAACCGGCCCGTGGAGCAATGCTTCCGCGCCCATCGTTATTCGCATCGGCGACGGCGTGCTTGAAGGTGGCGCGGATCCGCGGCGCGGGCGGTTCATCAATGGGGATTAGGGCAGTTCTCCTGGCGCTGGCAGCGAGCGTCTGCGCATTCGCGGCTGAAGCCACGTGGCTCGATAAAGTAGCGCCCCTCATCACGCCGGCCGAGAAGAAGACTTACGTTGCGGCATCGCCGCAGGAAAGAGCGAAGTTCGAAGAGAACTTCTGGACGAGCAAGTCGATCACCGGCCCGGAATACTTCGCGCGGCTCAACTACGTCGATGCGACGTTCGGATCAGGGAAGACGGGCTCCGGCGCGAATACCGATCAGGGGCGTGTTTATCTCACGATCGGCCCGCCGAACAAGGTCTCGCGCCATCCGTCGTCGCGCATCTTCGTGCCTCTCGATGTCTGGTATTACGACATCGTGCCGGCCGTGCTCAACACGGAGCTGCGGCTGATCTTTTTTCAAAAGAACAACGTCGGCTACCCGAAGCTGTATTCCCCCAACCTCGATACGGTGCGCGCTTTGCTGTTACCGGAGGCGGCGACGGTCCACATGTTTGGACCAAATGACAGCACTGGAGAGAGTGACATTCGAAACATTCTTCGGGTGCCGCCGGCCGAGGACGAAATCATCAGCGCCGCGGTAAACGTAGCCACCGGGATCAAGTACACGGGCAACGACGAGATCCTCGGGATGGTGTCGTCGCCACGCGCGATATTGGGCCGTCCGCCGGAGACGGACGTCACTTCCCGCCTGGTGCTTGCGCGTACGAAGCTCGACGTGTTCCGCAGCCCTTCAGAATACGGTGGAACGCAGGTGGATCTCCGGCTGGAAGCCAACGCGGCGCGCGAGATCAAGGTCGAGATCGTTGACGGGGCCGTGCCCGTCTATCAGAATTCCGTGCATCTCAATTTTCCAAAGGCCGCCCCGGTCGTTTACACGCATCGGCTCGATCTGCTGCCGGGTTCTTATCAGGCGGTGTTCACAGTCGATGGCAAGCCGAGCACCTACCCAATCGAGATCGGTGATGGCAAGTCGATGGGCGATATCTTTCGCGCCGATATTTCCGACACCTCCGATCGCAGGCAGACGCCATTTCGTTTCGAAGACCGGGAGATCGATCTGAGTCCGGCCGGCAAGTACGCACTCGTGAGGCTCGCGAAACCGGAGAAGGTAACGTGGATGATCCGCAAAGGTTCCGCGGTCGTGTGGCGGGGCGTGTCCAACCCCGACACGGCGGACGTGACGTCCATCGAGCTTCCCACGGGCCTGCAACCGGGAACCTACCTGATCGAAGCCGTCACCGCCACCGACGCGAAGAGCACCGAATTCGAAGCCCGCTCGGCGCGAGGCGGCGATCCGCAGCCCGCCTTGATTTCATTCAATGCCAACCTGGCGCCGGCGCTGCGGCTTGCATTCCTCGGCCACCAGTGGTTGCTGAAGAACAACATCGCGGAAGCACGCCGCAATCTGACCGCTTCGCTGGCCAAAGGTACGACGGACGATGCGCAAATCGAGATGGCCCGTATCGACGCTCTGACTGGAAATGTCGACGCGGCGCGCGTGCGGGTGAAGGAGATCCTCGGGCGTAATCCCAATCACTTCGAGGCGTTGTCGGTATACGCGTACGTCGAAGCGCAGCTGCAGGATTATTCAGCCGCCGCGGAGTTGTACCGGCGGGCTTTGGCTGTGCAGGACTCTCCGGCGTTGCGGCTCGCGCTGACCCGGCTGCCCAAGCAGTAAGTCATATCATCTTCCGTACGAGGTAATGGACTTTTGAAGCGTTTTACAATTTTCCTCACGGCGATTCTTGGGGCAACGGCCGCGATAGCGGCAGATGTCACGGTGACGGTCCACCAGGGTACGAACATCGCGGCCACCGTCTCGCCGGATCAAAAGACCATCGTGATGGACCTGCAGGGAAACCTGTGGAGTCTTCCGTTTCAGGGAGGGCCCGCGAAGAGGCTCACCGATCCGTTGCTGGAGCCGTCGCGTCCGGCGTACTCGCCCAAAGGCGATCTGATCGCGTTCCAGGCCTACAAGGGCGGTACGTTCCACATCTGGACGATGAAGCCGAACGGCACCGAGTTGAAGCAGCGTACCGACGGTCACGGTGACGATCGCGAGCCCGCCGTTTCTCCCGACGGGACGAAGATCGCCTTTGCATCGGACCGGGCCTTTCACGGAAGTTACGACATTTGGGTCATCGACCTCGCTACGGGAAAGCTGACGCAGAAAACGTCCGCCGAGGCGGATGAGTTTGAGCCCGCGTGGTCGCCAAACGGTTCGTCGATCGCTTTTGTCAGCGGCGCCGGAGCCAACGGCACGACTATCCGGGCTGTCGACAATTCGGGCGCGTTGACAACTCCGGCAAGGGCGTCGGCTGGAGCGCGAGTCAATTCGCCTTCGTGGTCGCCGGACGGCAAGCAGATCGCTTACATCGAGTTCGCGTCCAACAAAAGTCACCTCATGATTTCCGGTAAGCCCGCCGCGTCCGGAGATGACGTATTTCCTTTTCCAGCGACCTGGCTTTCCGGTGACAAGCTGCTCTACGCGGGCAATGGCGGGATTCATGTGACGTCGGGCGGCAAGACCGGCGACATCCCATTTGAGGCTCAGCTTACGCTGCACCGCGCGCCTTATCAGCGCAAAAAATTCGATCTCGATTCCAGCGCTGCGCATGTCGTGAAGGGGATCGTGAGCCCGGCGCTTTCTCCTGACGGAAAGCGGATTGTGTTCGAAGCCCTCAATCAGCTATGGCTGATGGATATCGGCGGCAAGCCGACAGCGTTGACGAACGACAAATATTACAAGGAAGACCCGGCGTGGTCGCCGGATGGTAAATCGATCGCCTATTCGTCCGACAAGGCCAGCACCGAGGACATTTACATTCTCGATGTCGCGACGAAGGCCGAGAAACGCGTGACGTCGTCGTCGGCATCGGCGGAGGTTGCGGCCGCGTGGTCGAAGGACGGAAAGAAGCTGGCCTGGCAGGATCAGGACGGCGCGACCTGGGTTTCCGATCTTGAAACGGGCAAGCAGAAGCGCATCGTCTCCGCGCTGTTTGCGCCGTCGAAACCGAGCTGGTCGGCGAACGGAAAGACGATCGCGATCGGTGCCCTGAAAGCGTACACGCGCCGTTACCGCGAAGGCACAAGCCAGGTTCTTACCGCCGACGCCGCAACGGGGGAGACGGCGTACAACGAGCCGGCGCCGTTCAAGTCTCTCAGTACGCGGGGCGAAGATGGACCCATCTATTCCCCGGACGGGACATCGATGGCCATGGTGATGGACAGCGTTCTCTGGATTCGGCCCGTCGACGCAAACGGTATCCCGGCCGGACCCGCGCGTGTCATCAACCACGAGCCCACCGACGCGCCGACCTGGAGCGGCGACTCGAAGCAATTGCTCTATCTCTCGAACGGCAAGCTGCGCATGATCGGCGTCGACGGATCGAATCTTCGTACGATTCCGCTGGAGATGACCTGGAAGAACGAAGCGCCTCCGGTTGAGCGGACGATCATCCACGCGGGGCGCATGTGGGACGGGAAGGGTCCGGATGAAAAAACGGATGTCGACATAACCGTCGCGAACGGGCGCATCGAAAGCGTTGAACCGCATCGCGCGCGCGCGAGTGCGGCTGGCATTCGGCTTGTCGACGCCTCGAACCTCACGGTGATTCCGGGATTATGGGAATCTCACACGCACGAGTGGATCGCGGGTAAGTTCTACGGCGACCGGCTGGGCCGCCTCTGGTTGTCCTACGGCGTCACGGAGCTGCAATCGATGGGCGATCCCGCTTATCGGGCGGCCGAAACGCGCGAAGCGTTCGCTTCGGGCGACCGCGTGGGCCCTCGTTTCTTTGCCAGCGGCGAGGCCATCGACGGGGAGCGCGTTTACTACAACTTCATGCGGCCGACGCTGACCGAAGCGCAGCTTGATCTGGAGTTGTCGCGGGCGAAGGCGCTCGACTACGACATTTTGAAGACATACGTACGGCTTCCGCACGAAATGCAGGAGAAGGCTGTCAAATTTGCCCACGACAGGATGGGAGTCAACACGATCTCCCATTACATGCTGCCGGGCATGGGTTATGGGATGGATGGCATGAGCCACGTCAGTGCAACGGCGCGGCTCGGCTTTCCCTATACGCGCTCGGGAACCGGGGTTAGCTATGAAGACATGCGGGATTTGTTTGTGAAATCCGGGATGTTCGTGATCTCCACGCCTTTCAGCTCGACACCGCTCTATGCCGAGGATCCGTCGATGGTGGAGGACCAACGCCTGCTGGCCTTGAATCCGATCTGGGAGCAGGAGCCGCTGCGCGGGAAGCTGGATTCCGCGCAAGGTAAAACACCGCGTGCCGGTGGCCGTGAACGAGCGATAACGGATGTCGCAGTGGCGCTCGATTCCCTGCAAAAAGAAATGAAGACGTTGAAAGCGATCCTGGAGGCGGGGGGAACTGTGCTGACCGGCACCGACTCGCCCCTCGACAATGTAGCGACGGCCCTCCATTTGAGCCTGCGGGCGCAGGTGAAGTATGGAATTGAACCGTGGCGCGCCCTTCAGACAGCCACTTACTTACCGGCCAAAGCGTTCGGCGTGATGGCGGACCTGGGAACGCTCGAGCCCGGCAAAATCGCCGACATGGCGTTCGTTGCGGGCGATCCGCTCAAGGAGATCAAGGATGTTACGAATGTCAGGTTTGTGATGAAAGACGGGCGGCTGTTCTCGCAAGACGAGCTCGCACGGCCTTTTGTTCATCAGGCCGATCCAAAGCATTAATTGGACCGCCCGACCAGAAGCACTTATCATCAATGGTAATTCTCTCGCTTCAGCCGGTAGCCTCGAACGTTTCTGCAACCGGGCTCCAACTGCGAGCGGAGAATTTTGTAACTCACGAATTCCGCGGGAACACGTCCGGTCCCCGGAGACCCCACGCCCATTGTCGGGCCACACGACAGCCTTCATCCATAACGGCCGCGCCGCCATCGCTTGATCGCACGTTATAAGGAGAGCAGCTTTGGGAAAAGCAGGAATTCGCCTCGTTGGTTTTTGTCTGGCTTCATTGTTTTCTTTGCAACTTTCGGCGCAGCAGACGTCGATCGGCGGCCGTGTCGTCGATCCATCGAGCGCCGCCATCGCCGGAGGAATCGTCACGGTCACGGGGGACGATGCATCCAAAGCATCGACCACCACAAACGCGCAGGGAATCTATCAGTTTCCGTCGTTGCGCGCTGCCAAATACGTCGTGCGATTTGAAGCTCCCGGCTTCGCGCCGGCCGAGCGTACCATTTCTCTGCTTGTCGGCCAGTCGGCCGGCATCGATATGACGATGCAGGTGGCGGCGGCATCGAGCTCCGTCGCCGTCGAAGCCGACGCTACTGCGGTCGATACGACGAGCTCCACTGTCGCGGGAGATGTGAGCCCGGCCGAAGTCAGCAAGCTGCCGCTCAACGGGCGTAATTATCTGCAGCTGGCTATGCTCGTCCCGGGGATCACCAGCAACGACGTAACGAATTCTCCGCTGGGAGGCACCGATGCCGGCAAGCTCCAGATCAATGTGGACGGCCAGCAGGTTACGCAGACGACAGCGTCCGACAGCTTCGGGCAGCCGCAATACAGCCAGGACGCCATCGATCAGTTCCAGATCATCACCAACCGTTTCGACGCGACACTGGGACGTTCGGCGCGCATTCAGGTCAACGTGCAAACCAAGTCGGGAACCAATCACTATCACGGAACCCTCTACGGGTACTTCCGGAACGATGCGTTCAACGCGAGCGATCCGGTGGCCCACAAGCTGCTGCCGTTTTCGGATCAGCAGTTCGGCGGCACCTTCGGCGGCCCGATTATCAAAGACAAGTTGTTCTCGTTCTTCGCATACGAGGGCGAGCGGCAGCCGAACACGAGCTTCACGACGCCGACGGGCTTTGGCGGACAGACCTTCAGCTTTGAGAACGAATTACGCACCAACAGTTACCTGCTGCACAACGACTGGCAAGTGACCAGCAACCACCATCTTTCGGTGAGGGCGTCCGAATATACATGGAAGGTGCCGTACAACAACGTCACAGGCAGCGCGTCTCCCACGCGGGCGACAAAATCCACCAAGACAAGTTACACGGGCCTGGTTTCGTGGACGTGGACGA
This sequence comes from Bryobacteraceae bacterium, assembly GCA_036272235.1. Lineage (GTDB taxonomy): Bacteria > Acidobacteriota > Terriglobia > Bryobacterales > Bryobacteraceae > BOG-234. Next base: position 7,399 of record DATAZF010000215.1, on the reverse strand, counting down.
TTTCGCCCGGTCTGGTTAGCGAGTTGAAGCTCGGCGCGAATCACTTTGACTATTCGAACAGCCCTTGGATCCTGACGCCGGAGTTCCGGCTGCCGACGATCACGGTGGGCAGTCCATATAATTACCCGCAGCACATCGGGCAGAACGTGGAGCAGTATCGCGACGACCTGTTCTGGCTGAAGAGCAGCCACAGCTTCAAGACCGGCTTCGACTTCCTGCATAACGATTTCCACGGCAACTTCGGGCAAAACGTGCGCGGAACGGTGCTGGGCTTTTCGTCGGGTGTAAGCACGCTGAATCTCGCCCAGATATTTCCGGTGTGGAATGATCCCTCAACGTGGAACATCGCCGCACTTAGTCCATATGCGACGAGTTATACGCAGGGCTTCGGAAACTTCGACTTCAGCATTCCCACCAATGCGATGGGATTCTGGTTTCAGGACGACTGGAAGGTTAGTCCCCGGCTGACTCTGAATCTCGGTGTTCGCTACGACAACGACCTCGGAATCTTCAACCCCAACTTGTATCTCAAGAGCGGAATCCAGACGCCGCATTACAACGACAACCTGCTCTTCCAGCCGCGCCTCGGCTTTGTGTGGGATGTGACGGGATCTCGCCGCACGGTCATTCGCGGTGGCGCCGGCACGTTCTACGCCGATATTCAGGCCAATCAGACGTACGACGACACGCTGTTCAATGGACAAACGACGATCTCTCCCGCCATTCAGGCAACGGCGGCGAATCCGATCAATCTTCAGGCGCCGTTCGGCAGCGTGACCGGGGCGCAGTTTCTGTCGGGCGCGGTGCCGATCAGCGCCCAGACCATTCAGCCGCTGGCTCCGGACGTTCACACTCCGTTTTCTTTCCAGATGAGTGCCGGCGTGGAGCAGCAGATCACGAAGACGTGGACGCTGACGGCCGATTATGTGCATTGGCGCATCTATCACGACTGGATCCGGACGGATGCAAATCTGTTCTACAACCCCGCGACAGGTTATGCGGTCAACCCGGCGACCGCGCGTCCCAATCCGAACTTCGTCGGCATTCTGAATTTCACGACTCCCGACGCTGCCGGGTCTATCAACGACGCGCTGCAGGTTTCTCTGCAGCATCGATTCTCGCAGGGATTCACGGCGTCCGCGGCCTACACTCTGGCGCGGCTGAAAGACTCGACCACAGGTGCTTTTTACTATCCGAACAACCAGTTCGATCTGGCTTCGGAGTGGGCAGTGTCGCCGGACAATCAGTACAACACTCTGACGCTCGCCGGCTCTTACGTCGGGAAGTGGGGGATCACGCTGAGCGGTTCATTCCACTACGGCTCGGGCCAGAACTTCTCGGTGTCGGCGAACCAGAATCCGTTCGGGCTTTCGGGCGTGTCGGACCGGCTGTTTACGGCATCGTCCGCTTATTACGGGTCGCCGTCGAACATAACGCCACTGACGGTCGCAGGTGTCGCCTACGACCTGGTAAAACGCGATTCGCTGATTGGAAATCCGATTGAGCGCGTCGATATGCGGCTTTCGAAGGCATTCATACTGAAAGACCGCGTTCGCTTCATCCCGATGATCGAGGCGTTCAACCTGCTCAACCATTCCAACTTCGGAGGCTACCAGACGTCGGTCAACGTGGCGACTTACGGGTCTCCGGTGCAGAACGCGGATCTGGCCTTCTCACCCAGAATGCTGCAATTCGCCGGACGGATCGAGTTCTGATGAGGCTCGGAGTGATGGTGCTTGCGCTGACTGGCCTGGCGGCGGGTCGCGCGGGCGCGGCCAGTTACGAATTGAAGGCGACGGCTGAAACCGTCGTGGTCGGTTATTACTGGTCGCAAGCGAAGCCGGTATTGAAGATTCAATCCGGCGATACGGTGAAGATCCAGACGGCGACGGGCGGCGCCGCACGCGCGATCGCCGCAGGCGTGCCGAAAGAGCAGATCCCAGAGGCATTCGAGCGCATCGGCAAAGAGATCAAGGATCGCGGGCCAGGCGGTCATACGCTGACCGGGCCGGTGTACGTCGAGGGCGCCGAGCCAGGCGACGTACTGGAAGTGCGCATCCAGAAGATCGATCTTGGCGTGCCTTATGCGATGAACGCATTTCGCTCGACGGCGGGATTTCTGGAAGAAGACTTTCCCTACTCCCGCTCGAAGATCATCAAGCTCGATGAAAAACGCATGATGGGGATCTTCGGCAACGGCATCGAAATTCCGCTCAAGCCGTTCTTCGGCAGCATGGGGGTGTCGCCGCCGGAATCGGCGGGCCGCTACAACAGCGCGCCACCCTGGATTCACGGCGGCAATATGGATAACAAGGAGTTCGTGGCCGGAACAACGCTTTATCTGCCGGTCCACGTGAAGGGCGCCTTGTTCGAAGTGGGAGATGCGCACGCTGGGCAGGGTGACGGTGAGGTGGATATCCAGGCGATGGAAACTTCTCTCGTCGGCACGTTCCAGTTCGTCGTGCGTAAGGACATGCATCTGACGTGGCCACGCGGCGAGACGCCTACGCATTACATCGTGATGGGAATGGATGAGGAACTCGCGATCGCGACCCGGATCGCGGTGCGCGAAATGATCGATTTCCTGGTCACGCAGAAGGGCATGAACAAGGACGACGCCTATATGCTGACAAGCGTTGCCGCCGATTTTCACATCACGCAGTTAGTGGATGGCAAGAAGGGCGTCCACGGCATGATTCTGAAGTCCATTTTTCTGCCAAACTCCGCGGCTAAGAATTGACCGGGTGAACAACGTCGCCCGCGTTGGTTGAGTCGAAGTATTTACGGATCATCGGCGAGGTTAAACGACTACCGGCTGAAGTCGGTAGAATCCGTGACGACTGAAAGTCGGGCGGTTACGGCTGAAGCCGTCTGAAGTCGCTCGTCAGAAGACATTTACGTCCACCCGGGACAAGGTGTATTTTCTTTGGGAGATCGCCTCGGAGATGTTGCGCGGCCGATCATTTCCGTGGCAGATGAGCCCGTATGACGATTTCAGGAGATTGCGCTTAGACATAGGGCGAGCCCAGGAGACGACCAGTAGGGAGCCGGGTGCGAAGGGCTCGGGCAACCGCAAGAAACGTGTTGGGATCCTGGTGCGGCTGAACCAGGCCACTACCGCCGGGCACGTCGAAGCGTGGCTCGCCGACGAACGCAGGACTACTGGGTTGGCCTCCTCCGAAGTCTCTGCGCCTGAGAATCGGACTGGCAGGGAGATCGCAAGGCGATGGGGTCTCGAAGTCCGGCAGCCGCTCTACCGCAAGACCGGTGACTGGTTCCACGAGCTAACGAAGTTCCCCGGAGCGCTCCTCGACGCGAATGGATATCTGCTTTTCGAGACAGAGGAATCGTTCGAGGCATGCCACCAATTGCGAAGGGGTAAGGACCCAGACCGTAATGGTGGCTGGGTCTCGGCACTACAGGGGATTCGATCGTTTCCCGGCTATATTCAAGTCGGCGATCCCCCCTCCAAGGGCAACGATCGCGTGTGGCGGCATCCCTGTTGGGCACTGGATACCGCGTGCAGGACGAACATGCTGCCCTGGTAGAACCCGAGCCGTTTGCGGTCGATTCGTCAATTGTGGAGCGGGGCGTACTGGCACACACAACGCAAAACCTGCTGGGCGCAATGCCTCCGCGATTTTGGGTTAACCCCACTCTCCCCCGCGACCCCTCGACGAAGTTCAATGTCCGGCTATCTATTTCCTGGCCCCCTTTTTCAGATCGTGCAATGGAGGTGGATCCTTACTGACATGGGTTGTCCACGCTCCGTCGGTACCCTTTTTCAGTTCGTGCGCTGGCGCCAGCTGAAAATACGTGATGTTGTTTCCGTTATCGATTAACATCCAATCCCGCTGGCGGTCACCGTCTTTGCCTTCGATCTGAGTGTAGTCAGTACTGGCTATGACATTTGCCAGGGTATAGGGAAGCCGAATTCCAAATATATTCGTAAGAGCCTGCCCGGGCGCAGACAGCGTCCCGTACTGTTTGAATAGATCCGTGGGTAGCCTGGGAACCACTGAAATGGCGGGAATGGCCTCGGCAAGCGTCAAATGATAAAAAAAGCGGCCGCTGGCATCTTTGTCCGCGTGCACGGGGTATTTTTCGGAATGATAGTTACCTTCTGGCGGGATGCCTGAGGTCTGGGTTCGCGCGGGATTGCTCGGCTGTGTCGTCGTCACCGTCTGCGGCGTGGTTGGACTTCGTATGGGAAAATCGGTTCTTATCAGCTCGGAAACGCTCAGGTCACGAATTGGAGAGTCGATCAGAGTAAATTCAGTGATGACTCCGTTCACCTCCCTTACTTCGTTTGTGGTCGCATCGATCAAAACGAACGCAACGTCTGACGCAACGCCATTAACTGATAATGGTTTGACATGGAATGTATTGGTGCTTCCATCAGCTGCTGGAATGCTGAAATCCTTGGTTCCATCTGGGCGAGAGGCGACTCGGAATGACCCGCTGGGGTAAATGATCGACGAGACCCGTGCAGGTTGAAGGCGACTACTTGTTTCCGCGCGGGCTGCTTCAGGGATGGAATTGTCGCGAGTGCTCACTTGTGGCCTAGCCGTTAACGCTGTTGTTGCCGCGGTGCTGCTTCCGAGCCCTTGAGGTACAGCAGAGTAAGCGGTAACAACGTTGTTATCGAGAACTCCAAAGACCAACGGCTCATCATCGCGTGTGGGATTGGAAATTCTCACATAGAACTCTTCGTCAAGTCTGGCGCCGATCGGAGTTACAGCAATCTCGTGAGGAATGCCCCCACGGATCTCGGTGGCAAGCAGTTTCACGGGTCGGCCATCTACTAACCCGTCTCGAAGCGCTGCTTGTCCGTCAGGCAAGACGGTGCTCTGAAGTTTGGTCGGCGTAGCGGTGGTACGTAAGCTGAACGTCGGCCCAGTTTTCATGAGGGTCAAGGGAGGCTCTACGCCGGCAGTCGGCGGTAACCGCCTCGGTTCGGCGCCCAACGGCTCTTGAAGCGTGCCATCGGCAGCATTGCGAGTATATGTTCCTTTGGTGCCGGAATATGTTGTTAAGAGACCGTTCTGGCCGGTTTTGATTAAGTCGATGGTTTCGTAGACTGTTCCGTCCTTAGCTATGTGATTCAAGCGGAAATATTTGCCTTCATTATCTGTGCCGGCCAACGTAATCGTGTAGTCGGGCGCCATGGTGAGCGCCGTCTCGGCTGCACCGCTCGAGGAGGATTTTTGTGCATGAGCGGAAACGACGGCAGTTATGATGGCGATTAAAGCGAGGGCAGTTTTCGAGAGAGCTGTACGAAATCCATCAAATAAGGATATCCTTTTGCGTCCGAATCGCATCATGACACACTTGGGGGTGGCGCGGCGACGGGCGAGGGCGGCGATCGTGTGGTCTGCGACGACCCGCATAACGTTCAGGAAGCCGAATCGGATTCCGTCCGCAAAGGGACGCGCGACTGGTGGGACATTGTCATGTCGACACGGCTCAACAATCCCAGGACGGCTTCGAAAGTCGTCGTGACGCGGCGGTGCCATCAACTGGACCTGAGCGGACATCTGATCGAGCAGGGTGGGTGGGAGCAGCTGTGTCTGCCGGCCGAGCACGAGAAGCTGGGGTGCTCGACATCCATCGGCTGGAACGACCCGCGGACGGAGCACGGCGAACTGCTCTGGCCGGAACGCTTCGGGCCGAAGGAGATGGAGACGCTGAAGTGCAGTCTCGGCAGCTACGCGGCTGCAGGCCAGCTTCAACAACGGCCTTCCCCGGCCGGCGGCGGTATTTCAAGCGGCACTGGTTTAAGTATTTTCAGCCGCGGGGAGCGAACCTCCCGCCCGTGGTCGTGTCCCTGCCGGACGGCAGCCAGATGTCGGTCCCTGCGATCGAGGTGCCGCACCGGGTCGATGAGCAGATCCAATCGTGGGACTGCGCATTCAAGGACCTGGACACCTCCGATTACGTCGTGGGACAAGTGTGGGCCACGCTCGGCCCGATTTACATGCTTGGCGATCAGGTCCGGCGCGCGTATGGATTGTCCAGCGACGGTGCAGGCCGTCCGCGAACTCTCTGCGAAATGGCCGGGCTGCATGGCCAAGCTGATCGAGGACAAGGCCAACGGCTCGGCCGTGATTCAGATGTTAACGCGCGAGATTTCGGGCATCCTTCCGGTGAATCCGGAGGGCGGCAAGATCGCCCGTGCGGCCGCCGTCAGCCCGCTGATCGAGGCCGGCAACATCTATCTGCCGTATCCGCTCTGGGCGCACGACGATCAGGTCGACGCGATGACGCAGGCGCTCCTCCGCTGGAACATGGTCGCTCCGCAGCAGGAGATCATTTACTATTCGGAGCCGTACCAGATTAGCTCGATCTGAACGCGCCCCGGCGGGAAGTTCGGTTAGGGAAACGCCGTGGAGTCCCCCAATCGATGACGACCCTAATTCTTAACCACTGAGTACGTTCCTGATAACGGACCGGACAAAGTGACCGCACTTCCCGATGCCCCATACGGCGTGCCTGTCGCAATGAGCGTTCCGGCAATCGTTCCATTGGCAATGTTGCCTGAGGAGATCGCGTTTGTCTGGGTGATTGCAAAGGTAAGGGATGCACTCGAAAGCTGTAAGAGCCCCGTGCTACTTCCCGCAAATAGAATGTTGTTGCTGTGCCCGCCTTGCAGCGTGTTGAAAATATATGTTTTGCCGTCACTCGTGGTGCCGTTAAGGAATACCGCACCGGACTGGCAGCCGTCGATACAAGCCGTATACGTGGCGTTGCCCGCGTCGGGCGTCACTGTGAACGTCGCCGTCGTTATCGTGGGATATCCACTCGGCTGGAATGTCGGTACGACGATCATCTCGGTGAATGGCGATGATGCCGTAGCCGAGGTCACTGTAAGGGAGGTAACAACCGATTGGCCAGCGTATGAACCCGTGATCGTGACAGGCTGGCTTCCAAAGACAGAGCCCGTCGTCGCGGTGAAAGGGGCGTTCATCGAACCTGCCGGCACCAACACCGAGGTGGGGACGGACACCGCACTTGAGCTTGAAGCGAGTGATACGAGAACGCCACCAGCGGGTGCCGGACCGGAAAGAACTACGGTGCCGACCGTTGAACTTCCGCTCCCTATAAGGTTTATGAGAATGGAGAATCCGACGCTTTTTATCTGCACGGATGATGCCGACGCATCGAGCGATATAACGACATTTGGCTGTGTCTGCGCCCCTCCTACCGTCGCCTGTAGCGGGAGATCTCCGACACCGGGGTTTGCCGGAATTGTAAGGTTCAGTTGATAGAGACCGGCGCTCGTCTCGCCGGAATAGCTTGGTTGAACCGAAATATTGTTAATCAGGACCGTGACGGGGTTCGTCGTCGGTGCCGAACCCGAGAAAGGCTGCCCGGCCGGGACATCCGGATTCGTCGGGCC
>DATAZF010000214.1:0-26009 GCA_036272235.1 Bryobacteraceae bacterium | reverse complement strand
TAATGCCACGACCGAAACGGTGACAGTTACCGCCGAGGCTTCCCTGCTGAAGACGGAAAGCGGCGATGTGAGCCACAACGTCTCCATCGATCAGCTCGATGACCTTCCGCTTCTCGGCATCGGCACCGCCAACTCGGGTTCTACCGGCGTGCGCAATCCCTACAACACGCTGCAGACACTGCCAGGCGTGAGCAATTACGCGAGCAGCGGACAGTTTACCCTCAACGGCCTTGGCGGCGCGATGACGGAAACGATGCGCGTCGAAGGCCAGGATTCCACCTCGCGCCTGTTCGGAACTTACGACTACACGCAGATGGGCCAGCCCAGCGCCGATTCGATTCAGGAAATTTCCTATCAGACCAGCAACTATGCGGCGGAATACGGACAGGCGGGCTCGGCGGTCATCAACATGACCATGAAGTCCGGAACGAACGCGTTCCACGGCACCGGCTACGACTACTTCGTGAATGAAGACCTGAATGCCGGCGATCCCTTCACCATCAGCGGCGGCCCCGGCAGCACCAAGGGTGGGAGCGGCGGCAAGATGCGGCCGACAAATCGCCGCAATGACTTCGGTGGCACTCTTGGCGGCCCGGTGATCATCCCCAAAATCTATAACGGCAGGAACAAGACATTCTTTTTCTGGAACTACGAGGAGTTTCTCGAAAGCTCGTTCTACTCATTCACCGACACGGTTCCCGCGGCGGCGTATTTGAAAGGCGACTTCTCGGCCATCTCCCCGAACGGGACCTGCAGCCTCTGCAGTTCGCTCGGTGTTCCAACCGCGTCGATTACGACCGATCCCGCGGGCCGTCCGGTGTATGCGAACGAAATCTTCGACCCGACGACGCGGCTCGCCAACGGCACCGCCACACCGTTCGCCAACAACCAAATCCCCATAAGCCGGTTCGACCCCGTCTCGCTGAAAGTACTTGGCCTGTTGCCTGCGGCGCAGAACAATAACCTTACCGGCAACTACACCGCTTCCATTGGCGGTAGCCGGTATTCGGCCATTCCCTCAATCAAAGTCGACCACAATATTTCCGATAGGGACAAGCTTTCGTTCTACTGGTCGCGGATCAACACCGAGAGCCAGATTTCTTCGCCGCTCGGCAATGCGGATGGCCTGCCGGAGAATATTGGCGGCTATCGGGGCACCTTCATCCCGACCTACACAACTCGCGTGAATTACGATCGCACTCTGTCGCCGACCCTGCTCCTGCACCTCGGCGCGGGCTACTATCACACACGCTTCGACGATCACGCACCAGACCTGAATTTCGACCCGGCATCGCTGGGGCTCAGCAACTTCCTTATCCATCGCCAGTTCCCCAGCATCACGGGACTTTGCAACACGCCCGTAGCGATTCCCGGCGGCCCTCCAGTTTCCCCATGCAGCGGCAATACCCTGGGCGGAATGCAGAATATCGGCACCTCCGGTCAGATCCAGACTTTGAACTTCGAAGAGAAGCCCAGTTTCATCGCCAACGCGACCTGGATACACGGAGCGCACACCTTTAAGATCGGCGCTGAAGTTTATCTGGAGGGGGCTCTCAATGGATCCTTTGCGGGCGTAACGCTTGCCACCGGCACCAACGCGACATCGGCGCCGTTTAATCCCACCAACAGTCTGAATGGGCAGTCCATGGGCTTCGGGATGGCGAGTTTCCTGCTCGGCGACTACGGCACCACCGCGCTCGGCAGCTCGACTGGCCCCACGCAGACGCCACAGCTGAACTACAAACAGGGCAATCAGGAGTGGGGCTTGTACCTGCAGGACACCTGGAAGGTCACCCGCAAGCTCACGGTCAACTATGGATTGCGGTGGGATTACGCAACCCCCTACAAGGAGACGGACGGACGGCTCGGCCAGTTCAGCCCGACAACCCCGAACGCCAATGCGGGCGGGATCCTCGGCGCTACTGTCTACGCCAGCACGTGCAATTGCAAGTTCTACCAGAACACGTATCCCTATGCGATCGGGCCGCGCCTCGGCGTCGCTTATCAGCTCGACCAGAAGACAGTTCTCCGCGGCGGTTGGGGTGTCAACTACCAGTTTGCTTCGGCTTCCGCAGGCGGAGTTATCGCCTCGAATGGCGTCTATCCCCTGGCCGGCATCAATCCGTTCGTCAACATCGAGACCCCCGGCTCCATTATCCCGACCGTGTGGCCGGTTACCGACCCGAACCGCTACCCGGCCATCAACCCGGCAAGCGGCGTGATCAGCGTCGGCGGCACGCCTGCGAATTATGCGCCCGATGCGAACCAGCTTCGTCCGCCCCGCGTGAACCAGTGGAGCATCGGACTTGAGCGCGAGCTCACCGGCAGCCTTTACGTCGATGCATCGTACGTTGCCAACCGCGGCGTCTGGGAACCAAACGGCCCTCTCGGCTACCTTAGCCAGATTTCGCCCGCGACGTTCGCCAGCTACGGGCTGTATCCATATCCGGGGACTGGACCCGCCGGTTATAACTATGCGCCGGCTGGCATTACCTGCACGCCGGGCAACGACTGCGACCGTGCGCTCCTGACCCAGCCGCTTTCGAACGCGGCTGTGCAGGCAAAGCTTGCCGCCTCGGGTCACCCGAACTTTTCGCCTTATGCGGGCTTCACCGGCACAAGCCTGTTGAGTGCGCTCTATCCGTATCCGCAGTTCGGCGCGCTGGCTCCGACCGGTTCGGCAACCGGCGACTCGCGGTATGACTCACTGCAGATCAAACTGACCAAGCGTCTCTCGCATGGCCTCCAGGCCAACGGCGCCTACACCTGGGCCAAAGGCTTGAGCCGCCCCACCCCGGAGGATTTCTTCAATCCCGGCGGTAGCGCATGGGTGTTGCAGCAAATTCCGCCGCAGGCTTTGACCTTCAACATCACTTACACCATGCCGAAGTTCGCGCTCCTGCCGAAATACGCAAATATGGCAACGAAGGACTGGCAGTTTGGCTTCTTCGCGCAATACCAGAGCGGCGCGTTCCTTCTGCCTCCGGTCAGCAACGTCACCGCCAACTTCCTCGGCAGCGAGGATGTGCGCACCGGCCAGCCGTTGTACCTGAAAGATATTAACGATATCCACAGCTACAACCCCTATACGGACGTGGTTCTGAACCCGGCCGCGTGGGCGCCTTGCCCGGCGAACTCGGTTTGCGGTGGCGCTTCGACATCGGCTACCGGGACGGCTACCTCTACCCGGTACTACTCGGACTTCCGTGGTCCGCGTCAGCCGCGTGAAAACGCCAATATCGGCCGTCACTTCCGCCTTGGCAAAGAAGGCAAGTACGACCTCTACATCCGGGGCGAGTTTGTCAACATCTTCAACCGGACCATCATGCCGAATCCGATTGTCACCAACCCGCAGACCGCACCGTCGAAAAACGGGGCTGGCGTTTTGACCGGCGGCTTTGGCGTCATCAACGCTTACAACGCGCCTAACGCTTATCCCGCACCGACCGCCGGCGCTACTGCGCTGCTGGGCCGGACCGGGACGATCATCGCCCGCTTCCAGTTCTAACGGTCGCCGGCGGTTCACTCTCGCGGCTCGGAATCCTTCACGATTCCGAGCCGCTATTTTTTTGTTCCATCGAATACTCCCGGAGTAAAATGGCGGCCGGGCACCGGATTTCACTTCCTTCCATGAGGCTTTCTCCCGTTCCACTTCTCGGCTTCACCGCTCTCGCCCTGCTTGCGGCGGATGGAAAGCTGGCGCCGTTTGCGGCTGTAAAGCCCATCCTTGATAGTCGCCGCGCCCAGCTCCCTGCAGAGCTGGAAAAACCCGATGAGGCAAAGTGGAACAGCTGGGCGCGAGCTCAGGACAAAGCCATCCGCGCACGTCTCGAACAGGGCGACCTCGACTCGATGGTAAATCTCCTGCTGTTCGGAACTTCCTTCACCAAACAGCCGAGAATCAGGATCGAGAACATCACCGAAGCTTCGAAGGCAGGCACTTTGCGAGCGCGCGTCGACGATCTGGTTGCTGGATTGCGCAATCCACACGGCAACGAGCGCCTGGATTTCCTGAACAGCCTGCTGCGCGGCAAAGGTCTCAACCCTGGCAGCGCCTCTGCCGATACCGGCGTCTTCATCTACAGCAATCTCCAGCGCGTGCTTCAGGAAAGGGCGGCGCTGGCAAAGCGCGCGGCCGAAGCGAAGCACGACACCGATTCCATCCTCGATCGTTCATCGCTCTTCCGCGACCGCGGGGTCTCGCTAGATACCGCAATTCTTCCGGACTTCGCGCTCGAACAAACCCTGCGCGACCTGAAAACGCGAGGCGTTCTGCGGGAGGGACAGGTGGCCCGCGTCGCCGTCGTCGGACCCGGCCTCGACTTCATCGACAAGAACGAGGAATCGGGCTACGATTACTATCCGCAGCAAACCGTGCAGCCCTTTGCGCTGTATGATTCGCTGCTGCGTCTGGGTCTCGCGCCCGGCCGCAAGTTGTCGATCGCGATATTGGATATCAGCCCGCGGGTGATTGACCACGTCCAGCACGCCCGTGAACGCGCCCGGAAGAACCAGAGCTACGTGATCCAGTTGCCGCGCGATGTCGACCGTCCGTGGCCGCCGGCTCTCGTCGATTACTGGCGCGCGCTGGGCGACCAGATCGGCACCTCGGTCCCGCCGGTCCGGCCCCCGGAGCTTTTCAAAGGTCTCGAAACGCGCGCCGTGCGCATCCGTCCGGATGTGGTGCTTGCGAGTGAGCCGATCGACCTCAATATTGTTCTCGAACGCAGAGACCTCTCGCCGTCGGAACGCTATGACCTGGTGGTGGGCACCAACATTTTTGTCTACTACGACCCATTCCAGCAGTCGCTCGCGCTCGAGAACATCGGCGCGATGCTGAAGCCCGGCGGCCTCCTGCTGACAAACGACAAGCTGCCGGAGGTCCCCGCCGGCTCGATGAGGGAAGCCGGGATTACGACTGTTCGCTACAGCGAGCATGACCCCACTGCCATTGAGGCCGTCGGGTGGTATCGAAAGAATTAGAGCCGCGTCCCGAGACCCGCGGGATGCCGGTTGATATGTTGGTCATCGACCATGTCGAATGCGTTCCGGCAGCCCCCTGAGGCCCTCTGAATTGGCGCGCCGGACGCCGCTTCTTCTGCCGCTTGCCTTCACCGGAGCACTGGCAGCAGCCGCATTTCTGCCGCAAATCCACGGCAATGCGCGAGCCTTTTTGGCGGTCCTCGGCGCCGCCGCCGCCCTCTCCGCATGGAACGCAGTGTTGCTGCTGCTTTCGCGCCGCGGCGGCCGGACACTCACGCTGCATGTCGTTCCGAAGAAGCAACACTATGTGCAGGCCTGCGCCCAGGGCGCCGTCCTGTTGTATTGGGGCTGGTATTGGCCGCAGGCTGTCGCCTTCGCTTGGTTCATTCTCGCGCAACTCCTCTTCGCGTACGCGTTCGACATGCTGCTCTGCTGGTCGAGGCGGGATAGTTGCATCCTCGGCTTCGCGCAGTTTCCCGTCATCTTCAGCATCAACCTCTTCCTTTGGTTCAAGCCGGACTGGTTTTACCTGCAGTTCCTGATGATCGCCCTCGGGCTGGCCGCCAAGGAGTTCGTTCACTGGAACCGCGACGGCCGGAGCACTCACATCTTCAATCCGTCGTCGCTTCCCCTGGCCGTGTTTTCCCTGATACTTCTGGCTACAGGCACAAGCGACATCACCTGGGGGCAGCAGATCGCCACCACGCAGTTCTACCCGCCGCAGATGTATCTGATGCTGTTTCTTGCCGGGCTGCCGGGGCAGTTACTCTTCGGTGTGACTTCGATGACAATGTCCGCGGTCGTCGCCACGTGGTTATTCGGACGCCTCTACTTCGCCGCTACCGGCATCTATTTTTTCTACGACTCTTACATCCCGATTTCCGTCTTCCTCGGGATGCACCTTCTTTTCAACGACCCCACCACCTCGCCGCGGACCGAGCTGGGCCGCGTCATTTACGGCGCGTTCTACGGATTGAGCACCATCGCCCTCTACGAGCTTCTGGGACGCGGCGGGCTACCGACGTTTTACGACAAGCTGCTGCAGGTCCCGCTGCTGAATTTGTTCGTTAAAGCGATCGACGGCCTCGCGCGCTCGCGTTTCGTGCGTGCGCTCGATCCCGCTGCGATCGGGCGTGCCCTTGTTCCACGCGCGCGAAACGCCGCCTGGACCGCCGTTTGGGCATCGGTATTCATAGTGCTCAGTGCAACGCAGCAAGTCGGCGACAAACATCCAGGGCAGTGGATGCCGTTCTGGCGCCAGGCGTGCTCGGACGGCCGGCCCTATGCCTGCCCCTACCTCGCGGACCTGACGGAGAATTCCTGCAATCGCGGCTCCGGCTGGGCGTGCAACGAAGCCGGCATGCTCGATATCGTGCTCTCGCGTTCGGGCGAGGACCTTCGCAGAGCCGATCCCGTCGAAGCATTGCAACCTCTCACCCACGGATGTGAGCTGGGCTTCCAACCCGCCTGCCGGAATCTCAGGACGATGACCACCGGAGGCGCTCTCAACAGCGCGCCGCCGACCCTTGCGGACTATCCCATCATCCTGCGGGGCAGCAAAGGAGAGATCCGTCAACGGACGCCGGCCGAACTCTACGCCCTCGCTTGTACGGAGGGCTGGCCCGGCACTTGCGGCCGCAGCCAATAGCACAGTTCTCGTGTCCGTCTCCGAAGTTCATTCACGAGCGCATGTTGGGCGGGACGGCGGCCACTTTGGAAATCGGCCTCCCCATCAACACCGCCATGCGCGCCATTAGTGAACGAAACTTTGGAATCGCGATACTGGCGGTTATTTCTTCCCGGCTTTCTCTTCCGCGCGGGCGCCCGCGAGAATGCCTGTCATCCCGTAGTTCCCCTCGTGGCACGCGGAATCGAAAATCATATGCTTGCTGTCGTCCGCCTTGCCCATCTCGATGAGCACTGTCCAGGGCCTCGTCCACGTCTTCGGATCCTCGAACGTGATTTCACGATGCAGGTTGTTTGCATCCACCCGCGTGATGCGTTCGGTCATCTTGTAAGTGTCCGGGTTCGACCCGCGAAATCCCTGCGAGAAGTTCGTTGTTTCGACAACCAGGGTGTTCCCATCCCAGTGGCCCCGCGAGTCTCCGAGGTAGAACCTCGCGCCAGCCGGTGCATGCGGGCGTCCATCCATGAAAATCACGCGGTTCCCTCCGCCGGCATGGTCGTCTTCCATATATATGCCGATGGATTTCGGTGACTGCACGAGCTGCATTACGGTACCCTGCGCGAAAACCGTGTTCAGTGGGAGGAACGGCATCGGAACTCCGAGGCAGCGCGGCGACTGCGCGGTCGTCTCGGGATTGTCGTTCTGCCCGCCACCCACACCCAACCCGCCACGTCCGGCGCCGCGGCCGCCTCTGCCTTCCGGTTGCGCGCCGGAGACCAGCGGCGGAATTTTTCCATCCGGTGGATCGATCACCATCGACGTGCGCTTTCCGGTCCGCAAAACTGAATTGAACACCGCGTTGTAAGCGCCGCTGACGTCCTGTTCGGCATTCCGCGATCGCATATTTCGCCCTGGATTCAACCCCTTGGCCTGATTCGCCGCCGCCACTTCCGCATCCGTCAGGAAGGCCTTGCCGGCATTCGCGGAGGAGCGTTCGAGAGGCGTATCGTAGAGCACGAACCATGTGCCCTGCAAGTTCGGATCGCCCCACGCCGTCCGGGGTGCGGCGCCGCCCCGGGAGGTCCCCGCCGATTTGGTTCCTGTAGCCTTTCCCGCATTGGGCTTCGGGGACGCGGCCGGCGTCTGACCTGTGATCCCGACCACGGCCAACGACGCAAGCGCCAGAACACCACCCAGCGCAACCAATGGCATCACGTAACGTTGACCTGGTGAAAACCCGCGCATTATTAATGACTCCTCGCTTCGTGAGAATATCACCGCCCTGCAAAGCGGTCAAACGCGCGGCGGCAATCCCGCGGAACAAAACCTGTAAGTGCTTCTGATTGCCGGGTAGTGGCTCAATTAGAAAATTAGTTCAACCCGCCCGCTCTTGACACCTTCGATCCGATTCCGCACGCTGGTAGCAGTGCCGAACAAATCCACAAACCGTGGCAAAGGGAAGCCGGACATGAACGTCCGGGCCTACGAAACAATGCTGATCGCGACGGGTCAGATGGAGAAGCCTCCGCCGGTAGAGAAGCCAAAGGCGGTCATCAGCTTGGGAAAGCTGGCGAAAAAACGTGGTGCGTCAAAGACCAAGTAGACTGGCCTGCGGATCAACTGGCGGATAGAACAGGCCGATGATTATCCAATTCTTCGGGTGCCGGTGAATCGTTCCAACGTAGAAATGGGTGTCTTTCTCGTGGATCATTTCTTTCTCGTATCGCTGTAGGAACTTATCTTTCCAGTCGTCGCCGTACTTTTCCTTCCAGCTCCTCCACGATTCCCCCATCTCCCAATCGGTACAACTCATGTTGTGCCCTCGGCAGGAGGCGTGGTCGCAAGTGAAACTGTACACAAATTTATAAGGTACTTTTTGCAGTTCGACTTCGGGTCCCTGGACGAACAAATCTTTTTGCCGAAGGATCTCAAGCTGAGAGGCCGACCACGACGCGTCGTCTGGCTGGATCGTGAACTTGGTAATCGCTTTGGGCTTGAAAAATCCGAGGGTCGGATGCTTTTTCTCGTCAAGTTCCCGCATTAAACAGCACATGCAGTGAGATTTCAGGGGGACGATCCAGTCTTTGCGGGCACTCCACGCATTGGCGCTCGAAAGCTCCTGAGAGACGATACGGATTGAGTCTTCTTGAATCCTGTAGCTTTCCGGGCGAGCGTCCTTCGTGGATTTTCGCATCGCTACATCGATCCATTGGTACTTCCGAAACCGCTGATCTGATGCGAGAAATCGATACGGAATTGGGAAAAGCCTAAGCCAGCGCTTTCCGTCTTCAGATATCGCGGCGGTACAGGAAACTTCGACACCAGTACGCGCTGGCGTCGGGTAAGTGCGGACGACGACGAGTACGCGCTCCGTTTTGTAGGGGTCCGCGAATTCCAAATCTAGAGATCAAATCCCTTCAATCCCATAGATTCTAACGCTTGGAACAGCCGATGGCGATGGCATTCTTGCGGCGCTGTCTCTGTGCACATCATCGCGACCGGATGCTCCATCTGATTCATGAACCGATGCAGGTTGTGACCGACATACGGCTCGACTACAAATTCGTCATACCACTGCCAGATCACGTCCCTGGTCCCCGTATCAATTGCCTTCGCGCGAATGTCTCGGGGTACGCCAAGCTCAGGAAAATGGACGTAATGGATTCCGTGCTGCTCGAGTCGGTTGCGCAGGTTGTTTTTGCTGAAATCCGGGCGGTACATGCTTACGGGGTACTGGCGAATATCTGCCAGCGTCCGAACACCAGCCGCAACGAGCGCGGCCAGAAAGTCTTCGGTCGTTCTGCCTGTGTAGCCAATCGTGAAGAAATCGGACTCCACGACTGTGCGGCCTTCATTCCACAAGGCTTTGAATTCACCCTGCTGTTTGGCCGGGATGCTGGGGAGGTTTAAGCGATTGACCTGTGGCACAAACCCAGGTTAGCGCATCTTGAGGGTCCACATTATAATTCCGTGGGCATCCTTCAGGCGCTGGAGTCCGATGTCGGGTTCCAACTGTCGAACCCACTGATTATTCGGGAACTTCTGCGGAAGGGATGCCGTGGTGCGGATCTCAGTCCACGTCAGCGGACCCGCAGCGGCAGCGAGAGTTTCTTTGATCTTGTCGCGGAAGTCTTCGTACGTGGTCATAGTCGTTTTGCGCGGGCGATTCCAATACGGACTCTTGCATTTGGGACACACCGCAGGTTCCTGCTCGACATCGCGCGGAATCCATTCATGCTCGCATCGCTCGCAGCGAAAGCCCATCACGGTTATCGGAACTCTGGCCATCCTGGGTTATCCTCTTTCAATACTGTAACTCTGAAATAATACTCTTGCAAGGTATATTTTGCTAGGTATATACTAGCTAGTAATGAACCGCCTTGATTCAGCCACCCGAGCGAGAGCAATCGCGGCCTTGGTCGAGGGCAACAGCATTCGCGCTACATCCCGCATGACGGGGATCGCCCGCAACAGCATTACGGACCTGCTGGTGGAAGTCGGCGCTGCGTGCGCGGAATACCAGGACGGGGCGCTTCGCAACCTTCCCTGCAAGCGGATTCAGTGCGACGAAATCTGGGCGTTCTGCTACGCCAAGGACAAGAACGTCCCCGCTGAAATGAAGGGCCGCTTGGGGTACGGAAGCATCTGGACGTGGACGGCCATCGACGCTGATACCAAGCTCATTGCGTCATGGATGGTCGGAAGCCGGTACACGGAATCTGCGCACGAGTTCATTCAGGATCTGGCCGGACGTCTCGCAAATCGCGTGCAGTTGACGACGGACGGCCACAAGCCCTATCTGGAAGCCATTGACTACGCTTTCAGTGGCGATATCGACTACGCAATGCTCATAAAAATATACGGCGACTCGGGCGAAAACGAAAAGCGTTATAGCCCTGCGGAATGGGTCGCCAGCGAGCGCAAGACAATCAGCGGAAGTCCCGCCCGCAAGCATGTCAGCACGTCATACGTGGAGCGCCAGAACCTCACGATGCGGATGGCAATGCGCCGCTTCACGAGGCTGACGAATGGCTTCAGCAAGAAGCTGGAGAACCACATCGCGGCGGTTTCGCTGCACTTCATGCGCTACAACTTCGTCCGCATCCACCAGACGCTCAAGGTGACACCGGCAATGGCCGCTGGCGTAACGAACCGCCTCTGGGAGATCAGCGACATCGTTCGGCTGCTGGAAGAGCGGGAAGAGCGGCTGGCCGTTGAACAGATGGAGGAGAGGATCAAGAGCGTATATCGTCACGTGCTGCCCGCCCACTACGAATAAAACCCCAAATTGCCAATAACGTCAAAAGTAGTGTACCCTAATGGCAAGCGTTCTCCATTTTTTTGATTTTCTCCTTTTATTCGCCTAAACTGGAAAGGGAGATTCGGCGGAAGTTTTCATAAGCGCGATCAAGTTCTCTTGATTCGTTAAAGTGGCTTCATCTTCAAACTGAGCCACTACCGATTGCCGCATAACGTTGACATTATTGGCACGCGTGTGTATACGTAGGTGTTTCCCGCATCGCACGCTGCGAATTGTTGCGCCATGCGGAAGAAACGAGGTTTGAATCATGCGAAGTTGGGGCAAAGGCTGCGTCATTGCCGCATCGACGGCAGCTGCCGCTACAGGGATTTTCTGGCTGGTAACACAGAGCGCGGCGCCCGCCTCCGCCGCCCCGGTGGCTGGCGAGCCCGCGGTGCTTCGCATCGCCGGCAAGCCCGATTTCAGTGGAGTCTGGGAAGCCAACAACACCGCCAACTGGGACCTTCAAACGCACAAAGCGCGCCCGATGGTGGCCCAGCCCGGTTTGCTGCCGGGCTCCGTCGTCCTCGCGGCGCCCGTAGTCGCTCTCGGATCGATCGGCTGGGTCCCGGGAGGTTTGGGCATCGTCGAAGGCGAGGAGATTCCCTACAAACCGTGGGCGGCCGCGCGCAAGAAGGAGAATGAGGAACACTGGCTCGATCGCGATCCCGAAATCAAGTGCTTTCAACCCGGCATTCCGCGCGGCCTTTATATGCCGCATCCGTTTCAGATCATCGAGAGCGCGACCAAGGTCATGATGGTGTTCGAATACGCCAACGCCCAGCGCACCATCCACTTGAACAAGATGGAAGACTATCCGAACGTCGCCTATATGGGCTACTCGGTCGGCCATTGGGAAGGCGACACGCTGGTGGTCGAAGCTTCGGACTTCACCGATGCGACCTGGTTCGACCGCTCCGGCAACTTTCATAGTGACGCTTTAAAGGTTCACGAGCGATATACGCCGATGGGTCAGAACGCCATCCGCTATGAAGCCACCATTGAGGACCCGCAGGTATTCACCCGCCAGTGGAAGATCAGCATGCCTATCTACCGGCGTCTCGAAGCCAATGCGCAACTCACCGATTTCCGCTGCGTGGAGATGGTGGAAGAGACCATGTACGGGCATCTGCGCAAAGAACCGCTCGTGAAGCACTGGGAAGGCAAGACCATGAATGTGGATATTACCCACAAGATCCCGCCGGGGGAATCCGTTGAGGAGCGTTACATCTCGGGTAATCCGCCGGCCAAATAGCGGCATGGTTGTGAGATGCTGAGAGAGATCAGGAGACTAGTTTTCATGCAAGCCAGACTAACTGCGATCGGCGCCCTGGTAGCTGCGGCCGTGACTCTGCTGCTATCCCCTGCCCCCATGCAGGCGCATCATGCATTCGCGGCGGAATTCGACGAGAAAAAACCCGTAAAATTCACAGATGCTACCGTGACGAGGGTCCAGTTGATTAATCCCCACAGCTGGATTTACGTGGACGTAAAACAGCCGGACGGCACGGTTGAAAACTGGGCTATCGAAGCCGGCAGCCCGAATGTGCTGCTGAGGCGAGGCATCACAAAAAATACCCTCAAGGCGGGGGACAAAATCGTCGTCGACGGATACCAGTCGAAGGACGGTACGCATCGTGCCAATGGCCGGGACCTCAGGCTTCCCAATGGTCAGCAATTATTCCTCGGGGGTTCGGGCGACGGGGCTCCGTACGAAGTACAGCGCCCCGGCGTTGATACCGCCAAGTGATTTATCGGCCCTTTCTTTTCTCATGGTGATCGTATAGTGCCCCGGCGCCACCGCCGGCGACCGCACCGATAGCGGCGCCGGGACCACCCCCGGCCAATGCGCCAACCGCTGCGCCCCCCGCCGCTCCGACCCCTACCCGCTTCACTGTCTTCCGGATATGATGCCGTCCCCGATAGACCGTGTGATGGTGGGGCCGTGCATGGTAAGTCGTCGACGCAGAAGCAATCGGTACCACGCTAATTGCTGAAAGTAATACAGTTGCGAATCCAAGTCGCATAAAATCCCCTTTCTGACTTCTGATTGAGCAACCCGCCTGCCACTGGTGGTCCCGCTGCAACCAACTCACAAGCCCGTAGTGCGGCTATCGGCTATGTCGTCGGAGGAATCGCTGACATAGCAGTAATCGCATCCAGGAGGAAAGAGTGCGGAACACGCCGGGCCCATTTGTTCAAACGTCTGGTCGTTCTTGCTCCGCGTTTTTTAGCACGTCCTCCTGGCCGGCCCGGCCTTGGCGCATGCTGCGATTTAAAAAAGCTTACATTCCTTTGGATGACCTAAGGGCCGCGTTTTGATAGACTCGTGCCGATAGCATCCGCATAGACCGACTATCGGGTGGAGGATCAATGTACAAAAAGTTTCTCGGAATCGCCTGCGTGGCCCCCATCGCATTGATTCTATTTGGACACGTGGCCGTAGCCGCTCCCGCGACGCCACCCGCATCGAAGGCCGGGCCTGTCTCCAAACCCGCCGATTCGACCGCTGCGCGCGCCGTCGTCGACAAATATTGTGTCGGCTGCCACAACGCAAAGCTCCGCACGGCCAATCTTGAGCTGGATAAGCTCGATTTCGCCCGCCTTGGCGATCACGCCGAAATCGGCGAGAAAGTCGTCCGCAAACTTCGCGCCGGCATGATGCCTCCATCCGGCATGCCCCAACCGGACGCCGCCACTCGCGAAGGCCTCATCACCTGGATGGAGACCGAACTCGATCACAGCGCTGTGACATATCTGCAGCCCCCGGGCCTGCACCGCATGAACCGCACCGAATATACGAACGCGATCCGCGACGTACTCGGCCTTCAGGTGGATGCCTCAAAGTTCCTTCCTCCCGACGATTCGACTCACGGCTTCGATAACATTGCCGGTGCCCTCACCCTGTCGCCCGCGTTGATGGAAGCTTATCTCTCGGCCGCGGGCAAAATCAGCCGCCTCGCTATCGGCGATGTCTCGGCGCCTTCGCAGGCGGTCTTCGAAGTGCCTTCCGACACCGCACAGAACTATCACATCGAAGGGCTTCCATTTGGGACCCGCGGCGGCATCCTGATTAAATATCAGTTCCCCGCCGACGGCGAATACACATTTAAAGTCAAAGGCGTCACGGGATACTTCCAGGCCGTTCTCGGCGGTGTCAAAGGCGAACAACTCGAAGTCACCGTCGATGGCGAGCGCGTGCGCCTCTTCGATTGGGACAAGGAAATCTCCAGCACCACCGGTAATGGCCGCTCCACCCAGCGGATCAAAGTCAAAGCCGGACTCCACACCGTCGGCGTCACCTTCCTCGCCACCAACGACGTACCGGGCAGCGAGCTGAACGTCCCCTTCGAGCGGACCATGAACACCCCCGGCTCCATCCCGGGCTTCCAGTTCTACCCGCACGTCGGCCAGGTTTGGGTTGAAGGCCCTTACAACGCCGCGGGCGCGACCGATACGCTGGCTCGTCAGAAAATTTTTGTTTGTCATCCCACAGCGGCGAAGGATCAGGCAGGATCGAAAGATGCTGCAAAAAATGACGACGCGTGTGCCCGCCAGATCGTGTCGACTCTCGCGAAGCATGCCTATCGTCGCCCGCCCGCCGCTTCGGACGTCGCTCCGTTGATGGAGTTTTACCATTCCGGCCGCGCCGACGGCGGCAGCTTTGACGATGGCATAGAAGCCGCCCTCCAGCGCCTGCTCGCCGATCCCGAATTCGTTTACCGCGACGAGCCCGAGCCCTCCACGCTCGCGGCCGGCAAGAGTTATCGCGTTGGAGACCTCGCGCTTGCCTCGCGCCTTTCGTTCTTCCTGTGGAGCAGCGTTCCCGACGATGAATTGATCGACGTCGCCGCGCAAGGCAAGCTGAAGGACCCCGTGGTTCTGGAAAAACAGGTCCGCCGCATGCTGGCCGATCCGAAATCGGAATCCCTCGTCGACAACTTCACCGGGCAGTGGCTCGGCGTGCGCTCGCTGAAGACTGCCGAGCCCGTCGTGAACCTCTTCCCGGATTACGATGACAACCTCCGCAACGCCTATCAGCAGGAAGTCGAGTTATTCTTCGCCAGCGTCATGCGTGAGGACCGCAGCATCATCGACCTGCTGAACGCGAATTACACGTATGTCAACGAGCGCCTCGCCAAAGAATACGGAATTCCCAATATCTACGGCCCGCAGTTCCGCCGTGTGAACTTGCCGGCCGAGCTCGACATGCGCCGCGGCCTGCTGGGCAAAGGCGCGCTCTTGACGGTGACATCGAACGCCGCCCGCACTTCGCCGGTCGCGCGCGGCAAGTGGTATCTCCAGACATTCCTTGGCGTCAGCCCGCCGGATCCGCCGCCAAACGTTCCGGTCATCAAGGACAAGCCTGCCGATGCCACCGGCAACACGAAGACGCCGACGATGCGCGAAACCATGGAAATGCACCATACCAACCCAACCTGCGCGTCGTGCCACAAGATCTTCGAGCCCATCGGCTTGAGTCTTGAAAACTTCGATGCCATCGGAACCTGGCGCACGCAGGATGGCGACAGCCCGATCGACGCCTCCGGCGTTCTCGTGGATGGGACTAAAATCAACGGCGTGGCGAGTCTTCGCGACTCGCTCGTCGGCCGCTCCGACCAGTTCGCCCGCGTGGTCACCGAGAAAATGATGACTTATGCGCTCGGCCGCGGCGTGGAGTACGAAGACATGCCGGTCCTCCGCTCGGTCGTCCGCGATGCGGCGCCGGGCAAATACAGGTTCACATCAATCGTCATGGGGATCGTGAAGAGCGCCCCATTCCAAAGCAGCATGAAGACAGTCGAAAGCAGCGTTAAGCCCGCAGCCACAACCCAGCGGGCGGCCCGCTAGAAAAGGAGAAGCGCGCACAGGATGAAGATCCTTTGTGCGCGTTAAAAGGAGAAAAGCAGCCATGTTCATCAGCAAAAAACACCTCTCGCGCCGGACGATTCTTCGAGGCGCGGGCAGCGTGCTTGCACTTCCGCTTCTGGATTCGATGATTCCCGCGGCAACCGCGCTCGCTCAGACCGCCGCCACTCCGAAGACCCGCTTCGTCGGATGCTTTGTGCCCCACGGGGCGGCGCCCGGCTACTGGGTCCCCGCCAAAGAAGGCGCTCTCGAGCCGGTACTGCCCTTCAACTGGAAGCCGCTTGAACCGTTCGTCAACCAAACCGTGATCATGAGCGGGCTGCACTCCCGCTCGGCCGAACCGCCTCCCGGCGCGACAGGCGCCGATCACTGGGTCGCCGCCGCGTTCCTCTGCGCAAACAAACCGAAGAAGACCGCCGGCGCCGACGTCTACGTCGGCACCACGATTGATCAGATGATCGCCCAGAAGATCGGTGGCGAGAATCTGATGCCGTCGATGCAGCTCGCGGTCGAAGACCCTGGCGCAAACTCCAGCAATTGCGGCGAAGGCTATAGCTGCGCTTATACGAACACCATCTCCTGGTCCTCGCCGACCGATCCTCTGCCGATGGAGCTCAATCCGCAGGTCGTCTTCGAGCGCATGTTTGGCGACGGCGGTACGCCAGCGCAGCGCGCGGCCCGCCGCAAGCGCGACGGCAGCATCCTCGATTCGCTCACGGGCAGCCTCTCGCGCCTGCGCAACGAATCCAGTTCATCCGACCGCGTCGTGCTCGATAACTACGCCACGAACGTCCGCGAAATCGAGCGCCGCCTGCAAATCGCGATGAAGGCATCTTCGGTGGCGCCGGCCGACATGAGCGTTCCAATCGGTGTGCCGCAAACTTTCGACGAGCACATCAAGCTGCAGTTCGACCTTCTCGCGCTCGCCTTCCAGGCGGACATCACGCGCGTCGGGACACTGCTCTTTGCCCGCGACCTCACCGGCCGCACTTATCCGGCGAGCGAGGCTCCGACATCCGGCTTCCACGGCGTCTCCCATCACGGCGAAAATCCGAAGATCATCGACACGCTTTCGAAGATCAACCAGTATCACGTAAAGATGTTGGCGCACCTCGTGGAGAACCTTTCCAAAACGCAGGATGGCGACGGTACACTCCTCGACCACTCGCTGGTTCTCTACGGCAGCAACATGGGGAACTCCAACCAGCACGTTCACTATGACGTGCCGCACGTTCTCATCGGCGGCGCGAACGGGCGACTCAAGGGCGGGCGCCATCTGGCGTTCCCGACCAGAACCATCCCCACCGGCAATCTGCTCCTATCTCTCCTCGACAGGTTCGACATCCACGAGGACAGTATTGGCGACAGCACCGGCCGTATCGAAAATCTGTAAACCACACTCCGCAAGAGGACGCTCATGAAACGCATCGCCGCGACTGCCGCCGCTCTACTCATCGCCGCCACCTTCGGCGCTACTGTCGGCCGCGCCGCGCCCGCGGAAGTCGCGGACGCCGTCATGCGCGGCGACAAGGCCGCCGTTCAGAAACTCATCCAGCAGCACGCGGACGTCAACGCCCCGCAGAACGATGGGGCAACCGCGCTCCATTGGGCGGTCCACCAGTCCGACAAGGAAATGGTGGACCTCCTTCTGCGCAATGGCGCCAATCCCAAAACGGCAACCCGCGAAGGTTCGACGCCGCTGTGGCTGGCCAGCGTAAACGGCAAGGCGGCGATTGCGACCGCTCTGCTCAACGCCGGCGCGGACGCGAACGAAAAGCTTCCATTGGGAAGAACCCCGCTGATGGAAGCAGCGCGCACAGGCGACGTCGACACGATCAAAGCGCTTCTCGATCACGGCGCCACTATCAACGCGAAGGAAGCCCTGCGCGGCACGACCGCTTTGATGTGGGCCGCCGACGAAGGCCACGCTCCCGCCATCCAGTTGCTGATCCAGCGCGGCGCGGATATCAAAGCCCAGTCCGATCCGGCCGAACGGGGCCGCGGACCGGCGCTCGGAAAAGCCAACGATCCGCGCAAACAGGTCGCGGCGCAGGGTGCCGCTCTCGCCGCTGGAAAGGCGCTCGATCTGGGCGACCTCAGCTCTCTGCGCGGCGATAACAACGGCATCGGCGGCGCTGCTGGCCAGGGCCGAGGTGGTGGCCGCGGTCGTGGCGGCGCCCCGGCGGCTGCTGATGGCGCAGGTGGACGCGGTGCTGGTGGACGTGCTGGTGGTGGGCGCGCTGGTCGCGGCGGTGGCCGTGGTGGCGCCGGTGGAGGCGATGGCGCCGGGACTGACGACGAAGCAGCGGTCTCGGCCGGCATCATCCGCCGTGGACCCGCTCCGCCCAAAGACGGCGGCGGTCTGACGCCACTGATCTACGCGGTACGCTCCGACAATCTCGATTCCGTCAAAGCACTTCTCGCCGCGGGCGCGGACGTCAACCAGACCAGTCTCTACGGTTGGAGCCCGCTGCTCACTGCCACCCAGAACCGCTTCTATAAACTCGGTGCCTGGCTGCTCGACCATGGCGCCGATGTCAACCTGACCAACAAAGGTGGATGGACCCCGCTCTACCTGGCGACAGACAATCGCAACATCGAATCCGGTGACTATCCCGTCCGCAAGGGGGACATGGATCACCTGGAATACATCAAGCTGCTGATCGACAAGGGCGCGAACGTCAATGCCCGCATGAAGGACAGCACCGAGACCCGCACCGTCTTCACCAACCAGTGGCTCGACGAAAATGGCGCCACCGCTTTCCTGCGCGCCTCGCAGTCGGGCGACGTCGTCCTCATGAAGCTTCTGCTCGCCCATGGAGCGGACCCGAAGATCGACACCGTGCTGCATGTGACGGCGTTGCAGGTTGCGTCCGGAATCGGCTGGGTGGAAGGAATCACTTACGAATGGTCACCCGAAAGCACGCTCGAAGCCGTGAAAATGCTCGTCGGCCTGGGCCTCGACGTCAACGCCCAGGCGGACACCGGCCGCACCGCGCTGCACGGCGCCGCCCATAAAGGGCGCGCGGACGTGATTCAGGTGCTCGCCGACCATGGCGCGAAGCTGGACGTTCGCGATTACGGCAATACCGACAATCGCGGCGGCAAGCTGGCCATCCATACGTGGGAGCCCGTGGATTACGCCGATGGACTCGTCCGCGTTGGCGTGCAATCGGCCATTCAGCACCCCGAAGCCGGGCTACTCCTCCGTCAGTTGATGACAAAAGCAGGCATGCAAGCCCCGCCGATAGGCCGCACGCTCGAATCCATCTGTATCACCGACGCCTGCGAGTGATTTAATGCCCCACTTCGAGCGGCAGGCCCATCACGAGACGCCTGCCGTCGGGTAGTGTCGCGGTTCGTATCTTGAACCCATCGGGACGGCCTTTCGCCGCATATCCTTCGATCGTCACCTGATCTCCGGGCTTGAGGGATTCCCTGCTCCAGCCGTTCGCGATGAGGCCATTCGGTGCGCTGCCTTCACATTTCGTGTGGATCACCGCGCCATGAGCGTCCTTGACATCGATATAAATCCATACATGCGGATTCATCCACTGAACCCGCGTGACAGTTCCGTGCCGCGTTGTGAGTTTAGCCTCGTATTCGGCGGCGGCCGAATGGTGTGCGATTAATGGCCCCGCGGCCAGCAGCATCGGCAGGACCAGCGCACCGATCCAATTCCTCATTCGCTTCGCCACCTACCCAAACGGATGTTCCAGCGACTGGCTGGGTTTCGTGAGCAGTTCCGCGCCTGTCTCGGTCACATGCAGATCGTCTTCCAGCCGGATACCGAATTCGCCCGGAATATAAACACCGGGCTCGTCGCTGAAGACCATACCGGGCTGTAGCTTCGGATTCGCCGGCCACCCATACATGTTGCCTTTTGCGAGGTAGGGCCATTCGTGCATCTCGAGACCAAGGCCATGGCCGACCCGGTGAGTGAAATATTTGAAGCCGGGTCCGTACCCGCTATCCGCAATGATCTTGCGCGCCGCTGCATCGACGGCTTCATTTGGGACGCCCGGCCGGGCCGCATCCAGCGCCGCCTTCTGCGCCCGCCGCACAATTTCGAAGACCTCCCGCATCTTTGCCGTGGGCTTGCCCAGCACAAAAGTCCGCGTGATGTCGGATGTATATCCTTCCACCCGGCATCCGTCGTCAAGCATGATGATGGTGCCTTCGCGAATCGTTTGCGGCGCGCGGGATCCGTGCGGCGACGCCGTATACTCGCCAATATTCAGGCTCGCTTCACCGGGAAAACCCACGCCCGCGTAGCCGGCGTTGATCAGCGCGTTCACATCTCTCTGGGTCATTCCCGGAGCCAGCGTTTTGTAAACCGCTTCGTAGACGCGCACTGTCGCCTCGCCTGCGATCCGCAGACACTCGATCTCATGCGCGTCTTTGATCATGCGGCAACCCGCCGTAACCGGAGTCGCGCTGACAACACTGAAGGCGGGCGCGCCCGCGCGGGCAATACCATCCGCGAAGACAAACTTGATGGTTTCCTCAACGCCGATCCGGCCTCCGCTCACACCGCGGTCCTTCAAACCCTGGATGAGTCTTGCGTAAGGACTTTCGTCCTCTTCCCACCTTCGAATGTCGGCGCTCTTCGCGAATGGCGTGCTCGCCAGCAGCTCGTGTGCCCTGGCTTCTTCGAATGCGGGACACACGATGAAAGGATTCGCTCTCACGGGAATCACCAGAGCCCACAGCCGCTCGCCACCGCCAAACTGGACGTTGGCGAAGTAGAGAGGCGACGCGCCTCCGGAAAGCACGATGGCGTCGAGTTTCTCCGCAGCCATGAGCTTTCTGGCTTTTTCGATTCGGACCTCGCGCTCCTGATTGGTAAACGGACGCGCCCGGCCGGCCATGGACGGCAGGGCCGCGATCGCCGGCGGCATTGCCGGCTGCGCTAAAGCCGCAGTCGCGGCTCCCGACGTTACCCAAATGAACGAGCGTCTCGATAGCATTCTGTCCTTAGCCAGGCACGGGCCGGGTTTGGATTCAGTATGAAGGAGCCGCAGCAGCCGACGCCACATTCTTCTGTTAAGCTCGTCTTCATGAGCAGGCGGACCAGTCACCGATGGGCAACCATTTGTGGCTTCGCGTTCATCGCGTTGTTGGGATTGGCTTATCATCCCCGCCTCGATGCCCACACCGCAACCGGACTCTCCGGACCGCCCGCTTCCTCCGCATCCCTTGATTCGGCGCCAGGGGACCGACTTCTGCAATCGCATTTCGACTGGTGCGGACCAACGTTACGTGCCGCTGGTTTCGCCCTGGCACCTCCGGTCTTTCGCGCCGGCCACCGTGCGGTATGGGGTACGCGCGCCGCCGCTTACTACGGCCCTTTGTACCAGCGCCCCCCGCCCAGCCTCTCCTGAATTCCCCGACATAGCTGTCCGCATAATCGTCCGGCCCCGGCGCTCGCGCTGGCGTGCCGATGTCCGCACTGTCATACGCACTTTGGGTCTGGAGAGGCTTTCAATGGAACTATTTAAAGATACGCGGTTTGATTTTCTTCGCAGGAAGTGGTGGTTTATTGTGCCATCCCTCGTTCTTACCATCGCCGGAATTACCAGCCTGTTTCTGAAAGGCGGGCCTCGCTACAGCATCGACTTCCGTGGAGGGGCAGTAATGGATGTCCGCTGGGATACCGCCCCTCCCGTCGAACGCATTCGATCGGCAGTCTCCTCCCGCCTCGACGGCGTCTCGGTTGTGGCGGCTCATGATCTGACGGGCTCCAGCGAAGTCCTCGTTTCGGCCGCGATCCCTGCCGATAGCGACATTGCCGCATTGCGGCACACCATCGACGAGGCGTTGTCCACTGTCGGTGGAATGTATTCGATTCACAGTTTCGAGGTGATCGGCCCGCAGATTGGCGCGGACCTCCGCCGCCAGGCTTTCCTCGCTACCGGCGGCGCTTCGGCGGGCATGCTCCTGTATCTGGGGTGGCGCTTCCGCCTCACGTATGGCCTCGCGGCCGTTGCGGCGATGCTCCACGACGCCTTCATCACAATCGGTCTGTTTTCGCTGTTGAACCAGGAAATTTCAATCACCGTTGTGGCTGCGCTCCTGACGCTGATTGGTTATTCGATGAACGACACCATCGTCGTTTTCGATCGCATCCGGGAAAATCGTCGCAACTCCGGTCACACGTCGCTGGCCGAAACCATTAATGACAGCATCAACCAGACCTTGAGCCGGACTGTCCTGACTTCGGGCCTGACGTTGCTCACCGCCATTTCACTGCTGCTCTTCGGCGGTTCCGTGTTGCGCGGCTTCTCGCTGGCATTGGTGATCGGGATCGTCGTGGGCACCTTCTCCTCGATCTTCGTCGCCAGTCCGATCCTTCTCGCCGGAGAGCGGTTACGTACCGGATGGCGCGCGTCGCGCGTTCCGTTGCCGCAAGGAGGCGTGCGATGACCTCAGCTCTCATTCGCCGGACGCTGCTGATTCTTGCCATCGTACTGGCCGGCGCTTTCGCCATCGCCCGCGCGCCTCTGCAACTCGGCCTCGACCTGCGCGGCGGAGCGAGCCTGATCCTGCGCGTAAAGATCGGTGGCGCTTCCGCCGCGCAGCAGAGGGAAGTTGTCGCGCAAACAAGGCAAATACTGGAACGCCGCCTCAACGCGTCCGGTCTTTCCGAAGCGCCTGTGCAGCCCTACGGAAGTCGCGGCAATGAGTTGCTGGTGCAGCTTCCGGGTGTCACCAATCCCGCGCGAGTCAGAGCTCTGTTGCAGAGCCGCGCGATCCTCGAGTGGTATTCGGTTGAAGCCGGCCCCTGGGCCAGCGAGACGGATGCCATGTCTCAATACGCGGGCATCCTCCCTTTTAAGCGCAGGCTGCTCAGCACACGTCCGGCACCGAATGGTCAGCGGGAGTGGTACCTGGTCGCAAGTCCTCCGATCATTCGCGGAACCGATCTGCGCGACGCTCGCGTGGCTGGCGGCGCAACCAGCCAACCGGTCACCACCTTTTCGCTGAGTCAGGCTGCCGCCGCTCGCTTCGAACAGTACACGCGCGCGAATATCGGTCGGCGGTCGGCCATCGTTCTCGACAACCAGATCCTCAGCGCGCCGGTCATCGAGGACGTCATTGGGGATTCCGGCCAGATTCGCGGCGCGCGCAGCCTCGCCGAGGCGCAGGATCTCGCAATCGATCTGCGTTCCGGCGCGCTGCCCGCGGCGATCGACATTATTCAGGAGCAAATTGTAGAAGCCTCGCTCGGCGCGGACTCCATCCGCGACGGCATGCGGGCTGCCGCCGCCGGCCTCGCATCCGTGATTGCGATCATGCTGCTCTACTACCGTTGGGCGGGGGCCAATGCAACGCTCGCCTTGCTGCTGAACGGGGTGTTGCTCATCGCGGCCCTCGCATGTTTCGGGGCCGTGCTGACATTGCCAGGGATCGCCGGGGTCGTCCTCACGATCGGTATGGCCGTCGACAGCAACGTGCTCATTTTTGAACGTATACGCGAGGAGTTGCGCGCGGGCAAGACCACCGCTGCGGCGCTGGCCGGAGGATTTTCCAAAGCCTTCGCCACTCTCATCGACACGCACGTGACCACGGTCGTGTCGTGCGCTTTTCTATTCTTCTTCGGAACGCCCGCCGTGCAGGGCTTCGCAGCGACGCTCGTGATCGGCCTCGTGACCAATCTATTCACATCGGTGTTTGCTTCGCGGGTCGCTTTCGACTGGGAATTGTCCCGCCGCAGAGGCCCCGCAGCGTTGAGCATCGGAATGGCTCGGCAGGCCGGGCTGCCTTAAGTCGATACTCACGCACCAACTACGCCGCCTCGGCACACTCCAAACCGCCGGCGCTACCTATCCCCGAGTACCTTGCGGACGCGCCTGGAGCGGGATTCTAACCCAGTTTCGTTTTGGATGAGGTGACGACGGAGCCTTCGGATTTCACGGGCTTCCTGCCGCGGGAGCCTGAAATCGGCGCAACTCGTCAGTGACGCAGACTAGAACTGGGAATTGTCCCGCCGCAGAGGCCCCGCGGCCTTGAGCATCGGAATGGCTCGGCAGCCCGGGCAGCCTTAATGTCGATACTCACGTACCAACTAAGCCGCCTCAGTACACTCCAAACCGCCGGCGCAACGTCTCCCCGAGTACCTTGCGGACGCGGACGGAGCGGAATTCTAACCCAGTTTGGTTTTGGACGAGGTGACGACGGAGCCTTCGGATTTCACGGGCTTCCTGCCGGCGGGAGCCTGAAATCGGCGCAACTGGTCAGTGACGCAGACTAGAAACATCGGCTGTTTCGCGTTCTTCAGCACATCGATAATGCGGTCCGGCTGATCTTCCAGGTAGATGTTCTTACCGTCGGTGATCAGGTGGACGTCGCCATCCTTCGCTACCGCATCGCTCAGCCGCTTGCCCATTTCCTTCTGCAGGAATCGCAGCACGCGGCGGATCTTCTGGAGCGAGAATCCCTTGCGCCGGAGCTCGGCGATAACCGACACCTCGACCACTTCCTGCGAAAGATAAACGCGGCGGTGACCTTGCTGCCGCGGGGAGACGACGTTGCGTTCATCCCACCATTGCAACTGCCGAAGGCTCACGCCGGCGATGCGCGCTACATCGCCGCTTGTGTAGCGGTCCTGCTCGGCGCCGGCAACGGGGAGTTCTTTTTTTGTTTTGAACATTTTGCAACGTCTCCGTATCGCGCTGGAGCCATCTGAATTCTACCAGATCCGCGTTTTGACGGCGAGCCGGTTCAAAAGCCTTTGGCCGATGCCCATGTTAACATTAAGCTTCAATCCCATCCAGAGGTTTTCGTGGCCAGTAATCTCACGCGTAAAGCACTTTTAAAACAGGATAAGTTCACCGTCGAAGCCGAACACACCGTCAATTTCCTGTCCGAACACCGCCAGGAAGCGACGCGGTACGGGGTGATCGCGCTCGTGGTTTTCGCGATCGTGGCCGCAGTCTATTATTACCGGACCTCGCAGCACTCGGTGCGTCAACAGGTCCTCGGGGAAGCGATTACGCTTTCTGTGGCGCCGGTTGCGACTCCGCAACCGGGCAGCGGCCCGAATTTCCCGACGCAGGCCGCAAAAGACGACGCGGTGACGAAGGCGTTCACGAAGCTGTCGGCCGATTACAGCGGTTCGGAAGAAGGCTACGTCGCGGAATACTATCTTGGCGCCAAGGCTCTCGACGCGGGAAAAGTGGACGATGCCCGCAAGCGGTATCAGGATGTAGCCGATCACGCGGAAGCAAACTATGCTTCACTGGCGAAGCTGGCGCTGGCCCAACTGGATGTCGCGGAGAACCGGATTCCCGAAGCGGAAAACCTCGCGAAGGATCTCTCGGATCATCCGACCGACCTGGTTTCGAAAACGCAGGCCAATTTTCTGCATGCGAAGATTCTCGCGCTGAGCAAGCCGGAGGAAGCCCGGAAGATCCTGCTGCAGATTGCCGGCGAGAAATCGGACGTGAGCCAGATCGCGCTTACGGCGATGAACGATCTTCCGCAAAAGTAGCATTGGGGGCTCATGCTGACGCACCTGCGGTTTCCCGCCGAGGCGTCGCGCGGGCGGCGATACCCCGAGCCCGGACATCCCTATCGAAATCCATTTCAGCGCGACCGGGACCGCATCATTCATGCGCGCGCCTTCCGCCGGCTTGAGAATAAGACCCAGGTTTTTGCGCCGGGCATTTCCGATCACTTCCGAAACCGGCTCACGCACACCATCGAGGTCTCGCAGGTCGCGCGCACGGTCGCCGGGGCGCTGGGGCTGAACG
Organism: Bryobacteraceae bacterium; assembly: GCA_036272235.1. GTDB lineage: Bacteria > Acidobacteriota > Terriglobia > Bryobacterales > Bryobacteraceae > BOG-234. The sequence continues at coordinate 475 of DATAZF010000214.1, read as the reverse complement.
AAGATCTGACGGAGGCGCTGGCACTCGTGCATGACATCGGGCATCCGCCCTTCGCGCACGCGGGCGAAGAGGCGCTGGACCGCCAGATGAAGCGATTCGGGGAGCGGTTCGACCACAATATTCAGGCGCTTCGGACCGTGGAATCGCTGGAGCAGCGCTACCCGCGTTTCTCCGGACTGAATCTGACGTTCGAAGTACGCGAGGGGATCGTCAAACACTCTCGTGATTTCGCGGCGGGGGAGTTTCCGGAACTCGATGAGTATCTGCCCGGGCTGCGGCCGCCGATCGAAGCCCAGTTGATCGATCTGGCGGACGAGATCGCCTATAACGCGGCGGATCTCGACGACGCCTATGAAGCCGGGCTGCTCACGCCGGAGCAAATTGCCGCGGCCGTGCCGGTCTACGCGGATTTTCTCGACACCATCGAGACGCAATTTCCGGGAGCGACGGAGCGGGAGCGTTTTCAGGAATCGAT
>DATAZF010000213.1:0-28529 GCA_036272235.1 Bryobacteraceae bacterium | reverse complement strand
CGATCGATTTATCTAGCTTTCGAAATTTCCAGAGGACCGGCAGCCCTTGAATCTTCCAACGGGGTACGCGCTCGAAGCGGGGTAAAGAGTTCCGGTCATAACCTTCCTCCGCGCGCCGACGAGTGAGACTGTAGCCGACCGGGATCTTCTCTGGAGTGAGATAACTCATGAGCCTCAGATTGCCTGCCCCGACCGATCCAAAGTTGCCACGCAAGTCAATGATGAGACGTTTGCATTTGAGAGATCGTACGGCAGCATTCGTTTCGCGCGCAACCTCGATGCCCAGAATGCCAGGCCAGCTGAGGAATCCGGGGAAACGTGAACGCGATTCCGGGATGATTCCGAACAGTGTTCCGGGATGAGGTCGAACAAGATTCCGGGATGAAGGTGAACACCGATTCCGCGATGAAGCCGAACAGTTTCAGGCCGATCCCGGAATCGCGTTCGGCTTGAGCCCGGATTTCCACTAAGCCAACGACGCTGGACAACACAGTGGCGAGTAGCCTCCCTGAGAAAGGGAGGATTGCTTGCCAGCCAGGAGATTGTCCGTGCGCAAGATCAAAGAAGTTCTTCGATTGAAGTTTTCAGTGGGCCTGGAGCTGCGGGCCATCACCCGCAGTTGCTCGATTGGTCTCGGAACCGTACACGAGTATTTGCAACGGGCCGAAGCTGCCGGGGTGACATGGCCGCTTGGGGAGGATTGGGACGAAGACCGGCTGGAGACTGCCCTGTTCGGCGGCCCGCCACCTCCGCGCCCGGCTGCATTGCCGATGCCGGACTTCGCCGATCTTCACCACCAGCGACAGCGTCATTCACACCTGACTCAGCAGTTGCTCTGGGAGGAGTACCGGCAGGCCAACCCGGACGGCTATCGCTACTCCCGTTTTTGCGAGCTGTACCAGCGCTGGCGCCGCAAACAAGATGTGGTGCTCCGCCAGGAACACAGGGCCGGCGAGAAGGTGTTCGTCGATTGGGCTGGAACCACTATCTCGATCTACGACCCGAGCGGTGGTCCCGTGCAGCAGGCGCATCTGTTCGTCGCGGTACTTGGAGCCAGTTCCCTTACCTACGCTGAAGCTACCAGCGATGAGCAGTTGGCTAACTGGATCGGTGCACATGTGCGTGCCTTCGAGTTCTACCAGGGCACTCCGAAACTGGTGGTTCCAGACAACACCAAAACCGGCGTGACGAAAGCCTGCCGCTACGATCCCGACCTGAACCCGACGTATCAGGAAATGGCCATGCACTACGGCGTGGGCGTGGTTCCGACGCGTCCCTACAAGCCGCGCGACAAGGCCAAGGTCGAGTCTGGCGTGCTCCTGGCAGAGCGATGGATCATTGCAGCACTGCGCCACCGGAAGTTCTTCTCAATCACGGAGCTGAACCAAGCCATCCGCGAGCTGCGCGACCGCATTAACCAGCGACCGTTCCGTAAGCGAAAAGGCTCACGCGCGTCGCAGTTCGCGGCTCTCGACAAGCCAGCACTAAATACCCTACCTGCGGAGCGGTTCGATCTCAGCCAATGGTCTCGCGCGCGGGTCAACATCGACTATCACATCGCTTTCGACACCAACTACTACAGCGTGCCGTACAACCTGGTGCAGGAACTGGTGGAAGTACGCTCGACGGCGACCACCGTCGAGCTTTTCCATAAGGGGCCAGCGTGTCGCTTCGCATCTGCGTGCGCGTGGCCACGGGCACACGGTAACCATTGCCGAACATCGCCCACGATCTCACCAGGAGCATCTGGAATGGACTCCATCTCGTATGCTGCACTGGGCGGAGTCCATCGGCCCGCATACAGCGCGTTTGTTCGAACGAATCCTCGCCGACAAGCCCCACCCGGAGATGGGTTATCGCGGCTGCCTGGGCATTATCCGGCTGGCCGGGCGGTACTCACCGGTTCGCATGGAAGCCGCTGCCGAGCGGGCGCTTCTCACCGGAGCGTGCCGCTACCAGAGCGTGAAGTCGATTTTGAGGAATGCGCTGGACCAACAGCCGCTCGGGATGCCGACATTACCGCCCGCCCCACCGTCGCCGCATGACAACATCCGCGGCGCGGAGTACTTCGAATAGGAGCCACCGACATGCTGGAACAACCAATGATCGAAAAACTCGTCAGTATGCGGTTGCAGGGAATGGCGGACGCGCTCAAGGCACAGGAGCAGGACGCGGGCATCCACGAGCTAAGTTTCGTCGAGCGCCTGTCCTTATTAGTGGATCAGCAGTGGAACTGGCGCGAGAACCAGGCGCTGGCGCGGCGATTGAAAAGCGCCAAGCTCCGTCACAACGCCTGTGTTGAAGACATCGATTATCGGGCGGCTCGGGGACTGGAGAAGAGCGTTGTTCGCGGCCTGACGAAGGATTCGCAGCGGGTCCAGAACCACGAGAATCTTTTCGTTCTCGGGCCGACCGGCGTGGGGAAGAGCTATATAGCCTGCGCTCTGGCACAGAAAGCTTGCAGAGATGGATACTCGGCGTTCTATACGCGAGCGGCGGCGCTGTTCCGGGATCTAGCTCTGGCACGCGCCGACGGAAGCTTCCGCAACCAGCTCGCGCGACTGAGCCGGATCGATGTGCTGGTGATCGACGATTGAGCCATGGCGCCGCTGGGGGAACCAGAACGCCGGGATTTCTGGGAGATTTGCGAGGACCGCTATCAGGTGCGCTCGCTGATTCTCACATCACAGTTGCCGGTGACCCGGTGGCACGAACAGATCGGCGACCCGACGGTGGCCGATGGCATCCTCGACCGGCTGGTTCACAACGCTCACCGCATAGAGATGCGTGGCGACTCGATGCGCAAGAATCGCGGGAAGGCCAACGTATAAATCGCGCGCCGGGGGAGGCCCCAGAAGGAGTAGTTTCCGGCTATCAGCGCGCCTCCCCGTACGGGCCCTGCACAAGACGACAAGAGAACGTACTCATGTTTTAATTAATGTGAATGTCCGACGGGCGTTCGTTATTCGGAGGTAAGGTTACGATCTCGGGGCGGATCACCGCGTGGCTGATTATCCTCGTGGCATCGATTTCGGCCATGCAGACTGGGGTGCCACCGGAGGTATCGACGCAGTTGGAGTCGCCGGATTGGAGTATCAGAAACGCGGGATTCGAGTCGCTCATGGCCCTGCCGCCGTCCCCTGAAGTGGAAACAGCCCTGATCCTTCTGCTGCTTCGGGAAGATCCGCTTCAGGCAGCGAGAATGAGGAACACAAACAAGGACCCGGCTCTGGATGGTGAGGGTTTTGGAGAGTATTTCTTGGCTCTTTCGGGAACTGTCAACCAAATTGCGGAGAACGACCCGGCACGCCCGGGTGTATGGACTGCTCTTTTCGGCTTCCCGTGTGTACCACGCTGGCAGGGCACTTACGACGAACGAAGGGCATCCTGCCTGATCGATGTGATGGAAGGCAAAGAATCGGTCTACCCCCGCGGCCAAACGGCCGAGGATTTAGGTAAGGTCCTCCAGGACGAACGCGATCCGAAGAAGCCACATCATCTCAGTCCGCCGGAAGTCGCAGCACTTGATCGCATAATAAGGCGAGAGCTAAGAGATCGGGATGATGAAGTCAGGTCCTGGGCGTGCTTTTTTGTCGCGGAAACCGGCACGCTAAAAGATCTTCCTGTTTTGCAGCGAATTGCCAAAACCGATCCAGCCGCACGCACAGGTGAGGACGGAAAAGTACACTACTGGATTCGCGAACACGCGCCGAGGGACATCAATATCCTGCGCGCCCGCTTCACCAGGCAGGACTGGGCCGAACGCAGGCAGAGCTTGGCGATCAAGGCGGATGAGAAACCCAGTCCCGACATCGACACAAGGCGCATCGCTTTTCTTCTCCGCGAGGACGAGGAGTTTGCCAATGCCCGCAAACAGGGGTTTTCCGCGCCCGCATATTACTACGACTACTTTGAGTACCTCAACGCCGTGGTGATCGACGTTCTCGCGATCGCCGACAAAAATCCGGAGCGCACCGATGTTTGGCCGGCGTTGTTCGGATATCCGGACGTGCTCCCCGAGTGGTTTGCGACGCACGGGGACAGGGCAGCATCTTACTTTCTGGCTGTCGCGAACGGGCGGAAGTCGCCCTACGATCGCGCAACCGCATTCGAAGTGTTGGCAGAGACAATTGTCTACGAGCGGGACGCCTCCACTCAGCATCACCTCGAACCGGAGGAGGTAATTGCGCTCGATAGACGATTGCGCTCCGGTGTAAAGGACGCCGATCAAAAGATGCGGGAGGCTTCCGACGCCCTGCATAAGTGGCTTCAGGGAGAGACAGCCTCGCCACGGTAGCTCCTCTGTGACGGCGCACCTCTACCGACGCGCTCAGTAGCGTTGATTGTCCGCTCCAGAATCTTCATGTTTGAGATCCGCAGCTCGGAGCGCTACTCGCGCTCCGGGTCACTGCGTGTTGAGCTGGGGCAAGGGACTGCTGCCCCTTGCCCCACACACCCATCCTCGCCACGACCATTCCGCCTCCGCTTCGCTCTGGACAGATTTTGCTTGACGATTCCGATCAGTCTTGGCAACATCGAAGAGCCAGCGTCGCTTCGCTCCGACGCCTGATCGGTTTCCTCCCGGAACCGTGATCGGCTTCCCTCCGGAATGACCGATCGCCTTCAGCGGAATCCTCATCCGGAACGCATCCTTCGCGCGATCAACCGCCCGAGCCGCGCGACGGCCGAAATATTTATCCATGCTTGGAGTGACACGCGGGAGGTCGGTCGTCGGAATCGCAGGCTTACGCGATCTTGAATGAGAGTGACCAGACCGTACCAGCCGAAGTGCCTGAAGCGCTGAGTGCGTATAGCAATCGCCCGGTCGTTTGGAGTCACTGCGAGGAAGTGCGCGAACGGCTGGTCGCGTGAGACAGACTTGCCAGGAATCGCTGACGGAAAATGCGGCCAGCCACACTTGACCTGTTCCGTTGAGCTGTTCAATCGTGCCTGGCTTCCGAGAACCGGACATATGGCCCGCCACTTCCGACTGGGCCCTGGTTCAAACCGAAAACGACTCAGGCTCCGGAACGGCCCTGAGGCGGCACATCCGTAGTTCGTTCACTGTGGCTGAATTATTATTGCCCGGCCACAGCGTGTCTGCTAGTATACCAGCATATGCTAATCAACTAGCATTCGGGGACGCATGAACGAACACATCGGAAGTCAGCTCGGCCGGCGCGAGCGCCAGCTTGTGGAGGCGCTCTACAAGCTGGGAAGCGCAACCGTGGCGGAAGTTTTGGAGAACCTGCCGGACCCTCCCAGTTATTCCGCAGTGCGGGCCATGCTCGGCTTGCTGGAGGAGAAAGGATATGTCCGGCACAAGCGCGACGGGATCCGTTATGTTTACACCCCTGCGATCGCTCCTGCCAAAGCACGGAAGTCGGCTCTCCGGCAGCTGGTATCAACATTCTTCGAAGGCTCGCCCCTGGCCGCCGCGGCGGCGCTTCTGGAGATGTCCGACCCTAAACTCTCGCCTGAAGAAAGAGAACATCTGGCGACATTGATTGCGCGGCGCGAAAAGGAGGGAGAATGATCGGGGGCCTTACTTCCATGCTTCTATTCTTTGGGCTGTTCTGGAAATCCGGCGTTCTGCTGGGTGCGGCGCTTGGCCTGAATCTGCTTCTACGGAAGAAATCGGCAGATTTGCGGCGTCTGGTGCTGTCGACGGCGGTTGTGGCACTCCTTATATCGATGGCAGCCGCTCCGGCGCTGCCGCGCTGGACGGCGCCGATGCCGTCGTGGCTCCGATTGCAGCAAACCTCGCATGACTCTCCTTCGTACCAGACCAGGCGAGAGAGTCGAATCGCCGAGGGGGTCGAATTCACGCCGTACAATGTGCTGCCGTCTTCGCCCCGCCCCGGTTCGCGCCGGACCGATTTTACAACCCAGGATTTCACGCCATGGCTGCTGCCGTTGATCTGGGCTCTGGGCGCGGGAATCCTGTTGATCCGATTCACAGTGAGTCTGTACGGCCTGCGCCGCCTGCGCGAAGCCTCGGAGCCGATGACCGATCCCGGCGTTCTGGTCGCGGCCGCCCGCTACGGCGTCGTGGCTCGCCTGATGCAAAACGAGACGATCGCGGCGCCGGTTACCTGGGGCTTTCTGCGGCCCATACTTCTGGTTCCGGCGGGCTTCGAAGCCCTCGCGCCGGAATGCCGCGAGGCGGTTCTCTGTCATGAACTGGCGCACGTTCAGGCGCGGGATTTCCTGATGCGAAGCCTTGCCGAGATTACACGTGCCGCGCTTTGGTTTCAGCCACTGATGTGGATCGTGCGGCGGCAACTACACGAAGAACAAGAACTCGCGTGCGATGACCGCGTCCTCGCGTCCGGCGGCAAAGCTTCCGTCTACGCGAAGTTACTGATGGACTGGGATGCGCGGTCTGGAATGGACTTTTTGATAGCGATGGGAATCGCCAATCGGAGTTGCCTCAAACGACGGCTGTATGCGTTGCTCGATCCGGCCCTTCGGCGTAACCATGTCACGCCGGTGTGGGCCGCGGGCGCATGGATGATGGCGCTGGCGTTCGCGCTTCCACTGGCTGCAGTCGGTGTTACGCAGGATGCGTCTCCGAGGAAGACGCCTGTCGTCGCGGTTCATTCGGAAAGTCTGGCGGCGGTCCCCCAAAGTTCGGCTCTGCCGGTGCCTGTGGAGATAGCCCAGTCGACTGCGGTCCCGCCGCGAGGAACTCAACGACCCGCCAACGAACCCGGACCAGCAGCGATCGTCCCCGCGACCGCCGATACCTCGATCACGGGAGACTGGAGAGGATCCGTTAATCTGTCCGGAAGGCCGGGGCGTTTCGTACTGCACATTGCATACGCGGTCGCCGCCCTCACGGCCACCTTCGACAGCCCCGATGTGGCGATTTTGGGAGGAAAGGTCGACGCAATCACTCTCGCAGGCCCGACCCTCCGGTTCGCAATTCAATACCCCGATGTAAATTTCTCCGGAGATCTGAGCAGCAATGACAAGATTGTCGGAACGTTAGTCCGAGGTGGTATGAGTTTCCCTATGGTTCTTACACGAACCATCGATCCGCCAGTCCAGTCTCAGATCTTCGCCCGCCCGTCGCTCCCTGTCGCCGGAAGCGTCTACCATCACGACCGATCGGACATCGAATTCACTTTGCCTGCGGGATGGTCGGTGGGGCAATTGGTGACCGCAACCAATGATCCGGGAGAAATGGCCGTCCTTATAAACCCGGATCATAAACCGGTGTCGGCGACTGTATGGATGTTCCGGATCGAAACCCATCCACAGGACATTCCGGACTGGCTTGATGCGTCGCTGAAGAGGAAGCTTGCTTCCCGCGCCGGGAAGACAGGAGCCGTTATCGAAGCGACTATAGATGGCTACAGAGTCCGGCCCGGGAGCGAGCAGCACACCACGGTGAATGGTTATCAGTCATTGTGGGCGATTGGTGAATTCGGGGAGGCGAAAGATGCCGGCACCGAACTCCTGGTTTTTGTGTGTGGGGAGCATGGGCGGGTATATTTCGATCTCAGAGGCAAGGCGTCACAGATCGCAGCCGTGCAGCCGGCCTTCGAAGAGTTGATTCAATCTGTCAAAATCCCCTGAGATCCATCTCGACGAACGGCCGCCCGGAAATCGACAAATGGTCCAGGAAATTTTCCCATCTGCTGGCTTGAAAGAGTGCGAGCGGGTTCGTATGCCACCTCGCGCGAGTCGTCTACTCGCCGAGGGTTCGCGGCCAAGGTGCCGGCTCATCGGGTCTTTGCACCAACCAGGAGCGGGTACTTACATCTCGCTCGAGTGGATGGAAACGTTCGAATCCCACCATCACCACCCGAGCAATCCCGATTAGCGCGCCTCTCAGCCATAAACGGGGCTCTGGGATATTGGCCCTCGCTGGTCGGGAACTGGTGACTTTGATCCATGGCGCGGCACTCGAATCTCCAGATTGTTACTACGCTGTCAGAGATTGATCCGGCCATTCTTTCTCGAAGCGGACTTCCTGGGCGCGTGGCTAATCAAACGGATTTTTCGGCAGAAGACCGGCCGCGCCTTCCGTGTCGCCGTTTTGGGCCAGGATTTCGGCCAGTATTGTAGCGGCTCTGCCGCTCCAGGGGGCGGGTCGGAATCGCTCTTCGGCATGCCGCCGCCAACTCTGCCACCCACGCCCCGGTGCGTGTGCGACCGAATACCCAATACCTTTGACCATGGCTATCGGACTCACATTCATCAAAGATTCACCATTAGTTCTGTCCCGCGAATCACAGACCCCCGCGCATATTTCTGCTAGATTTGCCGCCATGCTTTATATAGAGGTTAGATGGCAAAATGCAATTCTTCTCGCTTTAGCTCTTTGCGGATTCAGCGCCCAACCGCTTGTCGCCGGCTCATACGACTGCACCGCGCTCAACGTCCCCGGCAATCCGACCGGCATCAACAACGCTGGCGTCATCGTGGGCTCCGGTGGCGGTCACGGCTTCATCCGCGATGCCTCGGGCAATGTCACCACGATTGACTATCCCGGCACAACCAGCGGAACGAACCTTTTGGCCATTAACAATAAGGGCGTCATCACCGGCCAGAACGGATCGACTTATTTTATAGTCGACTTGTCCGGGAATTTTACGACCCTGACGATTCCTCCGCCGTATAGCGGCTACGCGAACCTGCTCATCTATGGCATCAACGACAACAACGTGATGCTGGGCAGTGCATTCAACAACGCCCTTCAGCAGGGAACGATGTTTCTTCTGAATCCCGACGGAAGCGTCTCACCGCTGGGGCCGCCTGACCAGGTCGCCGGGTCGCTCAGTAATTCCGGGCAATACCTGTCGGTCGCCGACCTCCACAGCGCGTTCAATCTGTCCACAACCTATCTGGTGAATCCGGACGGCACATCAGCGAAGATCTTTTGGAACGGGCCTGGAAAATATTTCGACAACGTGGCGTACGGCTTGAACAAAGCAGGAACAGTGGTGGGCTACGCGAGTGAGAATCCGTCGGATTATCCCTTTGCCATTGCCCCCTTCGAGGGTTTCGTGCGCGATCCATCCGGCGCCTTCTCCGCCTTGCAATGTGCGGGGCTAAGCCAGGCTCTTCCGAACGCGATCAATGACAATAACGTGATCGTGGGCAGCGCCGGGAGTCAGCCCTTCCTCGCCACTCCCGTGTCTGGCACGCCGAAGCTCCAGGTTTCCGTGACCAGCCTTTCCCTTCCACCGATGTTGACGCCGCAGAACCCGTTCACGCCAACTCAGAGCGCCCCCGGCACGGTTGTGCTGACCAATGTTGGCGACGGACGCCTTGATATCGGCGCGCCGCAGTTTGTCGGACCGCTGCCTCCGTTCGCTGCCACGAACTTCTCCGCCACTCCCTGCATGGATCACGGCAACCCGGTGGTCAGTCTCAGCCCTGGCGAGAGTTGCACTGTTACCGTGACCGTCAGTCTGTCTGCGGGTGGCGGCATCGTGAATGACACGCTCTATTTTGATGACAGCAGCGCCGGTTCTCCTCATGCCATTCCGGTTTCTATTGTCCAGCTTTCGAGTCCATCGCCACTTTGCCAGGACTTCGGCATCGTCGCGGGTCCTCCGCACCAGGCCAATTTCGTGTTGCAGGATAACGGCTCAGGCCTGGCAGGCATCACGACTCTCGCTTCCGTCAACGCCACCGTGAACATTGCGGCCTTCACTGCCGGCACTGAGAATGCGCAGTTGGCCAGTGCTGTCCAGCTCGATCCGACCCAGCCTGCGCAGGTCTCCCTCCAGCTCACCACGCAGAACGGAGCCACCGCCACCTGTGGGGCGACTTTCGGCGTTACACAATGGTCGGGCCTGGGCGGAACATTCACCGGACGCGTCTCCATGGCCCGCAACATCGACGGCCGAATACAGGCGTTTGTTCGCGCCCCCGACACCTCCCTCTGGTTCATCACGCAAACCAACCCCGGCGGCCCCTGGTCCGGATGGGCTTCCCTGGGTGGTTCGCTCAACAGCGATCCCGTCGTCTCTACGGAATCCGATGGTCGACTCGATGTGTTCGCACTCGGCGCCGACAATTCGCTTTGGCATATTACGCAGACATCGCCGGGCGCCGGCTGGTCGGCCTGGCAAGGTCTGGGCGCCAGCCTCGCCGGACAACCTGCTGTGGCTGTCAACTCGGATGGAACCCTGCAGGTGTTCGCGCGCGGCACCGACAATGCGCTTTGGGAGATTCAGCAGACTTCCGCGGGCGCATCAACGTGGCAGGCCTGGGGCTCCCTCGGCGGAGTCCTGGTCGGCAATCCGGCAGTCGTCGTGAATACAAGCGGACGCGTCGAAGTGTTCGGCGTCGGCGGCGACAACGCGCTTTGGGATCTCGCCGAAACCGGCAAAGGCGGGCCCTGGGGCACGTGGACCAGCCTCGGCAGTACGCTCACCAGCGATCCTGCCGCCGCGCTCAATTCGGATGGCCGCGTCGACGTGTTCGCGCGCGGTTCCGATAACGGCCTGTGGCACACAACGCAAACCACTCCGGGCGCCGCCACCTACTCCGGCTGGAACAGCCTGGGTGGCGTCATCATCAGTACTCCCGTCGTGGGCGTCGACGCCGATGGCCGCCTAGAAGTGTTCGTACTCGGTTCCGATGCCGCACTATGGCGCATTGCGGAAACCACGCCTGGCGCCAACTGGTCCGGCTGGACGACTCTTGCCGGCGGCCTCGCGGACCAGCCCGGCCCCGCCCTCAATACAGACGGTCGACTCGAAGTCCTGGTCCGCGGCAGCGACAACGCGCTCTACGATATTGAGCAATCCTCCGCCGGTGCCTGGAACTGACCGCGGGTAGTCGGGGCAGGCCTCCGCTGTCGAAACTCATCGCCGAAGGCGCCTGGGCGCTCCGGGTAAATCAGTCGGGACAGACCCCTGGCAGGCCAGGCAGGTGAGATCAGGCTGGGCGGTTAATCCGAATCACCTGATCCGCGCAATTTGGCAGACCCGCAATCGCAGCGTCAATTCTGCTTGCCTGTCCACAAAAATCCAGATCGAACGTGCAGAGAACGATGCCGGCATGGCTCTCGGACCGGCTCATATGAGCCGGAGGAAATGTCGGCGATTATGTGTCAACAGAATGCGCTGCCGGGAAGAAGCAAAAGTAAGTACTTCAGGGTCGGGCACCGATGCGTTGGCATTTCCCGCGTCGAGGGACGCCAGTGCATCATGACCAAGCCACAGCAGTTCCATCACGACCTGTAGAGCGATGTTCTCGTTGGAATAAAACCGCGCCACTAAGCCGTCTCGTTGTCACGTATCTGAAGATCTATTTCAGTCGCGTGAGAGCGTACGTAGTTCCGGGCGTTCACCAGGTCTTCCGCGCGAAGCGCAGGATATGCGGCAAGCAAAACCTGCTCGGTCACGCCCGCCGCGTCTCGCGTCTTCCAGCAGCCAAACCGGAATTCGCGTCCTCACGATACACGCTTCTCCGCCGCAGAAGTGGGGGCGGGACTCGATGCCAGGGAATGCGTCCCCAGGGTCCTGAATGAGCCACTTGAGAACCTGAGCCTTCTCGGCAGCAGACAGCTTGCCAAAACGTCCTCGAATTCGCCCAGACTCGACATTTGAACTTAACTCGATTGTCGCGCGATCCGAGACCTCAGCGGAAGCGAGGGCTGGCGGTACGATCCGTGCGAATCGAACACCGCCGATACCAGGCAGACAACGATTTCATTCCATGGCACCAGCACACCTGGCAGACCGCCGGCGGTTCCCGACCTCAGGAAAATACTTTTCGTCCCGGAATCAATTATTTGCCGACAAACCGGCCTGAACTCACCCTCCGGCAATGCCACAATAAGCCCGGCATGACTTCGCCCCAACAAATCGCCCCTGGTTTCAGCCAACCGCACAGCCCGCAAACCGGGTCAGCGAACGAATCCGGAACCAAACCATGCCAGGCCTCCGCAACCCAATGGAATCAAACTCCAAACACCGCAATCACGAGAAAGAAAAAGGCGATATTTCCAAACGAACTGAACCCAGGCAGCCCGAAATCCGGTCCATGCTCGCCGGATCCCTCTCCTGTCAAAATACCGGCCCCAATCCGCGCAACCCCGCCCCACCACCATGCGAGATAATTTTCAACATATGCGCAGCCTCGGCCTTTACGCCGGAATCCCGCTAGCCCTCGCCCTCGCGCCATCCCTGCTGCTCGCCCAGAAAAGGCCCTTCGACGCCGCCGCGCTCCTCCAGATCAACCGTATCGGCGATCCGCAACTTTCCCCCGATGGCAAGACTGTCGCCTTCGCCGTCACTCTCCCCGACATCGCCAACAACAAAAGCCTCCACAGCGTCTGGACAGTTCCCATCGACAATGGCACGCCCCACAAACTCGCCGACCTCGCCGATCGCCCCCGCTGGTCCCCCGACGGCAAGCGCCTCTATTATGTTTCGACCGTCGGCGACGTCTCACAGATCTGGAGCATGAACCCCGACGGCTCCGGCACATCCCAGGTCACCCGCATCTCCACCGAAGCCGATGGCGAAATCGTCTCGCCTGACGGCAAGTATCTGGTCGTCACCAGCAACGTCTATCCGGATTGCACCAGCACCACCGGTGTATTCGACGATGCCTGCAATCAGCGCCATCTCGACGCCGAGAAGCAATCCAAAGTCAAAGCCCGCCTCATCACCGGCCTCCTCTACCGCCACTGGACCACCTGGGAAGGCGCCCGCCGCAGCCATCTCCTCTCCATCTCTCTCGCCGACGGCAAAGTCGCCGACCTCTCCCCCGGCAATCGCGAAGTCCCGCCCTTCTCACTCGGTGGACCCGACGACTACGCCATCTCCCCCGACAGCCTCGAAGTCTCCTTCGCCATGAACACCGACGACATCCCCGCCGCCGGAACCAACAACGATCTCTTCGTCGTCTCCATCCAGGGCGGCCGCGCCAACAAGATCACCTCGAATCCCGGCGCCGACAATTCGCCCGCCTATTCGCCCGACGGCAAGTATCTCGCCTACCGCTCCCAGGCCCGCGCCGGATACGAGAGCGATCGCTGGCGTCTCTTCGTCCTCGAACGGGCCAATGGAAAGATCACCATCCCGACCGACGCCATCGATCGCTCCGTCGACGGCTTCACCTGGTCGCCCGATTCGAAGCGCCTCTTCTTCACTGCCGAGGACCGCGGCCACGAAGCCATCCAGTTCGTCGCCATCGATGGCGGCGGTGCGCGCATCGCCGTCACCGGCAACAACACGCTCGGCGACATGCAGTTCACGGCGGATGGCAAGACCATCATCTTTACGCGTCAGGGCGGCGACAGTCCAGCGGAAATCTGCAAGGCGTCATCCACCGGCGGCGCCGCGATCCCTCTGACCCATCTCAACGACGATCTGCTCGCCCAATACCAGCTCACCTCGCTCGAAGATTTCTGGGTCACCGGAGCCGAGAACACACAGATCCAAAGCTTCGTTGTGAAGCCTCCGGGCTTTGTCGGCACGCGCAAGTATCCACTGCTGCTTCTCATCCATGGCGGCCCGCAGGGCGCATGGGGCGAGGACTGGACCTACCGCTGGAACGCCCAGGTCTTCGCCGCCGCCGGCTATGTCGTCGTCATGCCCAATCCGCGCGGCTCCACCGGCTACGGTCAGAAGTTCACCGACGACATCAATCAGGATTGGGGCGGCAAACCCTTCGACGACCTCATGGCCGTCACCGACTACGCCGCGAAGCTGCCTTATATCGATAGCGATCGCATGGTCGCCGCCGGCGCATCCTACGGCGGCTACATGATTAACTGGATCCTCGGCCATACCAACCGTTTCAAGGCGCTCGTCTCGCATGACGGCGTTTACGATCTGCGCGAGGAAGCGGAGTCAACCGAAGAGCTCTGGTTCCCCATGTGGGAGTTCGGCGGCATGCCCTGGGACAACCCCGAGGTCTACGGCAAGTGGTCGCCCAGTCAGTTCGTGAAGGAATTCCAGACGCCGACCCTGGTCATTCACGGCGAGCTCGACTTCCGCATTCCCTACACACAGGGGCTCGAGCTCTATACCGCGCTCCAGATGCGCAAGGTTCCTTCCGAGCTGCTGATCTTTCCGGATGAAGGCCACTGGGTGCTGAAACCGGCCAACAGCGCGCTCTGGTACAAGACCGTTCTCGACTGGCTCAACAACTGGACCAATAAAAAGTGAAGCTCACATTACTCCTCATACTGGCGCTCGCTGTCATAGCAGTGCCCTCATACATCCTGCTGTCGGCGGCGAACACCGTGATCGAGGTCAATCCGGCGGTCAAAGTCATTGGCTTTCAAACGCCGGTTCCGATTCATCTGACCAATAAGCACGGCGTGAAATCTCTCGCCGTGACCCTGGAGCAGGATGGCAAATCGTACCCCGAGCCGTCGCCCGCCCCCGCGGCAAATGTTGTTGTGAACGTCGGCAAGCAATCCGTGGCGGCTCTGCACGACGGGAAGGCGCGTATCGTCATCGCCGCGGTCTCGAATGACCTCCGCCATAAAACCGACACCAAAACTTTCGATGTGGATGTGATGACAGTGCCCCCGCGCGTTGTCGCCGATGGTGTGCAGCACTACATCAACCAGGGCGGGTCCGAGATGGCGACGTTCACTCCCTCCGGCGCATGGACCGAAGCGGGCGTCAAAGTCGGCGACCGGGCCTTCCGCAGCTTCCCGCTCCCGGGTCATCCCGGCCAGTACTTCAGCCTCTTCGCGTATTCCTGGAATCTGCCCACGGACACACCCGTTTCGGTCTACGCCAGCAATCCGTCGGGCGCGTCAGCGAAGACAACCTTCTGGTCCAAAATTTTCCCGAAAAAATTCCGCGCCAGCACAATTCGGCTGGAATCGATGAACATCGACCGCATCGTCAACCAGATCGACACGCAGCACAAAATCCCGGGCGACCTCGTGGAGCGCTTCGTCTACATCAACAGCAAAATGCGCATTGAAAACAACAAGACCCTCGCCGACCTCCGCTTCCAGACCGAACCCAAATTCCTTTGGACGGGAGCCTTCCTTCCGATGGTCGATTCAACCGTGGAATCCCGTTTCGCCGACGACCGCACCTACACATGGCAAGGCAAGAAGGTGGATGAACAAACCCATCTTGGCTTCGACCTCGCCAAACTCGCGCATTCGCCCATCCCGGCCTCGAATGACGGCAAAGTGATCTGGGCGCAGGATCTCGGCATCTACGGCAACTGCATCGTTATCGACCACGGCTACGGGCTTCAGACTATATACGGTCACTTAAGCGAGTTCCTCGTCAAGAAAGGAGACATGGTGAAGAAAGGTCAGACCATCGGTAAGACCGGATCGACTGGATTAGCCGGCGGCGATCACCTGCACTTCACCATGCAAATCGACGGCGTCCAGGTGAACGCCGTCGAATGGTGGGACCCGCACTGGGTCAAAGACCGCATCCTGAGCAAACTAGGCACAACACTGGCGGAACAGGAACCCACTCCGGAGCCCGCCAAGACGACGCACCGCCGGAAACGCCGCCGTTAGGTCCGTTAGCAATGCAGGGCAGGATGGCATCCTGCGCGGGGTTGGCAACCCCGTTGCCGGTGCCTTTTATCGTGTAGTCGAATTCGAATCGCTGGTAGTAGTCTTGCTCACTACCCGGCCATGCTTCTTCCGCGTCTTTGTCTTTGTCGCGGTCGTATTCGAGTTAGTCTCGACCGGATTGCTGTTGGTTGTAGTAGTAACCGAATCCGTAGCACTCTTCTTACCGTGGTCCTTGGTCACGGTCGTGCTGCTCGAATCGGTCGAACTCGATGTCTGGGCGAACGTCGTGGGCACAAGAAGCGCCGCCCCGGAAACGATTGATAAGAGAATGAGTTTCTTCATGCACTGGAAAGGAGCAATTATGCGGCCATCGGCCGGTCAAACGTTAAACTGGATTCGCATGCAAAGGGTCCTGAAAATCACCTTCGCCCTTTTGTTTCTCACCGCGATCGTACCGGCGGCGCCCAAACCCGAGCTGCACGTAGCTGCCGCCGCGAACCTCTCCAACGTCCTTCCCGATCTCAGCGCAGCCTTCGAAAAGAATACCGGCATCCACATCGTCCCCAGCTTTGGCGCCACCGCCCAGCTCACGCAGCAGATCGAAAACGGCGCGCCCTTCGACGTCTTCCTCTCGGCCGATGTCGAGCATATCGACGAGCTCATCTCGAAGCAGTTCGTCATCCCGAACACTCGCGTCCTCTATGCCCGCGGGCAGCTGGTCGTCTGGGCGCCGCGCTCCCCCGCCCTCCATTCGCTGACCGATCTGACGAAGCCCGAAGTCCATGCCATTGCGGTCGCCAAGCCGGAGCTCGCCCCCTACGGCGCCGCCGCCATCGAAGTACTCAAAGCTTCCAAACTCTGGGACCAGATCGAAAAGAAAATCGTCTATGCACCGAGCATCTCCATAGCAAAACAGTACGCAGACACCGGCAACGCCGAAGCCGCTTTCACCGCCCTCGCTCTCACCATCAAAGAGTCTGGCAACCAATTTCCGGTGGATGGCAAACTCCACAAGCCCATCGATCAGGCCCTCGCCATCGTCAAAGATTCAAAGGATCAAAAGGACGCCCGCGCCTTCATCGCATTCCTCAGCTCTTCGGACGGCCGCGCCATCTTCAAGCGCTTCGGCTACACCCAACCGGAGCCTCATCAATGAACCACGCGCAGGGTGGGGCAGGCGCTTACGCCTGCCATTCCGCAGCTGCGGGATCTCCGGCGCAGCCGGCATAACCCCATGGAACAATACGCCCTCAGCTTCATCCCCGAGCGCCGCATCTGGTCCCTGCGCGATGTCAGCGACGCCATTCGCGCCGCTCTCGAGCGCGGCTTCACCAACATCTGGATCTCCGGCGAAATCTCCGGCACGAAGCTGGTCCCCAGCGGCCACTGCTACTTCACTCTCAAAGACTCCGACGCGCAGATCAAGTGCGTCTGCTGGAAGCTCTCGTACTGGCGTCTCAAATTCAAACCGAAAGACGGCATCCAGGTTCTCGTCCGCGGACGCATCGACATTTACGAACAACGCAGCGAGTATCAGTTCGTCGTCGAGGCCATCGAGCCGCAGGGCCACGGCGCGCTTCAGCTCGCCTTCGAACAGCTCAAGAAGCAACTCCTCGCCGAAGGACTCTTCGAAGCCTCCCGCAAGCGCGCTCTGCCCCAATTTCCTCTCCGCATCGGCATCGTGTCATCGCCGCAGGGCGCCGTCATCCGCGACTTTATCGAGATCCTCTCGCGCCGCTTCCCCGGACTCCACATTCGCCTCTTTCCCGCCCGCGTGCAGGGACCCGGTTCCATCGAAGACGTCTGTCGCGGGCTCGCCTTCTTCAGCCATGCCCGCCCTGGAAAGGAGCCTTGGGCGCAACTTACCGTCATCGCGCGCGGCGGCGGCTCGCTCGAAGACCTTTGGACCTTCAACGAAGAAGCCGTGGCCCGCGCCATCGCCAACTCTTCGATCCCGGTCGTCTCCGCAATTGGACATGAGACCGATGTCACCATCGCCGATTTCGTTGCGGATCTCCGCGCCCCCACCCCTTCCGCCGCTGCCGAGATGATCGTCTGCACCCGGCAGGAGATTCTCGACCGCATCGAAGGCTGCCGCCGGCAGGCCATTCGCGCCACCCGCTATCGTCTCGCCGTTCTTGCGCGCCGTCTGCGCGAGCAGGCCACCGACCGTGCGCAGGGTCTTTTGCATCGCAGCCTCGCGCGCCGCACACAGCGCGTCGACGACAACGCCGAACGCCTTCGTACGGCTATCGGTAAACAACTCGCTGCCCGCGAGCGGACCCGCCGCGCTCTCGAAGAAAAGCTCCGCTATTTCGACCTGCGCCCCCGTCTGCGGCGCGACCGCGAGCGCCTCAATGAAGCATCAGCTCGCGCCGCCTCCTCGGTCCGTCTGCAGATGACCGCGCGCCGCCGCCGCTTTGAAACGCTCTCGACCAAACTCACGCAGCTCGATCCGCGCCTCGTCCTCTCGCGTGGTTACGCCATCGTGCTGAATGACCGGAACGGGATCGTCCGCGAAGCCGCCGACGCCGCAGTCGGTTCCGACGTGAAGATCATGCTCGCAAAGGACGCCCTTACCGCGCGCGTGATGAAACGTGGGTGATCAAAAAATGACTCCGCCCACCGGAACCTTCCTCGCGCGCGTTCGCAACGGCGTCATCCAGATCCCCGCGCCGCTCAAACAATACTGCGACGCCGCGGGCTGGACTCTGTTCCGCTTCACCGCCACCGGGGATGACCGCCTCGCCATGCAACCGGTCCTGCCAGACGACCCCGCCGCCGACTTTCATGCCAGCCTTGGCCCCGACGGCCGCCTCTGGATCCCCGCCGACCTGCGCGCCAGAGTCTCTCTCGGTGAGCAAAGCGTCATGCTGCGCATCGAAGACGGCGCCATCGCGATGTATCTCCGCAAAGTCTTCGACACTCTCGGATTTCGACCCTAATGATTATCCAGGCCCGACTTCAACCACGCGACCATGTCCTTCAACGCCGCGTACGCCTGGAGTCTCGCCGCGTCCGTCCCCTCCCCCTCCGCTCGCTCGACGTGCCCGCGCATCTGGCGGAAGACGATCGGGTCCATCGCCTGCATGGCCATCATGGCCTCCGATCCAGACGCCGCGTATTTCACCAGCACGTAGCGGATCAGACACCCTACAGGAATCCCCGTCCCCTGGCTCAGGTTCTCCAGCGTCGGCATCGGATCGGCCGCCGTATAGCACGCCACCTCCGCCTTGAAGTTCGCATGCCGGTCGTCGTCCGGCCACGTGTCGCGGTATGGTTTGAGGTCCACAATCCATATATACTGTGCGGTGAAATGAGAGCGCTGCTCTGTCTGCATTTTGTGGCTGTTGGTGCGCTGTTCGCCCAGCACAGCTTCACTCCCATCGACGTCGAAGACGGCGGACGCCTGTTCCGTGCCAACTGCACCATCTGCCACGGCGCGCAGGGCGATGGCGTCGCCGGCATCGATCTCGGACACGGCAAATTCCGCCGCGCCAAAGACGATGACGACATTGCCAACATCATTCGCACCGGCATTCCAGGCACCGCGATGCCTCCGAACAACTTCAGCGACTTTCAATCGCTCACCATCGTGGCTTATCTCCGCTCGATGGCCGCTGCAACAGCGACGACAACCTCCGGCGGCGACCCCGCGCGCGGCAAAGCCGTCTATGAAGGCAAAGGCCAATGCGCAACGTGCCATCGCATTCGCGGTACAGGCTCGCGCTCCGGCCCGGACTTGAGCGATATCGGGAATCTCCGGCTCGCCGGTGAGCTCGAACGCTCCATCACCGAGCCCGACGCGGAAATCCTCGGACAGAACCGCCACTACCGCGCTGTCACGAAGGATGGCGCCACCGTTACAGGCACGCTCCTCAACGAAGACAAGTACGCGGTTCAGCTTCTCGATTCAAACGACCGCCTCGTATCTCTCAAGCGCGCCAATCTGCGCGAAGGCGCCTTCGTCGAGAAGTCCCCAATGCCGTCCTATAAGGACAAACTGACCGCGGGAGAGCTCTCCGACATCGTAAGCTTCCTCGGCTCTCAGAAAGGTGTCGAAATCCAATGAAACACGACTCCTCAGCCCTGTGGGGCAGGCTGGCAGCCTGCGCGGGGTTGGCAACCCCGCTGGTACTCGCCCTCCTCACGCCCGCGCTTCACGCTCAGATCACCTTCGACCGCATCCTGAACGCCAACAAAGAACCACAGAACTGGCTCACCTATTCCGGGACGGAACTCAGTCAGCGCCACAGCCTCCTCACTCAAATCACGCCGGCCAACGTAAAAAACCTCGCGCTGCAGTGGGTCTTTCAGGCCCAATCGTTGGAGAAGTTCGAAGCCACCCCGCTCGTAGTCGATGGAATCCTCTACACCGTACAAGCCCCGAACGACGTTGTCGCCATGGATGCCGCGACCGGCCGGGTCTTCTGGGTCTACTCCTACGCTCCGTCACCCGAAGCCCGCACCTGCTGCGGACGCGTGAACCGCGGCCTCGCCATCCTCGGCGACACGCTCTTCATGGGCACCATCGACGGCCACCTCATCGCCATCGACTCGAAGACCGGACACGCCATCTGGAACGCCACCGTCGCCAAAACCGAAGCCGGTTATTCACTCATGCATGCCCCGCTCGTGATCAAGGACAAAGTCCTCGTCGGCACCGCCGGCGGCGAATTCGGGATTCGCGGCTTCATCGCCGCCTACGACGCAAAAACCGGCAAGCAAGCGTGGAAGTTCTACACGATCCCCGGCCCCGGCGAGCCCGGCCACGAGACATGGGCCGGCGACTCATGGATGCACGGAGGCGCCTCCGTCTGGGTCACCGGCTCTTACGACGAGAAGCTCAATCTCACCTACTGGGGCATCGGCAACCCCGGACCCGACTGGAACAGTGACGTCCGTGAAGGAACGAATCTCTACAGCGATTCCGTCGTGGCGCTCGATCCTGATACCGGAAAGCTGAAGTGGTATTTCCAATTCTCACCGCACGACGATTTCGACTACGACTCGGTCCAGGTCCCCGTCCTCGCGGACATGGAATGGAAAGGCAAAGACGGCAGCACAGGCATGCGCCGCGTGATGTTGTGGGCCAACCGCAACGGCTTCTACTACGTTCTCGATCGGACCACCGGCGAATTCCTGCAGGGGAAGCCTTTCGCCAAAGTGACGTGGACCACCGGCCTTGACGATAGCGGCCACCCGGTCAGAGTCGCCGAAGCGAAGCCCTCCCGCGAAGGCACGCTCGTATACCCCGGTGTGCAGGGAGCGACCAACTGGTTCTCACCTTCTTATAGCCCGCACACCGGGCTCTTTTATATCGATACCTGGGAGAACTATTCCTCCGTCTTCAATAAACTCCCCGCCGAGTATGTGGAAGGCCGCCGCTACACGGCCGGCGCGCCCCGATCGCCTGTTCCATCCCTGCGCGGAACGCAGGTAATCAACCGCACGGAAGACGAGGGCTATGGAGTGGTGCGGGCCTTCGATCCCAAAACCGGTGCGCGCAAATGGGAGTTCAAAATGACCGATGTGACGGGAAGCGGCGTGCTGACGACCGCCTCCGATCTGCTGTTTGCGGGTGGACGTGAAGGATATTTCTGGGCTCTCGACGCCCGCACAGGCGCTGAACTGTGGCGGGCGGCGGTAGGCGGCGATGTCGCTTCCGGCCCAATGACTTATGCTGTTAACGGACGCCAATACATCGCTGTATCGGCGGGGAATTCGCTGTTTACTTTCGCACTTCGGCAATAAATCATGAGGAAGACAAATGCGGCGCGGCGGGGTTAACAATGTTAAATCTCCGCGCGCCATGGAACCGTTCCTCTCCGAAAAGCATCGGAAGCTTTTGACACCAGCCGCTTTCCGCGTCGCCACCGCGTCTCTTTTGCTTGCCCTTGCCGCGCAAACCGGCCTGTTCGCGCAGCGCACCCGCATTACGCAGCGCATCGACAACACGCAGCGCACGACTCTGCGCGGCCACATTCATCCCAGGGCAACGGCCGAAAATGATCGCGGGCGCGTGGCCCCTTCGCTTCGCCTCTCGTATGTCACGCTCACGCTGTCGCAAACGGACGCTCAGAAAGCCGACCTCCAGAACCTTCTCGCTGACCAGCAGAACACGTCGTCTCCGAACTATCACAAATGGCTGACACCTGCTGAATACGCCGACCGCTTCGGCGTCAGCGCCTCTGACGTCGATACGATCAGCCAATGGCTGCGCGGCCAGGGCCTCACAATCCTGGATGTCGCGCAGGCCCGCAACTGGATCGCAGTCAGCGGCGGCGCCGCGCAAATCGAAAGCGCTTTCTCAACGGAACTCCATCAATACGCCGTCAATGGCGAAACACACTTCGCGAATGCGACGGAACCTTCTGTCCCGGCCGCCATCGGCGGCGTCGCCAAGACCGTTCGCGGCCTGACCGATTTCCGGATGAAGCCCGCTATCGTAAAGCCACGCTACACGTCCGCGCATGGCAACCACTACCTTGCACCCGGCGATCTGGCGACGATCTACAACATCCTGCCCGCATACGCCGCGGGAATCAACGGCTCCGGACAATCGATCGTCATTGCCGGCCAGTCCACTGTCAATGTGGCCGACATCCAGACGTTCCAGACTGCATTCAATCTTCCAGCAAATCCACCGACACTATTCCTTATTCCAGGCTCGCACAGGCCGGACAATTCCGATGAGGCCGAAGCCGATCTGGATCTGGAATGGTCGCTGGCAGTCGCTCGTAATTCTGCAGTCACCTTTGTCTATTCCGAAGATGTCATGACATCGGTGCAGTATGCCATCGATCACAATCTTGCACCGGTCATCAGCTCGAGCTACGGATTGTGCGAACCCGAAGATACCCTCTCCGATGCACAGCTGTTTCAGTCGTGGGCCCAGCAAGCCAGTGCACAGGGCATCACCTGGGTGAACGCCACGGGCGATAACGGGGCGGCTGATTGCAACGACGCACAAAACCCCGGCCTCTCTGTGGATCTCCCTTCGAGCGTTCCGGAGATCACGGGGATCGGCGGCAGCGAGTTCACTGAGAACGGCGGTGCGTTCTGGAACGTCGCAAACGATGCCAATGTCGCCTCCGCCCTCTCCTATATTCCAGAAACCGCCTGGAACGACACTGCGTCGGACGGTTCGCCTTCGGCGACCGGCGGCGGCTCGAGCATCTATTTCGCGAAGCCTTCGTGGCAGACCGGGCCTGGTGTACCAGGGGACAACGCTCGGCACGTACCCGACGTTGCGATGAACGCATCGCCCGATCACGACGGCTACCTTGTGTACAGCTCCGGCGATACTCTCGGCAACCCCGAAGTCTTTGGTGGAACATCCGTGCCGACTCCGGTCTTCGCCGGAGTCATCGCCCTGCTCAACCAGTACACGAAGTCGGCAGGCCAGGGCAACGCTAACCCGAAACTTTATTCCCTGGCCCAGACTTCGCCGTCGATCTTCCACGACATCACAACGGGCAACAATATCGTAACCGCATCGGTCTCCACCTGCCCGAGACGTCAGACGTGCCCAGCGCCCGCCCCTGTGGGTTACACCGCCGGCGCCGGTTATGATCCCGTCACAGGTCTCGGCTCCATGGACGTGTGGCAACTCCTGACCTGCTGGACCGGAACCTGCGCGTCCACCACGCCGCCGGTCTCGAACACGAGCCTTACCCTGCTCAGCAACCTCGATAGCGTCGGTCTGCAGGATATCGCCTTCCTCACGGCCACCGCCACTTCGACCAGTGGCGTCACGCCGGTCGGCGCGGTCCAATTTGCCGTCGGCGCCACGTCGCTGGGAACAGCCACGCTGGTAGGCTCCGCGGGCGTCGCGACAGCGGCCCTTGCCGTGACCGGATCGCAGTTACCTTCTGGCTTGTCGATCGTCACCGCTTCTTATAACGGCGGGGCCAGCTCGACGGCGGTCACGTCCTCCGTCACCATGAATGTCCGGACCGCGGGCTCCAGTTCGAACGGCACCCCTTCAATCGTGGGGCTCGCGGATAGCGCTTCGTATCAGCAGAGATACTCACCCGGCATGGCCCTCGCTGTGTTCGGCAGCCAGCTGGCCCCCTCCGACGCAACCGCCTCCAGTGTGCCCTTGCCGCTTTCGATGGCGGGAGTGGCAGCGACGATCAACGACGAAGCTGTGCCCCTGTACTATGTCTCGCCGACGCAGCTCAACATCCAGATTCCATATGAAACCCCGGTGGGCTCTACTGCGACTCTGAAAATCAACAACAATGGTGTCGTCACGAGCCAGACCTTCACGGTCAGCGCCGCCTCACCAGGCGTCTATGCGGATCCGGCAGATCAGAACCGCACGATCGTTCCTAATGGGAGCGCAACGGCCAACGAGGTGACGACTCTGTATCTCACCGGCATCGGCGCCGTCGCTCCCGCTATTGCCACCGGCGCCGCGCCCGCATTGACGGTTCCGATCAACCTGCTGCCGTCGCCCGTCAATACCCCTGTCATAGTTACTGTCGGCGGCAAGCCCGCGACCCTGACCTTTGTGGGGATCCCCTACACGCTCGCTGGCGTGGCGCAGATCAACTTCCAGATTCCGAGTGGACTCGCGCCCGGTCCGCAACCCGTCGTCGTTACTGTTGGCAACGCCGTCAGCACGGCTGCCAGCATCACCATCACGAACTGACCCGGATCGGCATCTTCCATTTTGTTGGGCATCCGGCGCAACCTGTGAGGCTTCCGAATCGTCTACTTTTCACTCTCGTGTCTCACAGATTGGTGGCGCTTTTGATCATGGCTGCGTGGATCGCGCCGGCGGCCCCGCAGAATCCTCCGGCTGTCGATGAACCTGTTTTCGACATTGGCCCCGGGATTACGCCGCCCCGTGTGACACACCAGGTCGCGCCGCTGAACAAACCGGACGCACGAGGATTTCGCCTTTCGGGCACCGTCGTTGTCGGACTCATCGTGACCTCGCATGGCGAGCCGAAGGACGTTCACGTGGTCACGTCTCTGGACAAAGACGTCGACCAGACGGCGATCGAGGCCGTGCAGCAATGGACGTTCGAGCCGGCCAGGAAGGGGAATCAGCCTGTCGCGGTACGGATCACTGTCGAGATCCGCTTTCACAGCCTCTGAGACGTTGTTGTCGTACTACCTGCGGCTTCGGCGACGAGAAAAAGAGAACCGGTGATGAAGGTCGTCATAGGACGCTCGTGTGCCGACGCGAGAGCGTCCTTGATGGCAGGCGCGATGCGCAGGTTGGGGTGATCCGAGACTTCGGCCAGCGATTCCGGATTCAAGGCTCGGGGCTGATCCGGAGCGGTGACGATTACTTCCGCCGCCAGAGGAAAGAGCGTACCGATTACTTCGTCGACGGCTTTGTCGCGCATCGCGCCGTAAATAATACGAACGGGCTCATTGCTGAAAAATGTCCGGATGTAGGCCGCAAGCGATCGCGCGCCTGCCGGGTTGTGGGCGCCATCAAGGATGATGTCCGGGTTCGACGAGATCCGTTCGAGGCGTCCCGGCCACTTCACCTGTTCGACGCCGGCGCGTATCGCTGCAGTCGATGCACCGAACGCATGGAGTGCAGCGACGGCAGTCCGCGTATTCTCCACCTGATGCGCGCCCGCGAGCGGGCAGACGATCGATATCTCCTCACCGCCCACCAGCGTGAAGCGGCTGCCGAATTTTTCCAGCACCAGGTTTTCGACGCGCCAGGCGGACGACAGCGTCACCGGACAATTCAGCTCGAGCGCGCGCCGATCGAGGACGGCGAACGCTTCCGGGCGCTGGGCAGCGAAGACAGCCGGGCGGCCTTTCTTCAGGATCCCCGCCTTTTCGGCCGCGATCGATTCGATACTCGATCCGAGAAAGGCCTCGTGATCGAAATCGATGGGGGTGATGACGGAGACCTCGGGGTCAACCAGATTCGTGGCGTCGAGACGCCCGCCGAGACCGGTCTCGAGGACGACAATATCCACACTCGACTCCGCAAAAGCCACGAAGGCCATCGCGGTCAGGGTTTCGAAGAAGCTGGGATGCGCCTCGATCGCTTCGCGCGCCAGCAGAGACTCCGCGGCGGCATGTACAGCTTCGAACGCCTTCACCCATTGCGGTTCGCCGATCAGCCGGCACTCGATCTGAATTCGCTCGCGCGGATCGAGAAGATGCGGCGAGGTGTAAAGGCCGGTCCGCAAACCTTCGGCCGCAAGCGCGGAAGCCAGCATGGCGCAGGTTGAGCCCTTGCCGTTTGTGCCTGCGACGTGGATGAATCGCCCGCGACGATGCGGACTTCCCAGAGTGGCGAGAAGGGTCTCAATCCGGTCGAGATCCCATTTGACGGTTTTCAGTTCCGGGCCGAGGGAGTAGAGATACCGGAGGCTCTCCGCAAAGGTCATGCGGCCTGGGGTTCGACTGGCGGTAAAGCCACCGGACCGGCGAAGAAATCGAACGCTCTCGCGATGTAGGCCTTCATCTCGCCGCGCGGCACGACCGCATCGAGCATGCCGTGCTTCAACAGGAACTCACTGCGCTGGAAACCCTCGGGGAGCTTCTGCCGGATGCTCTGCTCGATCACGCGCGGGCCGGCGAAGCCGATGAGCGCGCCTGGCTCGCCGATGTTGAGATCGCCCAGCATAGCGAAACTGGCGGTGACGCCGCCGGTGGTGGGGTCCGTGAGCACGCTGATGTAGGGAAGGTGGGATTCGTCGAGCCGCATCAGGGCCGCGGAAACTTTCGCCATCTGCATCAAGCTGACGGCGCCTTCCTGCATGCGCGCTCCACCGGACGCGGAGACCACAATCAGAGGCGTGCGGAATTCCATGCAACGCTCGATGGCGCGCGTGATCTTCTCGCCCATCACGGCGCCCATGCTGCCTCCGATGAACTTCGGTTCCATGGCGCAGATATGAACCGGGCGGCCAGCCAGCTTGCCGGAGCCGGAAATCAACGCGTCCTTGAGCGATGTGGCTTCCTGCGTGGCTTTGAGACGCTGGCCGTAGGGCTTCGAATCGACAAAGCCGAGCGGATCCGACGACTGAAGAGGCGCATCGAGCTCTTCGTACAATCCTTCGTCGAAAAGCATCTTGAGCCGCTCGCGCGCGCCGAGCCGGAAATGGTGGCCGCATTTACCGCAGGTGTTGAGCGAGTAATCGAGGTCTCGCTTCCAGATGATTTCGCGGCAGCCGTCGCATTTCAGCCAAAGACCTTCCGTGCGGACCGTATGCTTCGAAGCATCATCCTGCGGATTCTGAGCGCCGTTCGTTTCTCGTTTAAACCAGGCCATGTGTAATCAAGGAAGGTGCGGATTAAGATTGTTTCATGCGGATCATGTTACAAGCTAGCGCGGGTAGGGATGTCCGCGCAACCTCGTGAACGCCCGGTAGATCTGCTCGGCCAGAACAGCGCGCGCCAACTCGTGCGGCATGGTCATAGCGGAGAGGGAAAGCAGGACATCGGCACGCGGACGCCAGGCGCTGGGGAGCCCATCGTGCCCGCCGACCATAAAAACAAGGTCGTGGCCCAGCATTTCACCCTTTGCGAAAAGGTCGGCGAAGGCGGCGGAATCAAGCGAGCGGCCCGCGGGGTCGAGGAGAATCTTCGTGGCGCTCGGATGTTTTGCCCACAAATCGACCCGGTCCGGTTTGATTTCGAGCATCTGGCAGGCAGCGTAGCGGCTGGCCCGCCGGCAATAATCCGCCGCAAGCGCGTTCGAGTGGAGATCTTTAGCTTTCCCAACGTAGTAGAGGAAAATCTTCACTCGCCCGGAACGGGAACGCCGCTCTCGATATCCAGAACCTTCGCTTCTTTCCAAAGCCGTTCGAGCGAATAGTATTCCCGCGATTTCGGAGTGAATACATGGACGAGGAAGTCGCCGTAATCGGCCAGGACCCATTCCCCCTGGTCGTAGCCTTCCACGCTCGACGCGAGTTCGCCCCGCTTCTTGAGCTGGAAACCGACTTCGTCGATGATGGCCTGGGTCTGGCGCGTATTGGCGCCCGTGCAAATCACGAAATAGTCGGTGAAACTGGTGATTCCGGTGAGATCGAGGACCCGGATATCCGTTGCCTTTTTATCCTGCGCGGCGCGCACGGCAATGCGCCACCCCGCTTCGATTTGTTCGTCAGTGCCAGCGTTTGTAATATTTTTTGATTCGGTGTGCGGCAGAACTCGCCCCCATTCGTTATCGTACTATAAGAGTAAGCGTGTTCCTGCGATTTGCCGCGTTCGCGGCGCTCTCGATTTCTGTCATTCCGGCGCCGGTTGCCTGGGGGCAAACACCCTTGGCTTCCCCCGGCGGCACCGAGCCATCCGCGACTACGGCCGAGCCGGCGACCAACCTGCTGCAGCCGGATGAAAAAGATCCGATGGTGGTCCGGTCGAGGGAAGTTCTCGACCAGGTGACGCGACTGGTCACAAGCGGAGCGCTGCCCCAGATGCGGCTTAAAAAAGCCCAGGAAGATCTACTGGACGCGCTTGACGGATCATTGCTCAAGAAGAGTCTTTACAGCAACGACGTTCTGCCGGAACAGGCCGACCAGATGATTTACGTCGCCCAGCGGATGGTGTTCCGCCGTCAGCGGGCGCTGATGGAGATGCAGCAACTGGTGAGCGCCGGAGTGATTTCGCGGTCTGAAGCGGAGGCTTCGGGCGTCGATCTCGATCGGGCAAAGCAGGAACTGGACTGGGCACAGGCGCGCGCGCAACTCGTGCAGCAAGTGGCGGAGTCGGTGCGGCTGGAGAAAGAGATCGCGAGCCTCGAGAGTCAGGCGGAATTCCATCCGGAATGGGCGGGAAAAGTTTACACGAAGTACGACGGGAGCGGCGTGTTCACGCCGAACGACCTGAAAATGCTGGAAGCGGCGTTTGCGGGGCGGTTTGCGAAGCCGTTGCCGATCAGCGCCAACGGCGAAACCGCGGTGCATCGCTCGATGGGTTTCGACCATCGGGGACGCGTGGATGTAGCGGTGCTGCCCGACCAGCCCGAGGGTGCCTGGCTGATGAAGTATTTGCAATCGAAGCGTATTCCGTATTTTGCTTTTCGGGCAGCGGTGCCGCATCAGGCAAC
>DATAZF010000212.1:0-23729 GCA_036272235.1 Bryobacteraceae bacterium | reverse complement strand
TTTCCCCTGTTGCCTGTTTCGCCGGAAGCCCTTCTGTATTGCTGCAAGGTCTGTTCAACACCGATGATCAGATCGAATTTTTCAGCTTCACAAACGACGGCATAAGCACCACCACAATCGAGTCGTATGGCTACGCGGGTGGTGTCGCGAACTCGACAACGATAGCCGAAGGCGGCTTTGCTCCGGACGCCACGATCTTCGATCAGCTGGGCAATTTCGTTGTCTCCGATAACGGAGGGCACTGCGACGAGACAGCCACCGATTCCGTCAGTGGCCTCTGCGACGATCCGTTTCTGCAGATTTCAACTGCCGGAACTTATACCCTCGCCCTGACGGTTTACGACAATCTCGCCGTCAATAGTCTGTCGGATGGCTTTAAACAGACCGGCAATCCAGGTTTCACCTGTGCGGAGAACGGCGGCACTGGAGACTTCTGCGACGTCACAGACGGCCTCTTCACGCCGCGAACCGGAGCGTGGGCCATCTCGATAGCGGGCGCCACGCAGGTTGCCGACATCACATCGAATACGCCGGAGCCCGGCACGCTGCCCATGGCCCTTGCCGGCAGCGTCTTCGTTGTCACTCTGCCTCGCCGGCGGCGGCGGAAATCCTCTTAGCTGGCTCGTGAACTCGAAATCAGGAACAAGGGAGATCCAATGAAAAAGCTCAATCCTTTTGTGACCGCGCTACTCGCGACGTTACCCGCCGCGGTTTACGCTCAGACTCTCGTGCCCTCGCAGGATGCCTACGTCGTTCCGGGCAATGGAAGTAACTTCGGCGTGCCTCCGACGATCACTGTTGGCGGAGCCAGCAACGCACAGGGCCTCGTCCAATTCGACCTCACGCAGCTTCCCGCCGGTCTCCAGCCGCCTCAGGTCCTGAAGGCCACGGTCACACTCTTCCTTGACAACGTTTCGGCCGCTGGATCCGTGAACATCTACGTCGCGAACGGCAGTTGGGCCGAAACGGCCGTTACCGGCAACAACGCGCCGGCGGCGGGCGCTGTGGTCGCGAGCAATGTGCCGGTGACGACGAAGAATTCGTTCATCACTGTGGATGCCACTGCCGCGGTTCAGGCCTGGCTCAATACAGGCAGCCCCACGCCCAACGACGGTTTTCTGATTCAGGCCGCGCTGGCCGCGACCAGCGTTCAGTTCGACAGCAAGGAAAATGTGAACACCAGCCATCCCGCTGCGTTGACCATCAGCGTCGCTTCCACGGGTCCGCAGGGTCCGCAAGGCAGCGCCGGTCCCCAGGGCGCCACCGGACCCCAGGGCGCTCAGGGATCACAAGGGTCAGAGGGCGGCGTCGGCCCACAAGGCCCCGCCGGCGCGATCACCAACATTTTTCCAACCGATACGTCGACGTTGGGCAGTGCCACCATCGCTGATGGCGACACCCGAACCATCTTCGTTATTGGAAGCTCTGCGTCGGTCACGCTCCCGCATTGCAACGCCTCCCCCAACCTCTTTGATGGGAAGAAGCTGACGTTCATCACCTACAACACCGGCGCGTCTTCGCCGAAATTCCTGCTGCAGGGAAGCGATGTTTTCGGCGACACGATTGGCAATTTTTCGCCGGGGACCTACACTCCGAATCCCGCCCAGCCGGCGAATGGTTTCGTCTGCACCAATGCGATCGCCGGCCACACCACGGGTGTCTGGCTGGCGGTCAATTTTTAGTTTGCGCGAACGCAAGTACGACGTGCCGTAACACGAAAGGAAATCGACATCATGGCTGAGCCATTTCTCGCAGAAATCAAAATGTTCGCGGGCAACTTCGCCCCTCAGGGGTGGGCATTTTGCAACGGGCAGATTCTGCCGATCAATCAAAACACCGCCCTGTTTTCCCTCATTGGAACCTTTTACGGCGGCAATGGTGTTACGACTTTCGCGCTCCCCAATTTGCAAGGCCGGGTCGCGGTCCACCAGGGCACGGGTCAGGGTCTGAGTCCATATGTCGTTGGCCAGAGCGGTGGCCAGGAAAACGTTACGCTGACACAGGGCGAGATGCCGCAGCACAATCACGGCGTGAACTGCGACGGTCAGTCGACCGGTCGTTGTGGCGGCTCGTTCGCCGCCAGCAGCGGCGAGACACCGGTGGGCAATTTTCCCGCCCTGGCCGCTTCTCCCGCCGGTGCGGTTTACTCGGGCGCGGCCAACTCTGCCATGAATGGCGGTATGCTCACCCCTGCCGGCGGCAACCAGCCGCATTCGAATATTCAGCCATACCTCTGTGTGAGTTTCATCATCGCGCTGCAGGGGATTTTCCCCGCCAGAAACTGACGGGTGGCGCAAGGGGAGGCATGCATGAGCAACGAGAAAAGGATCCTGACTCGCCGGTCAATGCTCGCGACTGGGTGGGCAGCCCTCGCCGGCAGCGCGCTGGCCGCCACTCAGGCGAGCAGCCCCGCAGGCGAATTGCCCACCCAGCGCACGCAGACGCTGGTCTGCATCTACCTTTTCGGAGGCAGCGACGGTAACACCCTGATTGCTCCGCTTGAGCCTTCGCAATATGACAAGTGGGCGAAAGAACGCGGCGAGCTCGGAACCCGCGCGGATGCGCTGCTTCCAATCCGCTCACGCTCGAACGGAGTGACTTATGGCCTCCATCCGGCCCTGCTGGAGCTGCAGCGTCATTTCGACGAAGGTGTCGCGGCTGTCGTTGCCAACGTGGGCCCGTCCGTGCGGCCCGATCCGGCATCCAACAGCCGGTATGGCTCCATCAGCTTTCTGAGCGACGGATACTCAACCGTCGACTGGGCAGCCCGTAAGGCCGGAGCGCGCCTCGACAACGACGTAGCTTTCACTTTTGCCACCGGCGTCGACATGCTGCCCATCGGCGATACCCGATTCGAAGGACCGCGGCGCCAGAACCCGCTGCTCCTCGAAAAGATCGCCGGCGCGTCTTTCAAAACCGTTTTCCCCGATTCCATCATCGGCCGCCAATTAAGGAATGTCGCGGGCCTGATTCAGGCGCGCAGTGTTACAAAATCTCCGAGGCAGGTTGTATTCTGTCCTTTCGGTGGTTTCGGCACCTCAACGGCTCAAATGAAAATGCAGCTCCCGCTTTATCGGCAGCTCAGCCAGGCCATGTCCGCGTTCTATCGCGCGACTGTCGAAATGGGCCTGGCCGGCCAGGTGACAACGTTTACCGACTCGGAGTTCGGCCGCACGCTCCGGCCGAATTCCAATCACGGCGCGAATCCCGGCTGGGGAAATCATCAGTTCGTGCTGGGCGGCGCGGTCAAGGGCGGCGACATCTACGGCCAGTTTCCGGACATGATCGCGGGACCCTTCGCCAGCGATGGCGCCCTCAGGCCGACAACGTCGACATCGCAATATCAGGCCACGATGGCAAGCTGGCTCGGCATTTCGCCGGCGGAACTGCCAGCCCTCCTGCCGGATCTCAACGGCGCCGCAACGCTCTCGTTTCTCGGCG
The DNA here is from genome assembly GCA_036272235.1 of Bryobacteraceae bacterium. Classification (GTDB taxonomy): domain Bacteria; phylum Acidobacteriota; class Terriglobia; order Bryobacterales; family Bryobacteraceae; genus BOG-234. The sequence continues at coordinate 20,288 of DATAZF010000212.1, read as the reverse complement.
CGTGAGCGTCAGCTTTCTTTCTCGATGCCCGGTGATTTCCTGAATCCGACGACGCGGCAAATCGCGGCGTTCCTGCAAACGATCGGGCTTTCCATTACCTGCGGCGAAGTTTCGGGCACCCCGTTTCTTCCCGGCATTCAAATCCGCGGGGGTATGCTCACCATCGATGAAGCGCGTCTCAAATGGCCCGGCGACCTGCTGCACGAAGCCGGGCACCTCGCCATCACTCCTGCAAACCGTCGCGCCCTGATAGATGATGACAAGGTGGATGACCCCGGCGAAGAGCTGGGCGCCATCGCATGGTCGTGGGCCGCGCTAATTCATTTACGGCTCGCACCGGAGGTGGTCTTTCACCCGGGCGGCTATCGCGGCGGATCCGAGAGCATCATCGAGAATTTTCGCGAACGCCGATATACGGGCGTACCGTACCTGCGCTGGATCGGTCTCGCTGCCGATGATTATCCGGCCATGATCCACTGGCTGCGCGACTGAGCTTCAGCCGATCGGCACCTGGTCGACGATCTCGATCCCGAATCCCTCGAGCGCCACCATCCGGCGCGGATGATTTGTCAACAATCGGATCGTGTGCAGCCCCAGATCCGAAAGAATCTGCGCGCCGATTCCCACTTCATGCTGCGGCGGCGCCTGCGTGAGGTTGCGGTCGTGTCCGATGATCGTGCCGTGCTCCGTGCGCAGGCCGAGCGCAGTCTGGTGCAGATACACGAGCACTCCCGCGCCTTCCTCGACAATCCGCTTGAGCGACCCGCGCACCATCTCCGCGCAATCGCACCGCAGTGATCCAAACAAATTCCCATAGGCGCAGTGGGAATGCATCCGCACCAGAACATTTTCCTTCTCTGCCACGTCGCCATGCACCAGCGCGAGATGCGACTCCGGACTGATCTCGCTTGCATAAAGTACCGTCCGGAACTCGCCGAACTCGGTCCCCACACAGCCCTCAGCCCGCCGATGGACGTAGTGCTCATGACGCAGCCGGTAACGAATCAGATCCGCCACCGAGATCATTTTCAGGTTGTGCCGCCGGCAAAATTCGTGAAGTTGCGGCACCCGCGCCATGGTGCCGTCCTCATTCATGATTTCGCAGATCACGCCGGAAACGTCGAGCCCCGCCAGGCGCGAAAGATCCACCGACGCTTCCGTCTGCCCGGCGCGGACCAGTACGCCGCCCTCGCGCGCGCGCAGTGGAAAAATATGGCCGGGGCGCGCCAAATCGCCGGGAAGCGTGCCGGACCGGATAGCTGTCAGGATCGTATTCGTGCGGTCGGCCGCTGAGATCCCTGTCGTCACGCCCTCGCGCGCATCGATCGATTCACAGAACGCAGTTCCAAAGTTCGACGTATTATTCGGCGACATCAGCGGCAAACGCAGCGCATCGCAGCGCTCGCCCGTGAGCGTCAGGCAGATGAGCCCACGCCCGAACGTCGCCATGAAATTGATGACTTCCGGCGTCACCTTTTCAGCGGCGATGGTCAGGTCGCCTTCATTCTCACGATCTTCGTCATCGACCACGACGAGCATGCGCCCGGCGCGAGTTTCCTCGATCGCCTCGGGAATGGAAGCAAATGCCATATTTGTCCGAATATCTCACTATAGCTTTCCATGCAGATCTTCTCCGTACGGAAAGACATACGTCCCGATACAATAGCGGCAGCCAGACCCGATTGTTGGATGATAATGCCGGCGGAATTCCTCTTCCCCATCCCGACCCTGACGGTCACCGCGGTGATCGATATTCTGGCTGTCGCGTTCGTTATCTATCAGCTTCTCGAGATTGTACGGGGCACACGCGCCGCCCACATCCTTGTAGGGATCCTCGCCGTTGTCATCACTTATGAGATCGCTTTGCGCACCGGGCTCGAAGCTCTGCGGTCCCTGCTGGCCTCTCTTGCGCCTTACACCGCGATCGCCATCATCGTCTTGTTCCAATCGGAAATCCGGCGCACACTCGCTCGCCTCGGCCGCAAGCGGCTGTTCGGCGGCTACCGGCGTCCGGAGTCGACGGCCGAGATTCTGCTGGCGCTCGGTTCGATGTCGCGCGACCACATCGGAGCTCTCATCGTCCTGGAGCGCGACATCGGTCTGCGGACGTTCATCGAAAGCGGCGTCCGGCTCGATTCCGCGATTTCCCGCGACCTGCTCCTTTCCATCTTCATGCCGGGCACCGCGCTGCACGACGGCTCCGTAATCATCCAGAAGGACCGCCTCGCCGCGGCTGCGTGTTTCCTCCCTCTGAGTGTGAACCCGGCCTTCACCACCAGCACCGGAACGCGCCACCGTGCTGGCATCGGCATTACCGAGGAAACCGATTGCCTGGCGCTGATCGTGAGCGAAGAGACCGGCACGATCTCCGTTGCGGCTTTCGGCGATGTCGAAAGCGGTCTCACAATCGAACGGGTGGATGAGCGCATTCAGGAGCATTTTGGGGTGCAGCGCAAACTAACTGTCTCCGGCAGAACTTCCTCGGGCGTCCCCCGCCAGCGCAATACGACCCAAGGTCCTGAAAAAATTCAAACTGAAAAAGAAAAGGTTCGCCGCGGATGAAATTCCTCACCCGCAACCTGCTTTGGAAACTGATCGCCCTCGCTGCGGCGTTTGCAGTCTGGCTCGGCGTCGCCAACGAGCCAGACCTCGCCACGATCGTCTCGGTGCCCGTCGAGTACAACAACTTTCCAAAGGACCTCGAAATCAGCTCCGATATCGTCGAGGCCATCGAAGTGGAAGCCCGCGGATCTTCGGGCCAACTTCGCACTCTCCACGACGCTCGCATCGCCGCCATCGTGGATTTTGCCAGCGTCACAGTCCCGGGCGAGCGCACGTTCACCCTGACTCCCGCGCAACTCAACCTGCCGCGCGGCCTTGAGCTGATCCGGACCATCCCGGCGCAGCTTCGTTTCACGTTTGAAAGGCGGACGACCCGCGAAGTCCCCGTCAACGTTCCGTATTCAGGCAAGCTGGCGCCGGGGCTTTCCATCGCGGGAATCGAGATTCATCCGCCGAACCTCAAGATCGCCGGGCCTGAAAGCCATGTTCTCCAGTCGAACCGGCTGGCTTCCGATCCATTCGATCTTACAAATGTCGCTGGGGATACAGAACAGACGTTATCCGTCTACGCAGCCGAGCCGGAAGTCCGAATCCTCGATGCCCCGCAGGTTAAAGTAAAGATTCGCGTGCAACGGCGCAATCGCTGAGCGGCGGGACACATACATGGGAAAACGCTTATTTGGGACCGACGGCATCCGCGGTGTTGCGGGTGAGCCTCCGCTCGATCCCCGCACTGTTGCCGCCCTCGGTATCGCCCTCGGCGACGATCTTCAACGTCAGGGCCTGGCCTCAAAGCCGGTTCTGATCGGAATGGATACACGGGAATCCGGCCCGGAAATTGCCGCCCAACTGGCAGAAGGACTCTCGCGCTCCCGCGTCGCAATACTCTTCGCCGGAGTCGTCACGACGCCGGGTGTTGCTTACCTGACGCGGACGGGTGATTTCGCGGCCGGCATCATGATATCGGCCTCGCACAATCCATTTCACGACAACGGGATAAAGGTTTTTGCAAGAAGCGGTTACAAGCTCCCGGATAAAGAAGAACATGAGATCGAAGAGGAGATTTTCCGCATCTTTGACAGCGTCCGGCCAGCGGTCTCCCCGGCGATCCGCGATCACAGCTACGACGTTCGTCCTTACCTCGATTTCCTGCTCTCGACGCTCGGCACGAAACTGAGCGGTCTGAAAGTCGTCCTCGACTGCGGCAACGGCGCAGCTTCCAACCTGGCTCCGCAACTCTTCCGCGAAGCCGGGGCGGAGGTGACCGCGATCTGCAATAGGCCCGACGGCCGGAATATCAACCTCGGATGCGGCGCCCTTCACATCGACGAGCTGCGCCAGACCGTTCTCAAAACCGGCGCGGACGCCGGTGTGGCGTTTGACGGTGATGCCGATCGTGCGATCCTGATCTCCCATTCCGGCCGGACCATCGACGGCGATGCGGAAATGCTCATCGCGGCCCGTCGCCTCCAGGCGGACGGACATCTCCACGGAAACCTCGTGGTGTCCACCGTCATGTCCAACCTCGGTCTCGAAAAAGCTCTGGGACGCCTCGGCATTTCCATGGACCGCACTCCCGTCGGCGACAAGTACGTCCTTGAGGAAATGCTGCGCAAGAAGGCAGCCCTTGGCGGCGAACAATCCGGCCACGTCATCTTCAAGGAATATGCCACGACCGGCGACGGCATGCTCACCGCCCTCAAGTTGCTTGAAACCTGCGTCCGGGAAGGCTCGACGCTCGACGAACTGTCGGCCGACCTCACCGTCTTCCCGCAGTTGCTCGTCAATATCCGCGTGAAGGATCGCAAGCCGATTGAGGAATTGCCGGGTGTTATGAGCGAAATTCGTGCCTGCGAAACCGCGCTCGACGGCCTGGGACGCGTTCTCGTCCGCTTTTCCGGCACGGAACCCCTGGCCCGGGTCATGGTTGAGGGTCCGGATTCCGTTCAGGTCGAAAACTGGGCTGAGCGCATCGCCACCGCCATCCGCGGCGAATTGGCGTAACATTCTTCTTCCGCCCGTATCCCCCGAAACCCCTGAGTTTTATCACAGATTGGCCACGATACCGACCATTCAAAAAATGAATTGGACCACCCGCGTCGCCACTCCCTACACTACGGTTTGACGGGGGAAAAAACATTGCCGACGCCGGTGGAGACTTCGAGCACTCAGGTGGCCCTGTTACACCGAATCAGCAGCATTGTTAGTTCGGATCAGGATATCGAATCGATCCTTCATGAGATGGTCATGTTGACCATGAACGTGACCCATTCGGACGCTTGTCTCGTATATCTCATCGACCACGCGTCCAACGAGATCGTGCTGCGCGCTTCGCAATTGCCGCACGATGCCGAAATTGGCAAGGTCCGCATGAAGATGGGGGAGGGAATTACCGGCTGGGTTGCGGCGCATAACTCCGTGGTCGCGCTGCCGCGCAACGCTGCCGCCGACGCCCGGTTCAAGGCTTTCAGCTCGCTGCAGGAAGACACCCATCAGGCCTTCCTGTCGGTGCCCCTCGTTGACAGTGGAGAGATCATCGGCGTCATCAACGTCCACCATAAGGATCCGCATCAGCATTCGAGCGACGAAGTAGCGCTCGTCACCTTCATCGGCGAGCAGATGGGCGGCCTGATTGCGCGCGCGAAGCTGGCGGAGCAGTCGCAAACCGCCGTGCGCCGCATGGAGACGCTCGCCGCGGTCGCACAGGCCATTTCCGCCGAGAGTTACCTCGAACGGATTCTGCAGGCCATCTCGGAAATGCTGGCCGAAACGCTCGATTCCGCGGTCTGCTCGATCCTTCTCGTTGACGACGAAAAGAAGGAACTGACCGTCAGTGCCGCTCGCTGCTCGGCGCCGGACTACATGCATCGAATGCCGATTCGGATGGAGGGATCGCTGATCGAATATGTGATCCGCCAGGGGCATCCGATCATCATTTCGAACATTCATAACGAGAAGCAGTATCGATATCCGGAATTGGCTCGCAAGTCAGGCCTGATGTCGCTCCTCGCCGCCCCGCTGATGTCCCAGGGGAAGGTCATCGGCTCGATCAACATCTACACGCGCGACGAACGCGCCTTCAGTGACGACGAAGTCGGTTTCGTCAAAGTCGTGGCGGGGCAGGCGGCGATTGCCATTCAGAATGCGCGCCTGATGTCCGAGACGCTGGACATGAAGCGCACCCTCGAAGCCCGCAAGTTGATCGAGCGCGCCAAGGGAATTCTGCAATACAAACACAGCCTGACCGAAGAAGAGGCCTATCTCCGGCTGCGCAACGAAAGCCGGAGGTTACGCCGCTCCATGCGCGACCTCGCCGAAGCGGTGATCCTGGCGGACGATCTGAACCGCAAAGACGGCGCGCTCAAAATAGCCGTCCGCGAAGACGAGGAAATTATGTGATTTCAGCGCCGGGTACTCACTTCGCAAAGACTCTCGGGTAAGCATGTATTACTACTCGCAGAATTCTTTGCAACGTGCGAAGACCCGACGGTAACCTGCGGCCGATTGCCAATCGGCCGCGCCGGTCGCGGCGGCAGGCGGTGGGAACTGCGACAATAAAAGCCGCCTCCTTGCATGCGGCCCTTCGACCCGCTCTTCACCAACCCTCACGTCCTCACAATCCTCGCCAATTTCTGGCCGCGTGAGTACGACTGGTCGCGCTTCCCGCAGGAAAACCGTCTGATCCAAACCGATCCTGACACACAGGTTCTCGTCCAGACCCAACTTCCAAACGGCGAGCCCAAAGGCGAAGTAGTCCTCGTTCACGGTCTCGAAGGTGGCGGCGACGCCGGATATATCGTCAGCATGGCGTGGCACGCCCTCAACGCGGGTTTCATCGCGCACCGCTTCCATATGCGCACTTGCGGCGGCACCGCGCACCTCTGCAAAACCCTCTATCACGCGGGCCTCACGTCCGACCTTCGCGTCTTCGTCGAATCTCTGTCCGGGAACTATCCCGTCTTCCTCGTAGGATTCTCGCTCGGCGCCAACGTCTCGCTGAAAATGGCGGGGGAACTCGGCGAGACCAGTCTCATCCAGGGTGTCGTCGGCATCTCCACGCCGCTCGATCTTGCCGCCGGCGTTCGCAGGCTTGCAAAACTGGACAATCGCCTCTATGAGCGGCGCTTTCTGAAGCGCATGCGCAGGCGCGTTTTCGCTACCGGCCGCTTTGCATGGAAGGACCTCAAAGCCGCCCGCACTCTCTACGACATCGACGACAAGATCACCGCGCCGTCGTTCGGATTCGAGGGGGCGGACCACTACTATGCCACGCAATCCTGCCAGAATGTGCTCCACCAGATCCGCGTACCCACCCTGCTGATCCAGGCAAAGGACGATACCTACATTCCGTTCGAGATCTTCAGCCACCCGGCCATTTCGTCCAATCCCTTCCTGCGCCTGCTTTCGACAGAACACGGCGGCCATCTTGGATTCCTCGCCCGCCGCGGCCAGCGTTTCTGGCTGGACGATACGGCGATCGATTTTCTGGTCGAGCAGGCGGCGAGGCTAACATTGGAGCCCCGGCGAAGCTAACATTAAAGGGATGGAGTCGATTGGCCGCTACCGCATCATCGGCGAACTTGGCCATGGCGCCATGGGTGTGGTATACCACGCCACCGACCCATCCATCGGCCGTTCTGTAGCCATCAAGACAATTCGCATACGCGATATCAACGACACGGTGCAGCGCGACAAACTGCGGGAGCGCCTTTTCCGCGAAGCCCGTTCCGCCGGCGTCCTCTCGCACCCCAACATCGTCACGATTTACGACATGGATGAAGTCGACGGCCTCGCTTACATCGCGATGGCTTACGTCAACGGTCCGACGCTCGAAAAAATTCTGTCTTCGGAAGCCGCGCTCTCCGGCACGCGCATGTTGCGCATCATCCGCCAGACCGCCGCCGGACTCGACTACGCGCACGGTCGCGGCATCGTCCATCGCGATATCAAGCCCGCCAACATCATGACGGATGAAGACGGCGTCGTGAAGATCACCGACTTCGGGATCGCCAAGATCACGGCCGTGAACAACATGACCGAGACGCGGACTGTCGTTGGCACCCCGAACTACATGTCGCCCGAGCAGGTCCAGGGACGCGCTATCGACGGCCGCTCCGATCAGTTTTCGCTCGCCGTAATCGCCTACGAGATTCTCACCGGCGAGCGGCCTTTCGTCGGCGAACACCTGAGCACCGTCGTCTACAAGATCGTGGCCGAGGAGCCCGCCGACGCGCAGAGGATCAACGCCACGCTGACTCCACAGATCGATCAGGTGCTGCGCCGCGGGCTCTCAAAAAAGCCGGAAGACCGCTATCCGAACTGCTCTAATTTCGTGGGCGCCCTCGAAATGGCCTGCGCCGAATCGCGCGGCTGGACCACTCTGGCGGCCGGCGCCGCGGCGGCGACTCCGACCGTCGCGGTTCGGCAACAGCGGGCCGTGCCACCGCTCCCTCCTCTTCCATCTCCTCCGCCGGCGGCCACTTTTGGAAACACGACCGAAGTCCACCGGAAGCCGTCGATTCTTGTGCCTCTGCTGCTCAGCGTCACGGTGGTGCTCGGCGTCGCCGCCGTAATTGTCTGGCAGGCCGGACTCATGCCTGGTGTCGTATCGAGCGTGGTGTCCAGTGTTGGTTCCCTGTGGCCGGGCAGCCAGGCTCCTCAACCCTCGACCCAACCGCAGGCGAGCCCTCAACCTCCTCCGCCCGAGCAAAGTAATGCGAAACCAGCGGACACTCCGCCGCCCGGCACCGCTGATCCCGCGGATGCCACGCAAGCGGATGCCACTCCAGTTCCGCAGACGGTTGAGCCCGCCGCTGCGAAGCCCAGCCCTTTGGCGCCGCCCATCGCCACGATTCAGGAAACTGCGCCGCCTCCTGTGATCGCGAAGCCTGTGCGTGAGCCAGTGCGCGAGCCTGCGCGCCTGCAGGACGTCTGGGTCAGCACCAATCCACCGGGCGCAAAGGCGGTGCTGGATGAAGACCTCTCGCAGGCCTGCCGCACCCCCTGCATGGTGCACGCCCCTGCCGGCACACACAATCTGGCGATTTCGCAGGCCGGCTATGAGAGCGAGTTCCGCGAGATTCACATCGGAGATACGGCGACCGACGTTCCCCCCATCACTCTGCGCAAACCGAGTGGGACGCTGCTGCTCACAACAACTCCCGTCGGGGCCAGTGTACGCGTGGATGGCAAACTAATCCCTCAGACTACGCCCGCGCAAATCACTCTCGCTCCAGGCAGCTACTCGATCACCGTTGAAAAATCCGGCAGGAGCCAAACCCAGCGTGTCGAGATCCAGCAGAGCCCGGTCTATCTCAAAATGTCGTTGTAGGTCGACGGAACCTCGCGCCATGTCTCCCTCGTAATTCTTCGTATGAGGAAGAGCGCGTCTGTGACCGTCGCCGTGAGTAAGTCTCGGGCGCCATCGCCTTTCACTTCGGGTACGGCGATCGTCGTGTACCTCTGCCTCGTTCGAATGGTCCTCTACGGCATCGCCGGGCCGAATTACGGATACTTTCGCGATGAACTCTACTACCTGGCCTGCGGAGAGCATCCCGCCTGGGGCTATGTGGATCAGCCTCCGCTCATCGCATGGCTGGCCTGGGTCCTCCAGCACACGATCGGCACATCGCTCTGGGCACTGCGGCTGCTGCCGGCTCTCTCCGGCGCCGCGACGATATTCTTTGCCGGCCTCCTGGCGCGGGACCTGGGAGGGCGCCGCTGGGCCATGTTTCTTGCTTCGCTGGCCGCTTTAATGGCGCCGATCTCTCTGGCACTGTCGCACCTGTTCACCATGAATGCCTTCGATCCCCTGTTGTGGACGGCAATCGCGTGGCTCGTTGTGCGTATCGTCCGGAACGGCTCCGAGGGTCTGTGGCTCATGGTCGGCCTGCTTGCCGGGATTTCGATCCTGAACAAGTACGGCATCGTCTTCTGGCTCTCGGGAATGGTCATCGGCCTGTGTCTGACTCCTCTGCGTCGAAGCCTGCGTCACCGCTCGTTCTGGTTCGGCTGCGCGGTGGCGGCCGCCATGGTTTTGCCCAACCTGCTCTGGCAGTGGCGGCACCAGTTTCCGTTTCTCGAGCTGATGCACAACGTCCGCCGGAACGGCCGCGATGTCGCGCTTGCCCCGCTCGGTTTCCTCCAGGCGCAGGCGCAGATGCTGGGCTTCGTCGCCGCCGTTCTCGTGCCGTTTGCGCTCCTGTTTTTCTTTTCGGAGAAAGGCCGGCCGTTTCGTGCTCTTGGATGGGCCTACGTCGTTTTTCTGGCGGAGATGATGATTCTTCACGGCAAGATGTATTACGTTGCGCCTGTATACCCGATCATGTTCGCGGCTGGCGCGGTTTGGCTGGAGAGCGCCACTGACCACAAACTCTGGAACCTTTTAAGGCCCCTTCTCGCGCTATCGATTGCCGCTGTCGACAGCCTGATTGCGCCCACATTGATACCGATTCTCAGCGTCCCTGCGTTGCTTGCTTATGAACACAAGACCGGTATCGAGCAACAGAAATTCGAGCATCAGCAGGAAGGCGTGCTCCCGCAACTCTACGCCGACATGTTCGGTTGGGAAGAGATCGCGAGCCGCGTGGGCGCCTACTACCGCACGCTTTCCCCCGAAGAGCAACGCCGGACCGCCATCTTCGCCAATAACTATGGCGACGCGGGCGCCATCGACTTCTTCGGACCGAAGTATGGCCTTCCGAAATCCATCGGCAATCATCAGAATTACTGGATCTGGGGGCCTCGCCAATACACCGGCGAAAGCCTTATCGTTCTGGGTAACGGCGACGAGCGGAACATGCAGACGAAATGCGCCAGCTACTCAATCATCGGTAGCACGAAATATCCGCTCTCGCGCCCCGACGAGTGGCTGCCCATCTATCACTGCCGTGGCTTCAAATGGAACTTACAGCAGATCTGGCCGACGATGAAGCATTGGGACTAGAACGGTGGAAACCGCGTACTACTCCCTGGCGAATCACTTCGCCGGGATACGCCCGTCGCCCGCGACACGGCGAAATGCCCGAGCGAACGACCGTGACACTCTCAAGGCCCGGCATCCTCCAAAACATTTCAGAATGATAATGTTATGTCGTTCGAGCCGTAAAAGCGGAGCTGTGGCGCCAACGGAACTTCGGCGCATCGGCGAATCCCTCTATCGCGAACGCTGGAAGTCACCCGATGCCTTTCCGGCTCCCCACCGATCAATGAGCGGAACGCCTGTGCGATTCGGTCTCTCGCGGACAACACTCGCGAGATTTGACGGATCGAGCCCATTTCCGGTAACGATAGTGGCAACCAATTATGCCGCGCACGTACGCCAGTGGACCTTAAATCCCCGACGTCAACGCGTCGAGCAGACTCTTCCGAACCGGCCATGTCCCGGTCACCCGGCGATCCGACTGATCGAAGGTTCCGCCGGTCAACAATGTGGCCAGCTCATCGTCGGCCACCTGTTTGTCGTGCTGTAAAGCTTCTTTAATAAGCGCCGTTGTGGATCGCAGCTGGCTCGCGAGCACCTTCGCTTCGTCGCGCGTCCTGCATGTTGCATCCAGATGCGCCTCGATACCGTTGCCCGCTGTTCCAACCGTGATGATGACGCGATCTGCATTGGTGAGCGCCGACAGCATCAGATGCATTCCCGGAGGCAGTGCGTCCTGACGCCGTAATTCCGACCCCGGGACCGACAACCAGACCGGCGCATTCGGTATCTCCCCCGTCACCGGTGGACCCGCCTTTGTGAGTCGCGTGACAGCCAGATCGTTCGCGCTTACCGCCAGCGCCATCGCGTTCTTCCGCAGAGGCAGAAACGAAATGTGGCGCTCCGGCTTGCTGCCCTGCATACGGCAAAGGTCCTGATAACAGGATCCGCCCTGGCGTACCGTATAGTCACGCAGTTTCCGCCAATCGAAGCGGCCGCGGACGATAAAGAAATTGCCGCTGCGGGAAAACGATGCGGCGACGGAATCGAGATCGCGCCGGTAATCGAACCCCGTGCCCTCCAGGAATTGTTTATAGTCCGGCTCGAGCGCGACCTTCGCTTGACCAAGCAGACCCGTGTTGCGCAACGTTGTGAAATCGATGCTCATGGCCAGCGCGTCTTCGGCAGGGAATCGTGACAACAGTTTGCGCTGATCGAAAAACTCCCGGCTGGCGCGCGCCTGCAGCAGCACGATGCCGCCGGCCAGCAAGACACCGCCAAGCAGCGCCGCCAGCACGATATGTTTGCGCGAAGCCGCTATGCCTGCCACTGTCCAAAAGCTAACATACAAGTTTCCATGCCCAACCCGTCGAAGCCCCGGCCGCCTCTCATCGACCTTCGTAACGTCACGGTGATGCGCGGCGACAATATCGCGTTGCGCGACCTCAGCCTGACCATCGGTTCCGGCGAGCATGTCGCGATTCTCGGGCCGAACGGGTGCGGAAAATCCACCCTGATCAAAACCATCACCCGCGAATGCTATCCGCTGGCGCGCGCCGGATCTTCCGTCGAAATTCTCGGCCGGTCTCTCTGGAATGTCGTCGATCTGCGCAAGATGCTCGGCATCGTCTCGAACGATCTCATGACCCAATGCACGCGTGAGATCACAGGCTTTGAAATCGTGCTCTCAGGCTACTTTTCCAGCATCGGGATCTGGCCCAATCACCACGTCACGAAAGCCATGCGGAAAAAGGCGTCAGACGTTCTCGAGCTGCTCGAAGCGCCGCATCTGGCGGAAAAGCCGGTGGAGGAAATGTCGTCCGGCGAAGCCCGCCGCATGCTTATCGGCCGCGCGCTGGTGCACGGTCCGCGTGCGCTCCTGCTCGATGAGCCTTCCACCAGCCTTGACCTTTTTGCTCAGCACGAGCTGCGTGAGATGGTGCGCCGCCTCGCGCAATCCGGCATCGGAATTCTTCTGGTCACCCACCACCTGTCCGACATCATCCCCGAGATCGATCGCGTGATCCTGATGCGTGCGGGCGAAATAGTGGGCGACGGACCGAAGCAGAAGCTGTTGACCGCCGCTTCGCTGAAGGATTTGTTTGGCGTGGAAGTCGAGCTGGCCCGCCGCGGCGGCTACTATCACCTCTGGTAATCGCAAGCATTACGACCCGCAGAATTCTTTCCAGGGTACGAAGATTTCGAGGGCCGATTGCCAGGTGGTCTGGATCGTTATTTCGAGACGGGCCGGCAGGGTTATCAAACCCGCGCACCATGATCACCCTGCAATTAGCGATGGCTTCGGAACTGCTTCCCCGAGCACTCCATCACGGCGTTGCGCAGATCCGATTCCAGCCGTCGCACAACCGCCTTGTTGTCCACCGTGGGAGAGTCGAAATTCATCCAAAGGTTGCGCGCGTTGCCCGGCGACGACCATGTCCTGGTGTCGGCCACCGTTCCATCCTTGCGAATCGTTCGCGAAACGAATTCCGTCTTGAGATGAAAAGCATCGCCCTCGGCGAAGATCTTGATCTGCGGCACGGCGACCGAAGTATCGGCCGAGACAAACTCAGGTATCAGCACTCCGAGGTCGAAATCCCATGTCACGATCTTGTCGTCGGAAGACCCGAATACTCCCGCGCTGGTAATCACGGCATCGGAAGCTTCGCGGTGCACCGTTTCCTTCAGCTCCATGGTGCAGCCGTCGATCTTCATCACCTGCCATCTCGTTCCCCCGGACTGAGCCGGCGGCTCCTGGTGGTGCGTCACCGCATTCGCGTCGATGGTTTCGCGCGCCCACTGCAGTTTCTGTTCGACCGTCTGGCCTTTCGAGACAGCGGCGAGCGAGAGAGCGGCGATCGGCAGAAACGGGTGAATGCGCATACACGAATTTTAAAGACTTCGTGCCGTGCCGCGAAATCCCTCGTTTGTTCACACCGTGCCGCTAACTTTTGTTAGCTCGAACCGGGCCACCAATGCGAGATCATAATCTCCGTATGCATGTGCCCGGCGCGGACCTCAGCCGCAAAGCAGGACATCAGGTGCAGGCGCGCTGGCCTGCGGTCGTCGCGGCCCTCGCCACCGGAGTGTTGTTCTACGCTATGCCCGAATCGCTCACCGTGGGCCCCGGCTGGCTGGTGTTTGTGATCGTCGGCGCTCTCATGATTCCGACCAGCCTTTCCCATCGCGTGAAACGGTTCGATCTGAACGAAGTCTTCGCCTATTCGACCCTCGCCGTGATTACGCTGGCGGTTCTCTCATCTTTGATCCTGCTGATCACGCGCCTGCCCGCGCACAAGGAAACGCCTGTGCAGTTGCTGCGCGCTGCCGCCTCGCTCTGGCTCGCCAACCTGCTGGTATTCGCCTCGTGGTACTGGCGTCTCGACGGCGGCGGACCCAACGAGCGCGACAAACGTGGCGTCCACACCGACGGCGCTTTTCTGTTCCCGCAGATGATGATGGATCCGGAGCTGCGCCGTGAAATGGGAGAGGATCGCTGGAGCCCCGGTTTCATCGATTACCTCTTTCTCGCTTTCAATACGAGCACTGCGTTCTCGCCGACCGACGTCCCCGTGCTTTCCCGCTGGGCCAAAGTGATGATGATTGTGCAGTCGATGATCTCGCTGGCGACGCTGGCCCTTCTGGCGGCGAGAGCCGTCAACATTCTGTAAGCCAGGCGGTGGGCTCCAGTCGGCTTGTCATGTATCGACTTCAAAACCGCCGCGGCGTAATACTGGAGACCAAAAATCCAGCCATCGGACACAAAACGCGCCATCGCCGTCAGAGTGTGCGCCAACTCGGCCGTGTACAGCGGGACTGCGTTTCCTGAGAAACTAGCACGCCTGGCCTTCCATACACACCGTGGGTGTTGACCTTGTATTCGAGGCAACCGCCACCAGGTCGTGCCGCTTAGCCGTTCGAAATATTTACCCGCTTGGCCATCACCACCTGCGATGCAGTGAGCGGGCCGCTAGCCCGGAAAGAATCGGAGGGCCCAGGGTCATTGTGCAGGCAGCCAAATCGTTTTGCAATTCGTTGTCCCATCAGCGGCTCCCTGGCCAAACACATACGAGCGCCGCCTTCGTTGTCGCAGGCCTTGAAGCTGTTGCCGCGGGGATTGGGAGGACGCCGGTGCCCGCGGACGTCAGATGATCCCCATCCTCTGGCCGACGCGCTTGAAAACATCGAGCGCGGTATCCAGTTCTTCGCGCGTATGCGTGGCGCTGACGATCGTCCGTACACGAGCTTTGTCTTTCGCAACGGTGGGAAATCCGATGCCCGTCGCCAGCACTCCTTCTTTAAAGAGCTCGGAGGAAAGCTGATGCGCCCGCGCGGCCTCGCCCACGATGACTGGTGTAATCGGCGTCTCGCTGATCCCCGTGTTGAATCCTGCCTCCGCCAGGCCCTTCTTGAAGTAGCGCGTGTTGGACCACAGCCGCTCGATGCGCTCGGGCTCGCTCTCCAGAATTTCGAATGCCGCGATGCACGAAGCCGCCACGGCCGGCGGATGGGAAGTCGAGAAGAGGAACGGCCGCGCACGGTGGTACAGGAACTCGATCAGGTCCTTCGTTCCGCAGACGTAGCCGCCCAGAACGCCGATCGCTTTTGACAGCGTACCCACTTGAATATCGACGCGCCCGTGTAGGCCGAAATGGTCGACGGTGCCGCGTCCGTTACGTCCCAGCACTCCGGATGAATGCGCGTCGTCGATCATCATGATCGCTCCATGCTTTTCGGCGTGTGCGACCAACTGGGGCAGGGGACCGATATCGCCGTCCATCGAGAAAACGCCGTCCGTGATGACGAGCTTGCGGCCGGGTACATGATCGAGCTCACCAAGGATGCGCCCGGCAGCCTCGTGGTCTTTGTGGGAATACACGTGTATCTTCGCGCGTGAGAGCCGGCAACCGTCGATGATGCTCGCATGATTGAGCTCGTCGGAGATGATGTGGTCATCGGGTGTCAACACCGCCGACACCGTTCCCGCATTCGCCGCAAAGCCAGACTGGAAGACCACACACGCCTCGACGTTTTTAAATTTCGCGATGCGCCGCTCGAGTTCCATGTGCAAATCCATCGTGCCGGAGATGGTCCGGACCGCTCCGGATCCTGCGCCGTACTTCCGCGTGGCTTCGATGGCAGCCTCGATTAATTTCGGGTGCGTAGTGAGCCCGAGATAATTATTTGACGCGAGATTGATAACGTTCCTGCCGTCGAATCTCGACTCCGCGGCGCTCGGACCTTCGAGTATCCTCAAACGCTGGTAAGTGCCTGCCTGCTTCCATTCCCTGATCTGGTCGCCGAGATAGGCAAGAGGATCGATTCTGGCCGTTGTCATCAGCTACATTGTCCCGCAGGGGCGATGCGGATCGGGCTAGAGGTAAGCAACCGCGAGCTCTTCGAATTGTGTCGGCGTCACCAGTTGGAAACGGATCGCGAGCGAGCTGAAGTTGCGGATATCGCGCTGCATTGGTTCGGTCGGTAATTCCGAGCCGGCCACGTACAATTCTCCGCCTGCGATGCGGAAAGGCAGCGCGCGCAACTGCCTCACCAGCCTGGCGGGGAGCGACCTCGTTATGGGAATCGAGACGATTTCCGGGGCCGGCTTTTCGAGAGGCAGGTTGTTCTGCAGGCTGAGAGCCTTATAGAGTTGCTGTTCAGTCAGTAATCCCAGCCGGACCAGGTGTTCTCCCAACCGCAGATCCGGCGGTCTGGATGCGATCGCCTCTTCCAGCCGATCGGGCAGGATCCACTGCAAATCGAGCAGAACCTCGCCCAGCCGCTTGCGATCTTTCAAGAGCGCGGCGCGGTTCGGATAGGCATGTTCTGTCTTTACCCAGGGCAGCGGCCGCCGGTGCAGGCGCGCGTCCGCGTACATCCATATCGCGCTCACCGTGGCGGCGCAGTTTATCGCGTTGGCGACGATCGCTCGCACGGGCACGCCACAAGCGAACAGCCACCCGTAGATTCGCGCGGAACATACGATGCGGATCGACGTCTGCAAGGCCTGCACGGCGAGGCCTGCGGCGTAAATCGGATACAACGACGACTCTTCGCGGGCGAGTTGCCACGCATGATGCGTCGTTTGCGCCCACGTCCACGTCGAGAAACCAAGCATGAACAGAAGATTCATCAGCGGCGTGATCAGGTTGCCTGCGAGGGCCTTGCGGTCCCGCCAGAACCAGTAGAGCTGCCCCAATGTTTCGGGTAGTGAATGGAACTGCCAGGACTGCAGGGTGATCCCCATGACCCATCGCGTGCGCTGCCTGACCGCTTTCGCGAACGTGTCGGGAAAATACTCCCGCGTCGCGATCGGGCGGCGGTGCCGGATTGCGATCGGAATAAACTTCTGCGGAAGGCCCAGCCGCCGCACCCGAAAACCGTTCTCGTAATCCTCCGTTATACATGCCGACTCGAAGATACGGTCGTCGTATCGCTCCGCGATCATTTCGAGCGCCCGCCGGGAAAACCCCGTGCCGACACCGTTCGACGGGATAAAGCCTCCGAGTAGTTGTCTCGCCGGCATGTCTTTGAACTGAAACTCCGCAAACTCATCGCAATAGACGCCGTGAGCCAGAAACACCGGCGGCTTCTTGAGCGCAAGGACGGGAATTTGCACCATGTCATGGTGCTGAGCGTAGTAATTGATCCAGCGTAGAGCGTCGGGGTCGATCAGGTCCTCGGCATCGTGCGTCAGCACCATTTCGAACCGGACGAGACGTTCCCGTTCGTATGCGAGCATCCTGTGATAGATCCAGTTGAGGTTGTCGGCCTTCGACGTTGGGCCGTTATGCGGCGCGACGGCAAGGTGGACATTCCCGTAACGCTTCATCGCCTCCTGCACGGCTGCAATCGTGAGAGTGTCGTTTGGATACGCTCCGACAAAGAACTCGACGTGGCTATAGTTCAGGCGCGTCACGTTGTTGTCGATCATGTGCTGGATGACCTTGTGCTCTTTCCAAAGGGGTACAAAGACAGCCATCAGGCGAGCCGGAACGGCATTGAGCTCTTCCTCAGTCGGATGCCGATATCGAGGGTTGTGAGAGAATTTGCGCTGGATCCAGGCACACAGAGCGGCTACATCAATGAGAAGATCATCGATGCCGTTGAGCAGGACCCATAGCGCGAGGGGTGCGAGCAGCCTCGCTACCCAGTGATCTGTCATTCCCTGAATCCCGTCATCCCCTTTAGGGGTGCTGGCGAGAGAGTGCCAAAACGGAACAATATTCTCAGAGAATCTGAATGGTTGAGAGATCAGTTGCCTGACATCGGGATTTCAAAATAGTACAGCTCTTTACCGTTAACGGCATTTTCGAGCCCGGAGATTACTACCGACGCTGCCTGGCTGCTTTGCGGCACCTGGAAATAGACAAAACCGCTGGCTGACTGGCCTGGAGGAATCATTTTCGCGGCGAACGCCCTTCCCTCGATCTCCCACTCTGCCAGAGGATTTTTGGGAGCCTTTGTGAGCTTGATGCCCCCGGTTGGCCCGGGAAGCCCTTTGGGTGTCCGGGCCCCGTGGATGAAACGGAGATCCTGCGCTGGGGTGGCTTCCACTTTCGTGTGATCCGGCAGCGTGTATGCGAACCGCATCCGATCGACCCTGATCGCCTCGGACCCATCGTTCTGGATGACAATCAGAACCGGCAGCACCCCATACCGGTAAGGGTTCACCTTGCCGAACGGCTCGGTCGTCTGTTCATCGGTTTCCGCCGGTTCGGCGGCGATCGTGACTTTCTCGCTGCTCTGGCGATGGGGATAAGCGGCCACGGCTTTCACCTCGAACCGCGACTTGTCGTTGCCCGCCCCCGACACCGCGGCTATACTAACAGCGAGGAGCAGCGACCACCTTAAACCATTGAAACGCAAAGCGATTTTCCTCCTCTACCGTGTTTTGCAGGCGCTTGCGTCGCCCGTTCTTTTAGTTTATCTGCTTCTTCGCGGGGTGCGAACTCCGGGCTATCTCGCGACGCTTTGGGAGCGTCTCGGCCAACTTCCCTCATCGTGGCAACAGACTGTTTCGGCGTCGATCTGGTTCCATGCCGTATCGCTGGGCGAGGTACTCGCCGCTCTCCCCTTGATTGAGGAGGTTAGAAAGCGCACGCCTGGAACTCCGATCTTCCTGAGCACAACAACCCTCGCAGGCCGCAAAACAGCGGAAAAGCGCCTCCCCGGTCTCGTTGACGGCATCTTCTTCGCGCCGCTGGACTTCGTCTGGATAGTCCGGCGCGTCCTGCGGCGGCTGAGGCCGACGGTTGTCGTGATTCTGGAAACGGAGATCTGGCCGAATCTGTTCCGCGAAGCGAAGAGAATCGGCTGCGGACTTGCGCTTGTGAACGGCCGTATCTCCGACCGCGCGTTGCCTCGCTACCGCCGGTTTGCCCCGCTGTTTTCGCCGGTTCTGGAGCTGTGCGACGCCATCCTGACGCAATCCGATGAGATGAATGCGCGCTTCGAGACGGCCGGGGCGCCACCCGAACGTGTTCAGGCGGCCGGGAATTTGAAGTACGATTCAGCTCCCGCCGTGATCGCTCCCGGGTCCCCCGCGCTGGTATTCATCGAAGCGGGTCGCGAAAGGCCATTGTGGATCGCAGCCAGCACGTCAGCGGATGACCATCTGGCGGAGGAGGACTTCGTCCTCGCCGCCCAGTTGAAGCTTTCGGGCTGGCGGCTCATCATCGCACCGCGGAAGCCCGAGCGCTTTGACGCCGTGGCCACGCAACTTGCGCAGTCCGGATTGAGCTGGACAAAGCGGAGTGCCCTTGCCAATCCCGCTGCTGACATCCTCCTGCTCGATTCGATCGGTGAGCTGAGCGGTTTGTTTGTCTACGCGACGGTGGTGTTCATGGGCGGTACGCTGGCGGATCGCGGCGGGCATAATATCCTCGAACCGGCGATCTTCGGCAAGCCGATCGTAATTGGCCCGCACATGGAGAATTTCCGCGAGATTGCAGCCGATTTCGAGCGCGACCATGCGGTTTGCCGAATCGATCGCGGCGAGCAACTGAGCTCGGCGGTTGCATCCGCAGCCATTGAACCGGGGCTCGGAGATCGCGCCGGCTCAGTCGCACAGCGGAATCGCGGCGCCTCGCGGCGCGCTGGCGATGCTGTTCTCGCGTTGTATGAATCCGCGTATCCGTGCGAGCGCCGGCCCCAACCGGCACAGGCGTCTCTTTGGCTGCTCTCATGCCTCTGGCGGGCTGGAAGCGCACTCGACAGGCGAGGAAAGGCGCGACGGAAGTTACGGCTTCCCGTCCCGGTCGTCAGCGTGGGGAATATTACGGCGGGCGGCACGGGCAAGACGCCCGTCACCATCGAGTTGCTGCGCGCCTTTCGCACTTGCAATCCTGGCGTTCTGACGCGCGGGCATGGGCGGACCGTACGCGAGAATGTATTGTTCCTGAATCGCGGTGAGAAGCTTCCGCGATCCCTCACCGGCGACGAAGCACAATTGTTAATGCAGGCGGAGAGCGTGCCGGTTGGCATTGGCGCGGACCGCTACGTCGTCGGCGAAGAACTGTTGCTCGCATCCAACGCAAAATTGCTGTTTCTGGACGACGGGTTCCAGCACAGGCAACTGGCGCGCGATTTCGATCTGGTGCTGGTCGACGCACTGCGTCCGTTCGGCGGCGGCGAACTGATCCCCCTTGGAAGGCTTCGCGAACCGATGAGCGGGCTCGCGCGGGCCAGCGCTTTCCTGATCACGCGATCGGACGAAGCGCCAAATACGTATGCGATCGAGTTTGCTCTGCGGCGCCTGAATCCGAAGGCGCGGGTTTTTCGCGCGCGGACCGTGCCGGACAAA
>DATAZF010000211.1:0-19936 GCA_036272235.1 Bryobacteraceae bacterium | reverse complement strand
GGGGGCACAGACCTCACAGCTTCGGCGCGTAATACCCTTTGCGGGCGCGCACGACGAGATCCTTACGGCCTTTCGTCCTGACCGTGACGGGATGGTACAGGCCATCCGTCTTGAGAGGCTCCGGCCGATAAAAGATGTTGTACTGGTGGCGCAACTCGTTGGCGATGTTCTCGAACGACTGGTCGAGATCTTCCACCTTGAATGGAAAGAACGCCTGGCCGCCAGTCTCTTCGGTGAGGTAGCGGAGAACCTTGTCGCCATCCTTATCGTCGCGCGTGATGTTGGTGGAGATGGCGTAGATCACGACGTCGGCCTTTTGTGCCATTTCGAGAGCCTGATCGCGGGACATCCGGCTCTCGGTGTCTTCCCCATCGGAGATCACGATCATCGCGCGGCGGAATTTGTCGCGCGGCTGATCCATCATCAGCTTCTCTTTGGAGGCGAAGTAGATCGCGTCGTATAGAGCCGTGCCACCGCCGGGACGCATACTCTTCACGCCTTCCTCGAGCTTCTTCAGATCGCCTGTAAGATCGCTGACCATTTCGGCGGCGCTGTCGAAGCTGACCAGCATCAGGCGGTCCTGCGTGGGGCGGACGACGCTCTGCATGAAGCGGATCGCGGCCTGCTGCTCAAAGCGGAATTGATCGCGGATGCTGTTGCTGGTGTCGACGAGCACGGCGAGACGAAGAGGCAGGTCGGACTCGGCGGTGAACTGCTGAATTGTCTGCGGCTTTTTGTTTTCGACGATGTCGAAATCCGCCTTTGTAAGGTCGGTGACGAAGCGGCCTTTTTTGTCGGTGACGGTGAACAGGATGTTCACGCGAGTGACGTCGAGAATGATGCGGGTCGGATCGTCGGATTCGCCTGCCGCCTGACTGACGGTCGTCTTTTGTACGGGGGCAGACGCTTTCTGGGCCGCGAGCTCAGGCGCCAGACAGACGAGGGCACACAGAGCGCCGAGGCAAAGCAATTTCATATGGCTTTCATTCTATCGTTTCACGGCGGAGCCGCTGAGGCAGCACAGGCAGCTATTTGGTGGGGCCGATTGTAAATTCTGCCCACATGACCGCGCTATCTGGTTTTGAAATCGATCGTTCTCGTGGCAGCCACGCCGATTCCATCAGTCGCCGTGACTTCGAGCTTCCACGAGCCGGGGGGCAGCGTCGCAATGGGCAGACCGAATCCAACCGGAATACCATGGCCGGCGGCTGGCGGAGTTTCGATTCTGGCGATGCCTCCGTCCCACTTCACCCGGGCGGAAGTGCTGTCGAGAATGCGCGCGCGCATGGAAGGCGGCTGCGAACCCGCATAAACTTCGAAGTAACAGAACGCCGCTTCTCCTTTGTCGAACGTCACCGAGCCGGAAGGAATCAACTGAGTGCCATTCGCGACGAGAGACGCGCCCTCATCGAGAAACGATGCTGTCAGGCCCAGTTCGGATGCCGGCCGCGTTTCCTTTCCGAGTGCAATCCCGCTGAGGGCGAGACGAGTCTTGTCCCAGCTGTCGATCCGAAGCGGCGTCTCGACTCTGCCGAAGCTCGCGCCGCCCGCGCTGAAAACTACCGCAAGGCTGTATTGGCCGGGTGCGATGCGGAATTCCTTTTCGTAGTGCACCGGCCTCTCTTTGAAGGCGTCGGCCTCGCGCTGGTTGTCGAAACTCCGCCTGACGATGTCGCTGAAGCGGGCCGCGACAGTTCCATCCGGGGCGGAGGCGATACCGAGAAGGTTGATTTCCGTTTGCAGTTTGCCTCGCTGGTTTTCGAATTTCAGCGCCTCGGTCGGGATTTCCATACTGACGTGAATGCGTGCGACATTCGGCGCGAGATAGAAGAATGGAACCTCGATCGCGGCGGCGGCGCTTCCGTTTTGAGGGGCGGCCGCATGTTTCTCGAGATCGCGTTCGACACGGCTTTCCGCGAGCAGGTCCTCTGGTTTTTGCGGGCAATAACTCGAGCGCGCGCGAACCGCGACGTTCTTGCGATCCACTTTCAGACGCAGGGAATGGCAGGCTTCGTCCCCGGACCCGGGCGGTGAGTATGAGAGCGCATAATACTCGCTTTGTTCGGCGGCGATCTTCTGCAATTGCGCCCGCAGGTCGTTGGATGCAGGCGCTGCAAGCCCGCCGGTTGCACCGGCAAGCGCGCCGCTGCCATTGTCGTCGGGCGGGGCGCAGGCGGGGGGTTGCAGGGTGTAGCGCGTTCCTGGCCGCCGCTGATCGCAATCAAATCCGCCCGTTCCCGCAGTTGACGAATCCGACTGCGATATCTGTGGGGTGACGGATAAAAGCGGATAAAGCGCGACATTGGAACGATTACAAATCTGCGCCAGACTGGTCACTTCGGAACTTTGCGCGCCCGCCAGAAGACTGGCGGCGACAAAAAGGACAAGGGTCTTGCGGCCCGGCAAAACGTTCAGGTTCCGGGCAAGATTTCCCAGGGCCAGCGTCAGGCTTTGGGCAGCTGCGCCGGGCGGCGTTGCGCCGACGGGCCTGGCGCCCAGGGGCATAGCTCCGCCGGGCGCGATATCGAATCGCAGGTCAAGCACGGCCTTCTTCAGGCGTGCGGCATTATCCGAAAAACTCTGCGCGACGCGGAAGCTCTCATCGAGGGCCACCACAGCCAGCGACGGATGGGGTCCGTACTTTGCGCCTGTGAAGGTGGCGTCGATGAAGTCGGCCGCGGCCTGGCGGGCGCCGGCCTGATCGGCCACGTTCATGCCGCTGAAGTCGAAGAAGAAAACAAGACGGGGAGGTCCGGAAGACGTATCCGTCTCGCGGGAAAAGCTGCGGATGGGCTGTTCTTTATTGTCTTCCCAAAGGCGGAAGTCTTTGGCGGTGAGATCGCGGACGTACTGTCCTTTCTTATCGGTCACAACGGCGTCTACAACCACGGCGCGGGTTTCGGTTTGAAATACAGCGGGCTTTTGTGGATACGCCGTGCCGGCAAAAAGGCCGAGGATCGCTGCCAGGCGTCTCATGGGATATTCACCGTGCCGTTGCGCGCGGCCATGGTCGAGCCTTCTGAATCGCGCACGACGACGCGCACGACGTAGCGCCCGGAGGCGATGTCGAAAGTCTCCTGCACGGGCAGACCGCGGCGCACCAGTTGATCGAGTGTCTGTGCGCGAAGGCGAAGGTCGATGACGCGCTGGAGTCCTTTCACGTAATGCCCATCCTGATCGAAGAGACCGGTGACCACGGTCAGGGTGTCGATGTTTCGATCGCCCGCGGCGCGAAATTTCAAACCGGCGAGATCGAGATGGGAGGAGATGGTCAATTGCGCTGTCACGTCGCCGGTCTTGAAGAAATCGGTCGTCACGTCGACGGGAATGTCGCGCACCTCATCCAGAGAGAAGACGGCTTCGCGGATTTCTTCTTTGGACTGCTCGGCCGCATCGGCAGCGTGATTGGGCGCCCAGTAGCCGTGCCGGGCCTGCACGTCGAGGCCTTTGGAATTCTCGAGCGCGACCCGGAGCGTGTGATAGCTGCCGTCGTACTTCAAGTTCTGCGGGGAGAACGCGAGAATGTACGTGAACTCGGGCGGCGCCGCCAGTAGCCGCAGTCCTTCTTGGAAGCTGTTGTCGTTATAAAAGGCGCGGCCGCCGGTGCCGTCGGCGAGGTCTTTGAGCGTGTCGCGCAGGACGGCAGCTTCGCGCGATTGCTGTGTATAAAGACCGCGCGCGTCGAGGCCGCTGACCGACACTTTGGAGCGAATCGCCGAATCCATCAGCGACGACTCCTGCAGGCGAAGTTCTCGCGGCACGATGAAGCCCGGTGACAGCAGGACGATGCTGCGCCGCCCCGGCATGGCGGAGATGCGGCGCACCAGTTCCGACAGAGAGCTCAGACTATTCTGCGTATCGACTCTGCCGGCGCCCGCGACCTCCGTGGCGACCGCCATGCCGAGCGCAGGCGGGCCCGGGTCCGGACCATAGCATGCGACCGCGGCAGCTTCCACAGCGTTGAGCTGCTGCTGGTCCTGCGCGTTCAGTACGAGATCCGCCTGGTAGTAACTGACGTTGGGAGGGCAGGGATTGCGATGCCCGAGCTCGAACTCCCTGGGCGCAACGGGCGCGGCGCTCGGGCCGACGGTAATGCGGCGCAGGGCTTCGTGGAGCTTGTCCCGATCGTTCGTGAAGTCGAGAAAAACTCGGCCGGACGTCGTGAAGATCGCAGCACGGCTATGGGGATCGAGGGTTTCCGCGAAATGTTTTTCCGCCGCCTCCCGCACCCGCGCGAGATCCTCGAAAGTCAGATGGATATCGTCGAAAATGTAGGCGACGTAGCGATCCGGGAGCAGCGCTCCACCTGTATCGGAGGCAGTATCAGACGGCGCAAGCGGCGCTGGCGCGGTCTTCGCGCCCGCCGCCGGGCCGCTGCCGGCGGGAAGCGCGTAATGCTGCACCTCGAATCGGACGATGACCTGCTGTTTACCTTTATCGAAAAGCCGGAAGTCTTCCTGGCGCAGGTTGCCGACCGCGCGGCCTTTGGCGTCGCGGACCACCACGGGTACCGAAACCAAATTGACACCGCTGGTGAAGGTGGCGGGAGACCGGGTAGATGCGATTTCCGGCTGTAACGGCGCCGAATTATTCTGGGCTGCGGCATGACCGGGCACAATCGAGCAGAGCAGCAGGCAGGCAGTCGATCTGGCGATCATTCCTCGGTCCGCCGGCCGCTCCGTTGTTTCTCCCAGCCGACCCATCCAGCATACGTCTGTACAGCGGGACCGGTTACAGCCGGTTGTAGAGTCAATATTTCCCAAAAACAAATGCTTGATCTGCGATCGGTCTGGACCGGCTTGTGGAGGTCGACCCGAACCTTCCCCCGACACGGTCCGTGTCATTGATGAATCCGGGGAGGACTATCCCTATCCGGCCAGCCGGTTTGAACCGATCAAGCTGACTGCGAGGCTACGCGAGGCGTTGCAGCTCGCATCGTAAGCCGGAATAACGCGAACGCGATTCGCTTTCGTTGCCAACCATGGCAGGATTTTCATCAGAGCGTCGCGCCGTCATGCGGATCGACGACCAACGCGGCCTTTGGTGTGGACTTCGGCTTAAGACGCAGCGGCAACAGCGATTTCAGGCACCGTGATCGGCTCCAACTGCGCCATCATCTCGGTCTGGCGATGCTCCCACCACGGCGGCAGATGCAGTTTGGTGCCGAGTTCCGCGCGGGTTTCGTCGCGCTCGAAACCCTGCCCGATGTTGCAGCAGCTTTCGACCAGGATCCCACCGGGGCACCGGCAGTACATGGAATGGAAGTAGTAGCGATCTTTGATCTCGGAGGCGTCGGTGAATCCGAGCTCTTCGTAAATCGCCTTCTGTTCGGCGAGCGCGGCATCGTCAGCGCCCCACAGAGCGATGTGGTGAACGGTACCCGCTCCGAAACCCCAACTGCCGGCGGGGCGATCCGGTTCATGCAGCAGCGTTACCGTCTTGTTCGCGCCGCCCGCGCCGGTTTCAAACCGGTGATATGCGCCATCGACGCCCGTCTTGTGGAAGCCAAGCGCTTCAACGAAAAACCGCTCGGTTTCGCCGGTTTCGCGCACCGAGAGCACGGAACCATGAAAGCCGTGCGCCGCTTCAGATTTGGCGATCTCGGGCGTGTGCCACGGCTCGCGCGTGTCGGCCGCATCTTCGATCATTTCGAAGCTCAGGCCGGAAGGATGGCGGAAGCGGAGAAACGCCTGGCCGAAGCGTTCGGCGACCGGGTCCTGATCGATCTTGTGGCGCTTGAAGTGGTCTTTCCAGAATGCGAGCGAGCCTTTGGCGACGGTAAAACTGATCGACCGCGTCTGGCCGGAACCGGGACGCCCGGTCTTCTGGCCGTACGGAAACGTCGTCATCACCGAACCTGGCTCGAGATTCGCGTTCGAATAATAGAGGTGATAGATGGGGATCGCGCCATCCATCAGCACCGTCTGTTTGGCCATTCGCAGACCAACGATCGTGGTGAAAAAGTCGACGTCTTCCTGTGCCCCGGCGACGCAAGCAGTGATGTGATGATAGCCGGTTAGTGGGTAATTCATAGGGGGTTGTCTTCTGCCAGTTTAGTCTTTAGTCCGCGCGCCGGCGCGCTCGCGCGGAAATAATGCATGCATTTTGAAGCCGTGAGAATTATATCCAACGGCCCGAAGGCCGTCAACGAAGCCGTGTTTCTTTCAACTGCGCCGGCGGGGCAAGACCGCCAGCAGTACATGAATTCTCAGTGGCCTGCTGTTTTGGCCTCGACGGGCGGGGTGCCGTAGGTGTGGAATGACTCGATGGTCTTGAGTCCCCACGCCTGGCCTTTCTTGCGCTCTTCTTCGGTCCAGCGGATCGGCTTCCAATCCGGCGCCAGAATCAAACGCGCGCCTGCGTTGGCGATTTCGACGCGATTGCCGCCCGGCTCATAAACATAGAGGAAAAAGGTCTGCTGGATCGCGTGCTTGTGCGGTCCGGTTTCGATATGGATGCCGTTTTCAAGGAAGATATCCGCGGCCAGCAGGACTTCTTCCCGGCTGTTCACGGCGTACGTGATGTGGTGGAAGCGGCCTTTCGTGCCGGTGTGGTCACGGGTATAGGCAAAGTCATAGCTCTTGTTGGTGCAAGTCATCCAGATGGCGGCTTCGGAGCCATCGTTCAGGATGATCTGCTCCGTGAGGCGGAAGCCGAGATAGTCGGCGAAGAACTTGCGATTTGCTTCGATATCGACAGCAAGACCGTTCCAATGGTCGAGACGGCGAACATTGATGCCTCGCCCGGGGAAACGCTGCGCCTGATTCTTCAATGCCGGCTTCAGTTCGGGCGGGGCCTCGTACCACTGAGTTTCATAATAAAGCTCGGTTCTGTGGCCGTCGGGATCCTGACAAACGAATGCGGGGCCGTGGCAGAGATCGCCGTCGGACCAGCCAATATCGAAACCGGAGCCTTTCAGCGCGGCGACACGGCGCTCGAGCGCCTGCTGGCTGCGCGTCCGGTAGGCCACGTGACCCATCGCCGGCACCCTCGCCTCGGTGAGCTTCAGCGAGTGCCGCTCGTAATCGTCGTACGCGTGAAGATAGACCGAGTTGCCTTCACGGCCGGTTTCGGTCATGCCCATCACATTGACGAAGAAGCGCAGACTTTCTTCCGGTTTCGGTGTGAGCAGTTCGAGATGGCCCAGATGAGCCAGATCCATTACAGGTTCAGAGTCGGTTTGTGACATGGTTTGTGACAGGGTCGAAATTCATTCTAAACGGTATCAGATCAAGGAACACGCCTGCCCTCGGGCATCCGATGATAAGAGTCATCAACGATATTGATAAGAACCGCTTGCGGCAGGTAAAGCTGCTGGCGCGTGATAGTCTGAAAACACTTTACTCAAGGAACAGCTTGAAATTATGGCAACGGTCAATGGGGATTGATGCCCGCAAGCTGTGGGTGGCCGGCGTGCTGGTGGCGCTGTATTTTCTGGCTCTGACCCATTGGGGGATATTCACCGGCTTCGTGGGTGACGATCTGACTAATATCTCATTCCTGCATGGGTATGGACATAAGAGCCTCTGGGTGATGCTGGCCGAGGCGCTTTCCATCTTCAGTCCGGCATACCGCCCGGTCGGCGGACTTTATTACCGATCTCTGCTCGCGGTGGCCGGCTTCCATCCGCTTCCGTTCCGGGTAGTATTTTTCTTATTTTTGATCTTGAATATCGGCCTCGCGCTGATCTGGTTCCAGCAACTTACTCAGTCAACGCTGACGGCGGCCTCGGGAGCGCTGTTTTTCGCCTTCCATCCAACACTTGCGAACTTGTATTACTCCGACGGGACCATTTACGACGTCCTCTGCGCATTCTTCACGCTGCTGGCTTTGACTCATTACGTTGGCATCCGGAAGGGCCATCGGTTTGTCACGGGGAATCATCTGCTCCTGACGGTTTTGCTCTACGGCGCCGCGTTGGGAAGCAAGGAAATGGCGATCACTCTCCCGGCGATTCTGGTAGCTTACGAGGCCACATTCCATTCGAATGCGCGGGATCTCCGTTTGCGCGCATGGCCCATTCTGTTACTGGCGGGCATGACCCTGGTCGAGATGGCCGTGAAGGTCATGCTTCCGAATTACATGAGCACGAATCCGTGGTATGCGCCGCACTACAGTTTGCGCTACGTCGGGAGCGCGTACCTGCATTACTACCGGTTGCTCTTTCTGAATGACGGAATCGGCGCAGGCGCACTCGTGGCTCTCCTCGCCGGCGCTTTACTGCTGGCGGTCCTGATGCGCCGGCGGGCCATGGTTTTTGGAGTTCTCTTTGCAAATCTTGCGCTGATACCCGTCTGCGTGATCGTACCTCGCGAGGGTTTCGTCTGGTATATACCGCTGCTCGGATATGCCTTGTATGGCGGGGCCGCAGTTTCGGCCCTGACTGAGAAGCTTTCCGCCCAATCGCGGCCGCGGGTGCCTGTCAGGACTTCCGTCTTCGCGGCGCTCCTGATCGCTTTGTACGCATTCCATTACAAGCGCGCCGCGAGACTCCCGGAGCCGTATCGTCACGAACAAGACGAAATCGTCGCGCTGCTGGCGGCGGCAAAAATGGCGGCGCCCGAACTACCGCGTGCCAGCCGCATTCTCATCGAAAGCGATCCGCATCGCGAAATCTGGTGGATTCCCCTTTTTCTAATGCGGCTCGGTTATGGCGATCCCACTCTTTGGGTAGATCGCCTTGTGAATCTGGGAGACACCTACAATCCCGACCAGGCCGGTCTCTACGATATGAGAATGCGATGGGACGGGGCGAAGTACGAGGTCGCCATACAGCCGCGCAGTGTTGCGTCTCCCGTAACCTTCCATGTGACGCCGGAAACGGCCGATGTGTTCGGTGGGCTCCGGCGCGGACAGACGGCGAATATTCGACTCCCGAAGGTATATGCCAACTGCACTATCGACGCGGCTTATCGCCTGCCCGACGACGAATTCACGCGAGCCGGTGTCTGGTTCCGCTGGTCTGAGCTCGATGAGAGCGGAAGCGGAGTCGTACGCGCCGGCGGCGATGCGGAACGGGGAGTCGTGCTGGTCGACCGGATTCGAGCCTGCGGCCGATCGTGGGTCCCGGCTGAGGCTTCGTTCCTCATAGATCCGTGACTTGTTTACCGGTACAGGCGGGGCGAGCCGTGGCTGCAAAGAGCCGCATCAGCCCGATGAATCCGCGTGATAGTCTTGGAATCAATTCAATTAAGGAATATATCCGGCTTTGACATTACTTCCCACCTCTCTTGTAGGCTCCTATCCACAACCCGACTGGCTGATCAACCGCGACATGCTCTCGAAGCGCATGCCGCCGCGCGTCCGGGCCGGCGACCTCTGGCGCGTCGATGAACAATGGCTCGATCTGGCGCAGGACGATGCGACGCTGCTCGCGATCCGCGACATGGAGCGCGCGGGGCTGGACATCCTGACGGACGGCGAAGCGCGCCGCGAGAGCTACTCCAACCGCTTCGCGACGGCCCTCGACGGGATGGATCTCGACAATCCTGGCTCGATCCTCAGCCGCAGCGGCCAGCACATTCTGGTGCCGCGGGTGACGCATGCGGTGAAGCGGCTGCGTCCGGTACAGGTTCGGGACGTGGAGTTCCTGCGGGCCAATACAGACCGGAAGATCAAGATCACGGTGCCCGGCCCGTTCACGATGACCCAGCTCACTCAGAACGACTTTTATAAGGATGAAGAAGAGCTGGCGCTCGACCTCGCTGCCGCGGTGAATGAAGAGATGCGGGACTTGTTCGCAGCGGGCGCGGACGTGGTGCAGATCGACGAGCCTTACATGCAGGCGTATCCCGAAAAGGCCCGGAAGTACGCACTGAAGACGCTGAACCGGGCCCTCGAAGGCCTGACCGGGACGACGGCTCTCCACATCTGCTTCGGATATGCGGCTCTCGTGCCCGGACGTCCGGCGGCTTACGCGTTTCTGACGGAACTCGCCGATTCGGCCGTGAAGCAGATCTCGATCGAAACGGCGCAGTCGAAGCTCGATTGTTCCGTGCTCAAGGACATTCCCGGCAAGACGATCATCCTCGGCGTGATCGACCTCTCGACGCACGAGGTTGAAACGGCGGAGATGGTGGCTGAGCGCATTCGCAAGGCTCTCGCGTTCATCGCGCCGGAGCGTGTTGTAGTGGCGCCGGATTGTGGAATGAAGTATCTGCCGCGCGAAGTGGCGTTCGGGAAGATGCGGGCGATGGTGGAAGGCGCGCGAATGGTGAGAGAGTCGCTATCTTAGCGGCTCGGGCGAGCCTCCGAGCGCACAGCCGAAGGGAGCTGTGCGCGATGCAGTCGCGACAAAGGGGGAAGCCTCATGGCTCCGCCCCTCCTGCACCAGGGACATGCGATCCGCATCCGGCAGTTCGGGGCAGCGCTGGAGTTGCCAGCGGCTGCGCCCCGCGCAAATGGTGCGTTGTGTGGATCCGACGAAGATGGTTTCGTCAGAACTGGAAGCGGAGCTGGAATTCGATCTTGCGGTTGCCGGCGCCCGCGCCGCCACCGCCGAATCCGCCACCGTTGCCGCCGGCCGCCAGGCCGGTCGACGTACCAAAGAACGACGAGATCAGGCTGCCCGCGGGGTTGGCGAGGTTGACATTGTTGAAGGCGTTGCGCGCCGAGGCCGTGAGCGTGACATTGTAGCGCTTACCGGTATTGCCGCCGCCGAGGTTTCCGAATCCACCGCGTCCACCACCACCGCGTCCGCCGGCAAATCCGCCGCCGCGTCCGCCACCGCCGCGTCCACCGGGAAATCCGCCGCCGTCACCGCCGCCGTTCCGGTTGGTAGTCCCGGCGCGCTCGCCCCAGCCCCAGGTGCGGCTGACGCGAAGGTTGACTGAGAACTGCGACGGACCATCTCCGTAGTTGACCGGGATGATCGTATCGTTCGGACCAGGTTCCGTCGTGAAGCATCCCCAGGGGGTATTGTGCAGCGGAGAGGTCTTGGGAATTACTCCCGACGGGCAGTTTGTTGCGAAAGCGGGCCGCGCGTTGTAAATGCCGTCTCCGTTAAACGGCTGGCCGGTCGTAATGTTAAACGGGCCGCCCGACTGCATGGTGACGAACGGGTTCATCGAGATTCTGAACGGCAGCCCCACCGAGCCGCCGATGAAGCCGCGGTTCCGGATATCGAAGTTGGCCCGGCCCCACTCGGTTGACTCGTCATACTGATTCATCGGGAAGCCGTTCCCGTTGGTGTGCGCCTGGCCGTAGACATAGTAGCCCTGCAACTGGAGGTGCGAGTTGAGCCGCGTGCTGGCGTTCAAGGTCAACTGGGTCTGCTTGAAAAGCGCGCTGGTTTCGTATTCGTAGATATCGCCGTTGGAGCCGAGGAAGTTCTGGCCGGCATACGGACGGACGCCGGGGTTGACCGGAACGCTGGATCCCTGCGGAGGAGGAATATAGGTGCCCGGCAGGGGCGCGTTGATGTCACGCTGCCGCAGCTGATGGACGCCGCGCGTATTGACGTAGTTGATTGAGATCTGCGTCCTGCCCGGCAGCTGACGATCGACCTCGAGCGCGAACTGGCCCATGTACGGGGCGCGCAGGTTGTGATCGAGAACATAGAGCGCCTGATTCTGCTGGGCGCCGGATAGCAGAGAGAGTGGTGGGGTCCGCGGTTGCCCCGCGGCGCAGAACGGATCGACGCAGAAGTAGTCGAGAGCGGCCGCCGCGTTTGCGCCACCGGCAGCCGTGATGAGGTAGTTCGTTTGGGTCACACCGTTAAAGCGCAGAGCCGAAAGGATCGTGTTCTGGCTGATGCGGTCGTAGAAGATCCCATAACCCGCGCGGACCACGGTCTTCGAAGCTGTCTTTCCCTTGGCGCCAGGGGCCCATGCAAGACCGAGGCGCGGCGCCCAGTCCATGTGATCGCGGATGTTGTCCTGCGTCTCGTAGCGCAGGCCGGCATTTACGGTGAGGTTCGGCGCGACGCGCCAGTCATCCTGTACAAATCCGCCGAGATCGAACTGGCGGACCGCCTGGTTGGGGATACCGGTGCTCAGGCTGAACTGCGAGGGGCCGCATCCTTCGGCGACCAGCGTCGCTATCGGGACGCCTGCCGCCAATTGTTGAATGGTCTGTTGATAAAGGTCGAGTGACGTGCCATGCGGATCCACTCCCGGGCAAACCTGCGAGCCCTGCTGCGCCGCCGGCGCGCTGAATGACCACGTACCGTTGAAGTTTCCAGTCGAGATGCTTTCGATATCCGTCTGGCGGACGCGCACGCCCAGCTTCAAGGCGTGGCTGCCGCGGGTCATCGTGATCGTGTTGGCGAGCTCGTAACCTTTGTTGAAATTCCTATTGACGCCGAACGGCGCGCCGCCCGTGTTGAACTCGCCGCTGACGTCGATGCCGGGGAGAGTGAAATCCCCGATGGCATTCGAGTTGTTGTGGTTGTCGCGGAACTGGAAGCGCGTTTCATCAACAGCAATCGTGCCGAGGACCGACGTTTCCGTGATCTGCACCTGATTGTTGCGAATCGCGCTCTGCGTTTCCTGTGATGCGAGATTGAAACCGCCGACTCCGCCAGTGTTCGACGACTGGGTGTGGTTGTAGCGAAGCACAAGGGTATTGTTCTGATTGATCGCGTAGTCGATGCGCGGGCTGATCTGCCACACGAAGTTGGGAACAGGTATCGCGCTGTTGAAAGGAACCTGGTTGAACGCGGGATCCAGAATCTGGGCGACGACAATCTGATCCTCATTGATCTGGCGGCGGTTGTAATCCAGAAAGAACGACGACTTCTTGTTGATCGGGCCGCCGAAGTTGGACGAGATCTGATTCGACCAGTAAGCCGGGGGAGTCGTAGAGAGGAACGGGTTGCGGCTGTCGAAGACTCTGTTGCCGTAGTTGACGTTGATCTGACCGTGGTAGTTATCGGTTCCCGGACGGGTCAGAATCTCGACGCGTCCGAAACCCGGCCGGTCGAATTCGGAAGAGAACGGGTTCGAGTTGATGCGGATTTCGCGAATCGAGCTCTTCGGCGGCAACTGGCCGCCACTGAATCCGTCGACGAAGAACTGTGCTCCATTGGGGCCGGCAGCCGGGCCGGCGAGGGCTTCAAGATCGGCCTGGAGGTCATCCGGATCGTCCGGCAGCTCGTCAAGGTCGGCGTCTTTCAGGATGATCGCACTGACGTTACTTGACGAATCGGTCGAAAGGGTCGCGGTATTCGATTCCTGCACGCTGACCTGCTGCGCTTCCTGCGCAATCTGCAGGGCTATGTCGAGCCCGTTCGCCTGACCGGCGGGAACATCGTAATCCGGCTTCGCATAAGTCACAAAGCCGGGCGCGTCGGCGCGAATGTTGTACTTTCCGGGAGGCAGGTTCGGCAATGTATATTTGCCCTGGCCGTCGCTGGTGACCGTCCGCGTCAAGCCGTTGCCCGTCGCGACAACCGTCGCTCCCGGAACAACCGCAGCCGACGGATCCGTTACCGTACCGCGAACAGAACCCACATTTTGCGCCCGTGCAGCGGGTGGGGCGATTCCTATCAGGGCGAGCGCAGTCAGCGTCAGTATCGCTGTGTGAGACTTCATCGGCAGTCTCGTCTTGAAATTAAAGGGCAGCACCATTTGCATATTGTTTTGTCAGGACCCGTCTCCCTTGAGACGAAAGGTATATTTGATTGTTACTTTTTTCTACAAACGTAGAACGTGATTAAGTGTAAAGACGGTAATACGGAGACGACTACGCGGGTAGGGATCTATTCGTCTTTTCAACCCAATGGGCCACCATAGCCGCGCAGTCGCGCGCTTCGCCCGAGGTAACAAGATCGCTGATGGACCAACTCATCTTACGGCTCCAGTTCGGATATTCGGAAGTCGTGCCCGGCAGGTTTTGCTGGGAGCACTCCATAGTCAGGTCTTCCTGATTGACGAGCCACAGCACGGAAGGCGTCGCCGCAAGAAAACCGATAATCGCGTTGTGGAGTTCACCGGAGAGCTCCGGGATATCGGCGGCAACGCGCGGATAATCCGGGGGCAGCACTCCTGCGGCGAACAGGGCGTCGAGAAGGCTTTGTTTTTCGCGCGCGCGATCGGATTGCTGGACATGGTACGCCGCGCGATCGATGGTTCCCGCGCTGAGACGCGCTTCAATGTCGTTGCCGATCCAGAACCCGGCGATGGTGGCGAGGTCGTGGGTTGTCGTCGAAACCAGCGACTGCGCCGGGTATTCGCGGGGTGCTTTGAATCGTCCCTGCCGGCGCTCGAAATAGAGAAGACGATAGCTGAGAATGCCAAACCGGGCCAGTGTCTCCCGAACCTCGGGTTCCACCGTGCCGAGATCCTCACCGACGATTACGGCTTCGTTGCGGACGCTCTCCAGGGCCAGGATACGAACGAGATCGGCAGCGTGATCGCGCACGTAAGCGCCGTGGGCGGCGTCATGCCCTTCGGGAATCCAATAAAGACGGAAAAGCCGCATGACGTGGTCGATCCGCAGCGCGCCACCGTGTTGCATCGACTTGCGAATGGACTCGGTGAAAAGCCGATACCCATCCTCGCGGTGCTGGCGCGAGTCGGGAGGTGGAAAGGACCAGTCCTGTCCAGTGGGCGAGAAATCGTCCGGGGGCGAGCCGACCCGGCATCCGGCGACGTAGAATCTGCGGTGAGCCCAAAGATCGGATCCGCAACGATCCGTGGCAAGGGCCAGATCGTGATAGAGGCCGATGCGCATTCCTGCCGCGCGCGCATGCCCCTGGGCGACCGCGAGCTGGAGGTCAATGTTCCACTGCAACCAGCCGTGGAAGAGAATTTCACGTGGGTGCCCGGCCGCGAACCGGCGCACGGCATCGCCATCGGGATCGCGGTATTCCTCGGGCCAGTCGGGCCAGACCCAGAGGTTCGGATCCTGCTCATGAAGGAATTCGTCCAGCGCGCTGTAGGTCGCATAGAGACGGAGCAGATCGCCCTCATCGGCGATCCACCCTTCGCAATCGCGGCCCGGCGGATTGAAGTCGAAGATAAGGTCCAAAGCGCGGCGCTTGACGGCAGCGACCTCTTCGTATTCGACAACCGGAGAGGCGCGCAGCCGAACGAGCTCCGCGCAGCCTTCACCATGTTCGAAGCGGTGCCGGATGCGATCGTAGCCGGGAACGGCCTCGACGTCGAGATAGAGAAAATTTCGATAGAAAATGCTGTTCGGAAGATAGGGACTCGTGTTGTAAGGGCGGCGATTGTGGATGGCGTGCAGCGGGTTGAGAGCAATGAAATCGACGTGCAGGGTGGGGACGGCCCAGTCAATGAGATCGCGCAGATCGCGGAAATCTCCGACGCCCCAGTTGCGATGCGAGCGCAGGCCATAGAGCATTACGCCGAGACCCGCGTGCTTGCCCGGCGCCGGAGAGTGGGCACGGTCGGGGGTCACGATCAGCCGCATCGAGGCTTCGCCGGCCCTGGCTGTGTGATAGCCGAGAGGCAGGCGCAACTCACGCCGCGGGACGCCGTCTTCGAATCGGAGCCGATGCAGATCGCCCTGCTCGGTGGTTATTTCCAGATCGAAATTACCGGGAATTCGCAGCGCCGCATTTTGGCTGACAACAAGAACGGGTGGGAGAGCACGAAGACTTTCGTCTTGTTCGCGGGCGGCGACAGAGGCCCGGAGGGCGTCTTCCGAAGCGCAATCGAAGCCAAGGGCGGTCAGGATGGCACGGTTGGTCTCGGGAGCGGTGAAGTGCTGGCGCCCGAAGATGTCCCAGAAATCCTGCTGCACCCCGTAATTCCCGGCGGCGTCACGGAGTGCGTCGTCGAGCGGCACATCTCTAATCTAACGTGGCG
Organism: Bryobacteraceae bacterium; assembly: GCA_036272235.1. Lineage (GTDB taxonomy): Bacteria > Acidobacteriota > Terriglobia > Bryobacterales > Bryobacteraceae > BOG-234. The sequence continues at coordinate 4,163 of DATAZF010000211.1, read as the reverse complement.
CGGCTTCTGTCAGAAGTCGAGTTTTTCGATCTGGCTGTTTAGTTGCGTCTGGAGAGCGGCGCGCTGCTGATCCAGTGCGGTGGTACGATCGCGGAGTTTAGCGATCTGGGTCTCCTGATCGGAGAGCTTGCGGGCGTAATCCTGCACGTTCTGCTGCTGGCCGCTGACATTGGAAAGGCTCGCGATGTTCTGGCGATTGCGCTCTTCGTCGCGCGTCAGCTCGTTAATCTGATCGGTCACAGAGCGTTTGTCTGCGTCGGCATTTGAGATCGCGGTTTTGGTGTCGGTGATCTGCTGCAGTTGCCGGCGGGCGGCGTCACTGATGGTTTTGTTGCGGATGTACGTTAGAAGGCCATCCGGGTTGAGTGACGAAACCGATGTCTGGGTGTCATAGACGTGCTCTTCCGTCACCGGTAATTCGAGCGCGCCGGCAGCCGGGACCTTCACTTCGAAACGGTAGACATTGCGCGTGGTTTCCATCGGTTTCGCTGTGTCGATGAGATCGTAGCCCTGCCGCACCGGGTGCTCTACAATCAGGGTCTTGGCGCGCGGATCCACGTTTGCAATCGTGTAAGTCTTCTTCTGAACGTTCGACGTTTTGGCGATGATGAGCCCGTTGCGCGCATGCAGCTCGCGGACGATGTCGCTGCGGGAGTTCACATTCGCTGAAATGCGGGTCCCGAGGTCGACGCCGTAACTGATAAAACGCTTGTCGCCGTCCTTGACAGTCTCGATCAGGGCTTCGCCGGCATAGGCGCCCGCATCGAAGACGGTAATCGGTCCGCCGTCGAGGGTTTTACCGGTAGTGTTGGTGAGTTCGGCGGCATTGAACGGGTTGGGACGGCTGGCATCGGAGTAGATGATGAGCTTACGGCCTGTGATTTTCTGCTGCAGGAACGGCAGCATCGTCGATTCGTCTTTGCGGACGGTGACGGGGCTCGCAATGCTGTATTGGAAGAGATCGGCGATTTCCTGCCCATTGGCGGTTTGCCCGACGCTGCTGGTCTGGACCGCGGCCACGTTGGCTTCGGCCACGACCTGCGGCGCGCTCAGGAATCCGCCGGCGACTCCCCCCGCGATGGCGCCCCGCCTGGCGAATGGCGCGGGGGGCGGCGCCGCTGCTTTGTTCGCGACCGCTCCGCTGTATACGGTCGGCGCAACGGGCACATCCTCAGCCAACTCCGCGCCAAGGCGCGTTATGAATTTCGGCGCATACAATTGGCTGATAAACGAAATCGGTTTGCCGGAGACGAGCGAGAGGCGGACGTTCGTCCAGTCCTCACCGGTCGTGTTGTCAACGATCGCCCAGCCTTCGAGCGCCGGCTCCGGACTCTTGTCGTCGAAGAACAGCCGGTAGCTTGATTTCCATGCCGGCATTGGAATGATGTAGGCGGCGCGTACATCCCGCGATTTCGAATCGGTCGAATCGATATAGACGCTGCGCTTGTCTTTCGAACGGGCGCCGGTGAGGGCCGCAAGGTAATCCTTGAACTGTAGCTGCAGCTTCGGGTCGGTAAAGCGGATCGAGGCTGCGGCGCCGAGATCCACATTCCGCAGTTCGCCGGAATCGAGCAGCAGCGTGAGTTGCTCGCGTTCGGCACGATCCTTGTCGCCGGGGATCAGCCGAGCGGCTACAACGGCTCCGGCCGTTTTCTGCGCGCCGAAATCCATTTCGATGCGCGAGCCTTTGAACTGATCGATAACGGCGCTTAATGGCGCGCCGGAGTTGACGACAAAGGGAAACTCCGTGAGCTTCTGCGATAGCGGAACGCTCGAATCGTAGCGGAGTCCGGTGACCTTGCCGCCCTGATCGTTCACGGTCAAAGACTTGAGGACATCGTTCATTTCCTCGGCTTTGAAATCGAGACGCGCGGATTCGCCTGGCCCCAACTGGCCGGCCCGCTCGAAGAAGCCGACGCCGTGCTTGTAGAGCACAACTGTGCGCACGGGCAACTCTGTGGCCGGCGCCAGAACCGGGCAAAGCGCGACAGCCCAAAACATGGAAAAAACGGCGCTTCTGATTTTCATTGAACTCCCATCCGGTGGTGTAGACGGCTACTCATCGTGCGGAGTTCCGCAGTTGAAGACGGCTACTCACCCATTACTTTAATGATGACGCGTTTCGACCTCTGTCCGTCGAACTCGGCGTAATAGACCTGCTGCCACGGGCCGAAATCAAGCTTTCCTTTTGTCACGGGGACGATTACCTCGTGGTGCACGATCAGGCTTTTCAAGTGGGAATCGCCATTGGTCTCGCCCGTTCGATGATGGCGGTAATCTTTCCGAAACGGAGCGAGACCCTCCAGCCATTCGTCGATATCGCGAATCAATCCGTCTTCGGCATCATTCACGTAGACTCCAGCCGTAATGTGCATCGCGGATACAAGGACCATGCCCTCGGCGATTCCGCTCTTCGCCAGCGCGGCCTCGACCTGCGGCGTGATATTGATGTACTCCCGATGTTTGGCCGTCCGAAAGGTCAGATATTCAGTGTGAAAACGCATACAGGCGATCATATGCCCATAACCGCCCGTTACCAGGGCGCTTGACAGGTGTCGTGCCAGCCGTCAGACTTGAATATTCATGCAAACGGGGGTTTACGTACTGCTTGTTGCGGTCGCGTGGGGGAGGACTGTTCTTGCCCAGACACCTGCCACCGGCACTCAACCGGCGGATACCCCCACTGCGGTCGTTCCCTTTGGCACGTCCCCGCCGGCTGTCGACCAGCGGGACAAAGAGGTGCGGGAAGTCGACCCTCTCGATCAATCCTCCAAAGAAGGAAAGAAAAAGGCCGAGACGGATCGAAAAGCCCAAAAGCGCGAGAAGCCGGATAGTTCCGCAGTACCTGGTTCCATCGCAGCAGAGGATCAGGACAAGGCGAACCAGCGGCAGGGCCCGGAAGTGGTGGACGAGGATCCGGATAAAGCGCCCGTCCAGGAGTACACCGGTCCCGCGGTGTTAAGCCGCAGCTATTCGATCAACCGCCCACTCATTCCTGAGCAGGTGAAATGGGAGGAAAGGCTTGGATTGAGCAGCGTCTACGACACCGGTATCGTGCGGAATGTAAACCCGGATGGCACACCGGCCGGCGGGAGCACTTTGACGGGAACGATGCTCGACTGGTTTCTGGCTGGAAGGCACTACTTCCGTCGGGATATGGTTGCCGTCGAATATACGGGCAACATGACGAGATACATAGGTCCCGGCGCTTACAGCGGCACAAACCAATCGGTCACGGTGGACTATTCTCATGTTTTGTCGCGCAGGCTGACACTGAACGTTAGCGGTTTAGGATCAATTCTTTCCCAGAACTACTCGCTTGATAATCCAACTGTCGGGCCGGGCTCGATCGCCAACGTCAACCTGGCCAGCAGCCCAAACGTGGAGATCTTCGATACCGGCACGAAACAGTTCACGGGCACGGCCGATCTTACCTGGCAGAAGAGCAGCCGTCTCTCTTTCAGCGCCGGGACCTCTTATTTCGGTATCGACCGTAACTCACCGGAACTGCTCGGAGTGACAGGACAGCAGGCCCGGGGGGATGTAAATTACCGGCTGACCCGCAAGACCACAGTGGGAACGTATTATTCCTTCAGCCATTATCTGTATCCCCACGGGTTTGGAAACAGCCAGACGAATTCGGTTGGACTGATCTATTCTTACGCTTTCAACCGGACACTCCAGATCCGTTTTCGAGGGGGGGTGTCGCGCGTCGGAAGCCTCGGCCTGCAAACAGTCCCGATCGACCCGACGCTCGCAATTTTGCTTGGGCAGGCATCCGGTTTGATTGATTCATCCCAAACCTTCAAGACCACCGACTATTCGGCGCAACTGATAAAGGATTTTCGCAGCGGATCCACAGTGTCGTTCGCGTATGCGCGTGGGATTTCGCCAGGCAATGGAGTTTTTCAGACTTCACAGCAGGAGTCGATCACCGCGAACTTCACAGCCCGCGTCTTCAGGACATATACGTTTTCTTTCGGAGGGGGACGCGATACCTTAAAGTCAGTCGCAGAGGATTTAGGGCGTTATCAAAGCTATGACGGCCGAATCTCCCTCGGTCGAACTTACAGACGCGGGATCGGGTTGAGTTTCACAGTCGACTACCGGTATTTCGATCTCGCGCAGCTTGGTTCGTTACGGAATCAGTTGCGGATCACTTC
>DATAZF010000210.1:0-4588 GCA_036272235.1 Bryobacteraceae bacterium | reverse complement strand
ACTTGGAAAAACGGCCAGGCGGCCCTCTACTCCGGGAATGATGATACCCGGCTGCGGGCTCGCCAACGATTGGGGAAATGGATTGACGAACAGCGTTCCAGCGTCGCCCTTCTCACGCTCTTGCGGAATACGGAGATAGTAAATGGCTGAAAGGAACGCGGGCGAATGGTTGTGGATCGCGCTCAAGCGGGCATGGCGCTGGCTGTAATCGCCGTTGCGTGTCAGTTTGGATGCCCACGCCCTTAGGTACACGGTTGCGGGCTCCAGGGGCGCGCTGGAAGTCGCGATTACCTCGCCAATGACGCGGCGGACCTCGCCGAAAAAGCGGTCCCAATGCGGCGCTCGTAATTGATGAAGCTTCGTGACGGTTTGTTCGCCGTAAGCCGACTCGTTGCGGAGCCCGTTGGCGAGCATCTCCTCGATGTCGGCTTCCAGGGCCGCCGCGTCCAGGGCAACCACCGGCAGGTCAGTGATCCACGCGCACACTTTCCCGATCTCGATGGGACGGACCGGGCGCGTCGCTGACGACGGTACAGGCTGTTCCACGGCGGCGTGCGGCAACTGCTCTCGATTTCCGGCGAGCTTTAGCTTGCGCCGTCCACCGCAGCCGACGGCGTCTGGCCGCAAACCGGTTGATCGTTCGCGTCCTTAACGTCGTCGACAATCGTCATCGGCTTTACGCCGCCACAGATTGAGGATTGATTTCCAACCCCGAGAGTGAATGCAATCGGCTCGTCCTGCTGCAGTTTTTCGCTGCCCACGGTAGACCTCCTCAGCTGGCCTGACTTCAGCGGAAATCCGGGCGGACCATAATTCATAGGGCCTGCAACCGCTGATGTGCTTCGACTGGAGTATATAACAGCGCTTCAACGGCTGGCGCGAACCGCCCTCAAAGATCTCTGGTGAGCAGCGGCGGCATCGAAGCGATTCCCCTGAAACGCGTTCGGGAAAGCGCCTTCCGGCCAGAGTGAAGTCGCCGAATTGAAGATTACCGGCGGACTCTTCAAGAGTTCGAGACCCGGTTCTCCGACCGAAGAAGGATGTCGCGAGTACCTCTTTCCGTTGCCGCGGCCGGAGGGTTTTCGGTGTCGACGTTGCGAATGTAGCAAGGCGTGGGCGGTGCGTGCCCCCTTGTTCCAGTGTTCGAGATGCAACTCTCAGACGTCAGTGACGGACTGGCACCGTGTTCCCGGATACGCGGAAGCCTCTCGCGACCCGGTTCCGGGCAATATAGTTTGTGACCAGCCAGAAGAATGGCGCCAGTGCACTGGGCTTGCAGCGTGTCCTCGGGCTGGGCAGTTATCGGACCGTCTGGTCGTGGCTGCATAAAATGCGGCGCGCGAGGATTCGATCCGGCCGCGATCGGCTGTCGGGCTGCGTGGAGGTGGACGAAACCTGGGCAGTCCCGAGGAAGGTGTTGCAGGCAGGGGAGTTCAGGACAACGCTTTGATTATCGTGGCGGCGCAGGAGCCGGAAAAGGCATTGGTCGAATTCGCATGCGAGTCATTCAACACCCCTCTGCCGCCAGCCTCCATCCGTTTGTCAGGATTGCGTCGAGCCCGGCAGCACCGTGCATCCTGCCTCGGGTACACCTGGTGGTTTCGCTTCTGAAGCAGTGGCTGGCCGGTACACACCAGGGGGCGGTGTCACACGAGCATCTGCCGTACTACCTCGACGAGTTTACAGCCCGCCAAATTGCTCCCCGCCCGATAACAACCTGTAGGGGCTCCCTGAGTCAAGTGCATACCCAATTCCACAAATATCGGTAGGGACTGTTGTGGAGAAAAGCGGTTCTCGCCAGCATTGCCAACCGGCGCGGGCCAATCCAACATCACGGACATTCCCCAAGTAGGGCACAATACGCTCAGCGCAGCCGTCGACTGACGCAGGCACGTTGCAAATCTCAGGCGCCGATTTGGTTTAGTTCTCCGAAGGCCTCGCTATTTTGTCAATTACGATCATATTGACGAACGCCTTGGTTGATTCCAGCTTCAATCCGAGCTGTTGCTGGAACGCGGAGAAGATATCGGGAGGAGCATCGGGGTCGGCGGGGTTGCCGGGCGTACCCGCGCCAAAGTTTGCCAGTTGATTCCCGTCGGGCGTGAATTTCAGCATGAAGTCGTACCTTCCGGTGAGACCGGTTTGATTCACAACGGGCTTGTCCAGGACATTGCTCTGCAGGGCGTTTGCCACCCCGTCGAGGCCGGTGTTGCGGCCACTGAGAGAAAGCACTCCTGGCGCCAGTCCGAAACCGATACCAGGAAAAGCATTGGGATCCCCCGCACTTACGGTAATCTTCGCACCGGTCTTGAGCACCGCCATCGCGTACACGGGCAATTCCCTCTTTTCAGTGTGGAACTTGAGTTGAAAGCGATCCGCGAGCAGCTGCTGAATCATGAGCTTCATCTGATCTCTGCTGGGCTGGCCCGGAGTGTCTGGCATCCCGACCGTATCGTACTTCGCGGTATCAAGCCACGCCGGCCCCCCTTCGATCTGGCGGGCATGAACGTTGTAGGCCAGTTTGATCATCCAGTTCACTGTCACGTTGGTGGTTGTGACTTCCCTGCCCCGGAAGCCATAACCACCGCGCTGGGCGTCGGGGTTGCTGGGCTTGATCGTGGCAACGGTAAATTCCGGCTTCGCACTCGCCGCCATCATGGCAGGCCCCGGTGGCGGATCCGGAATCGTCCAGGCCGTTTGGTCCGTGGCGCGAACCAAATTCAGCGGGAGTGAGGTACCGTTCTGCGTCCATTTCCCGTTGATGGTGTTGCGGTCACTGCTGAGAGTTCCTTCAAATGTTCCATTCAGCAGCTGGATTGAGGCCTTGACCGCCGAGCCCTTGAGCGTCACGCTGGTGACGCTCAAGGGCGTCGGGTCCCGGTCGATGATGTAGAACAGGGCCTTAAGGTTGTCGTTGTCAGCTCGCGAGATCTTCATCACGGTGCGGATGTCAGCAGAGCCGTTGGGTCCATTGGCCTTCAGGGTGCCTTGCCAGGTTCCGGTTATATTCTGCGCGAACAATGCGCTGCCCGGTATCACCGAAAGAGCGAGTATCGATAATAGAAATCCTTGCATGGGCCGGGTCCTTTAGATGCAATGTACCAGAGGCGTCGGGTGGCGGTGCGAACTCGGCGTGCATTCTCCGGATTGCCGATCCGCTCGGAGCCGGGCAAGATACCACTTCCGCGGCTGGCGCGATTCCGGCAGATTGACGGACGGCGACATACCGGGACCGAATCCGGTGGAGGCGCGCCCGGCCAGTATTCGGAGCTCCTGTGTGGTGTCTGCCACAGAAGTAATATCTAATATAAAGATTGCCAAGGAGCATCTCAATGAACCGAAGTCTCACTCTCGTCGCTCTCGGAACTCTGATGGCGGTCGTCTCTCTCGCCGCGATTCCCGATCCTGTCAAGACCGACTCGGGGTCGATCGCCGGCAAGTCTAACAACGACGCCAGCGTGCGCATGTTTAAAGGCATTCCCTTCGCGGCTCCGCCGATCGGCGATTTGCGGTGGAAAACCGCACAGCCCCCGGCCAAATGGGACGGCGTGAAGATGGCAACGGAGTTCAGTCCGACATGCGCCAATGGAGCGGCCGGAGGGCGAGGACGCGGACGCGGAGGCGCACCCAGGGGTGGAGCTCCGGCAGGTCCTGCGCCCAGCGAGGATTGCCTGTACATCAACGTATGGACGCCCGCGAATTCTGCCGGAGACAAGCTGCCGGTGATGATTTGGACCTACGGCGGCGGGTTCACCGGCGGTTCCGGTTCGGATAACTGGTATGACGGCGAGGCCCTGGCCAGGAAGGGAGTGGTGGTAGTGACATACAACTACCGCCTGGGCACGTTCGGTTTCTTTGCGCATCCCGACCTGGTTGCCGAATCCCCTCACCACACGACTGGCAACTACGCCATGACCGATATGCTGGCGGCTCTGCACTGGGTGCAGAAGAACATCGCGGCTTTCGGCGGCGATCCGCGCAAAGTGACGATCGACGGCGAATCCGCGGGAGCGATCGCGGTCGCGGCGATGGTCGGCTCGCCTGAGGCGAAGGGTTTGTTCATTCGCGCCGCGGCGCAGAGCGGCGCGTGGATGGGCCTCAGCATCGCGAAGCAGAAGACCATGGCCGAAGTGGAAGCCCAGGGCATGACGGCGGCGGGAACGCACTCCATCGCCGAATTGCGGGCGATGTCGACGGCGGACGTTTCCCAGAACCTGCGGGGCGTCTCAGCCGGGATGATCGTCGATGGCTGGATCATTCCGGAAGACCAATCGATCACTTTTGCGAAGGGGAAGCAGAACGCCGTGGATATTCTGGTCGGGTCGAATCGCGATGAGGGCACTTTCTTCGGCGGCGGCAACGTCACGGCGGAGCAGGCGAAGACGCGGGCGGAGAAAACCTTTGGCAGTCTGGCGCCGGACTTCCTCAAGCTGTGGCCGGCGTCGACTGATGCGGAAGCTTCTGCGTCCGGCCTGGCGCGCAGCCGCGACGAGGTCGGCTGGCACATGCGCACCTGGGCGGAACTGCAAACGAAGAAGGGCCGCAAGGCGTACGTGTACTACTTCACGCACGTTCCTCCGAACAGCGG
>DATAZF010000209.1:0-48485 GCA_036272235.1 Bryobacteraceae bacterium | reverse complement strand
GAACCACCGCGATTGACGGCGAAACGCAGGTCGCCCGAAGGGCTGAATTCCGCGCTGCAGAGCTCAGGCGCCTCAACCGGCAAGTGCGCGCTGACGGGGACGACGTCGCGGCCCGATTCGTCGAGCATCGTGAAGGCTGCGCCGTTGCTGCGACCGCTGTGCGCCGTCCGGATCCGAACTTCATGGCGACCCGGTGCCAGGCCCGGCGGGCGGAGGCAGTTGGCCTGGTAACCGTCAGGTCCGTTCTCGGCGATGATGAGCGCGTGAGTGCCGTAGCCGTCGACTTCAACGAAGAGCGAATCGACCGTAAGCCCGCGCTCCGTACTCTTGAAGTAACAGCAGAGGTATTCATCCTTAAGTGGATGAAAAGTCGAGATGTAGGTGCGGTTGTTGATGACGGAGTGTAGCTGGGGAACTTCCGGCCCAGGCACCGGCTCGGGTTCGGGCCAGTGGCGCTTGCAGACAACGGACGCGCGGTTGTTCGTGATGTCCTTGAGCTCGACTTGCGCAAAGCCGGCGGAGCGGCACATGCTTGTGAGGCACTCGGGCGAGGGTCCGCACCAGTTATCGACCTGGCCGCCGAGGTCTGTGCGCTCGTAGAATTCCATCACCGCAGGAATCCGGCGGCTTTCCGCGTTGATGACGAACGACTCGACGAGGACGAGATCGGTGGAAAGCTCGACGGCCTTCTCGAGTCCGAGCAGGGGATGGCGCAGGTGGTAGAGAACGCCGAAGAAAAGGACGATGTCGAAGTGTCCGAGCCGGCGGGATGAGAGCTCGTTGACATCGAGTGTCAGATATTCCACTTTCGAGCCGAGGAGCTGTTTCGCTTCGTTGAAAGTGTCGAGGGGAACGCAGTCGACAGCGACGACTTCGGCGCCCCGGCGCTCGCATTCGAAACTGAACCAGCCATCCCATGCGCCCACGTCGAGGACGCGTTTGCCGCGAAGGTCGTCGGGAAGTCCGAAGAGTCCGAGGCGCCAGCGCAGATGCTCGACAGGCTGCAGGCCGGGGAGGATGCTGCCGTCGGGAAGCTCGATCGAGTGGTAGCGGAAGCGGGAATGGACGCGGTCCGCGAGGCGCTGGATGCGCTCTTCGAAGCCGGCGTCTCCCGCCGCGATGCGAACCTCTGGCGTGTGCATATTTTAGACCGCGTACAACGGCCCTTGGGCCTGTGCGCTCAACCCTTCCTCAGGCACTGGCGTTTGATCCTCCAGTGTAGCGATAGAATCTATAAACGTGCTGCGAACTGCTTTCATCGTTCTTTTGCTTTCCTTCGTATTGCAAGCCGCTCAACCGATCATCGACAACGAGCGGGTCACGGTCTGGGATACGACCAGTAAACTGCCGCCTGCGGCCCACGACTTCGTAGCGGTATCGCTCACGAAGAAAGGCACCGCGGTGCTCGGGCGCAAAGGCGAGGTGCCCGGCGCGGATGGCGCGCGAACGATTGTGATCGAGCTCAAAGATCACCCGGTAGCGCCGCTGACGAACAAGTCCGGTTACCCCGCCGCGTTTCCGCGGCCGCGCGTGAAGAAGCTCTTCGAGACCGACCGCGTTATTGTGTGGAGCTATCGCTGGAATCCGGGCGAACCGACTCCGATGCATTTCCATGACAAGGACGTAGTGGTCGTTTACGAAGATGACACGGCGCTGAAATCCACGACACCCGAAGGCAAGCAAACCGTCAACGAATACAAAGACGGGCAGACGAAGTTCAATCCGAGGGACCGGGCCCACACGGAAATGCTTGTCCGCGGCACCGGAAGCGCGGTCATGACTGAGCTGAAGTAAACCACCGGGACGTGAGACACACTGTCCCACATTTGTGTCGTGCGGGAACGTGCGCTGCAGAACTACAACGGTAAGTCCAACAACTGCAACATCTGGGATCGGTCTGGAACATGCTTTCCAGAAGTTGCACTTATACTTATGTCCAAGTTTATCGGCCTCGTCTTCACAGCCGGCTTGTGGGCCTGCTCCGTCGCACCAGCCGCGACGCTGGAACAGCTGAGTCTGGACCAGATGACCCAGAGCGCCACCGCTATCGTGCGGGCGCGGGTCACGGGCTCATCCGCAAGCTTCACGGGATCAACCATTTACACCCATTACAAACTGCAGACCACGGAGGCCTGGAAGGGTTTTCCGGCCAGTGAAGTCATGCTTCCGGGAGGAGTTGCCGGAGGATACCGCCAGTCTTTTCCCGGCGTCCCGTCGCTCCAGACCGGCACCGAATACGTGCTCTTCCTGTGGACTTCCTCAACCGGTATCACGCACCTCGTCGGATTGAGCCAGGGAATCTTCAACGTCGTCCAGCTAGCGGATGGGACGATCCAGGCGAGCCGCCCTCAGATCGGCGAAACAATGCTCAGCGCCACCGGCCAGAAGGTCAGCGATCAGGCTGTCCAAATGCCATTGGCGGATATGAAATCCCGCATCAGCCCGACCACCGCGCCCGGAACGGGTAGAGCGAAATGAGAAGACTGGCTCTGATAGCGGCGCTCGCAGTGTGCGCCTTGCCGGCTCCGGCTTACTACCATTTCATTCACTACGTGAACGGTGCCAGCGTTCCGGAAAAATTCGACCTCACCGCCCTCCCCAGCAAAACCGTAACGATTTTCGTTTCCGAAAACGGACCGCAGATTTATTCGCAGACGGATACGTTCAATTCCGTGCTGACTCAGATCTGGCAGGCCACACAGGTCTGGAACGGGATCTCAGCTTCCGATCTGCGGGTTTCATTCGGAGGTCTCGAAAACAGCGCGACGCTTCAGAACACGCCGGGAGGAGACATCGTGTTCGAGGATTTGCCGCCCGGCGTCTACGGCTACGGCGGACCCACCTCGAAAGCCGTGCCGATTACCGCCGCGGATGGTTCCCTTTTTGTTCCGATCATTCGCTCCACCGTGCATCTGAATCGCAACCTGACGGTGCTCCCCGGCCCGAGCTTCGACGAGACGTTTTTCATGACGACGGTCCACGAACTGGGCCACGCGCTGGGTTTGCAGCACACCTTCACATCGTCAACAATGTCGCAGGCGACAACACGCGCGACGACGTTGAGTCATCCGATTGACAACGACGACATCGCAGGCATTTCGACCCTCTACCCCACAGCGAAATACGCGCAGTTCGGCAGCATTTCGGGACGCATCACCGCGGGTGGACAGGGCGTGCATATGGCATCTGTGGTGGCCATTCGGGCCGGCGAAGGCGCGGTGAGCGCCGTCACCAATCCCGACGGCACGTATCGGATCGATGGAATTCCCCCCGGGCCTCACTTCGTCTACGTTCACACTATGCCGCCGGATGCCGATATCTATGGGCCCTGGAACGCCGATGGAAGCGTGGCCGCGCCGTCGGGGCCGATTGGTTCGTTGTTTTATCCGAACACGACGAGCCTGACGGGCGCGACCGCTGTCTCGGTGCAGTCGGGAGTCGTCACCGGCGGGATCGATATCGCCGCCAGCCCGCGATCCGCCGTCACTCTCTACGACGACGTCGTATACTCCTACCTCGGAAACACACCGGTACAACCTGCGTTTATAGACTTGCTCAACCAAACGACGACCGTGGCCCTGAGCGGCTTCGGTCTCGGGACGAACGGACAGTCGCCGGGCCTCGGAGTCCAGATTATCGGCGGCTCCGTCGCGATTCCTTCGAACGGCATCCGCCCGAACCTTGCGAATGGCTATACGTATGTCGCACTCGACCTGGCAGTCAATCCTTTTTCACAAGCAGGCCCGCAGCATGTGGTTGTGACAACGCCAGAGGAAACCTATCTACTGCCATCCGGAATTAATTTGACGCAGTTGCCGCCCCCGACCGTGATTGCCGCAGCCGGCAGCCCTGACGGCACGGTAAGCATCGCCGGCACGAACTGGGCCGCGGATACGCGGCTCTACTTCGACGGCCTGCCGTCGGCGATCCTGGCGATCGATCCGAAGGGCGGAAGCGCTGTGGTCCAGCCGCCACCAGGCGCCGCCGGACAGCAGGCGACCGTCACTGCCTACAATTCGGACGGGCAGAATTCGCAGCAGTTCCAGACGACTCCTGTGACGTACTCCTACGGAAACGCGGCGGCGCCGGTGATCGCTTCGATTGCGCCGGCTTCCCTTCCCGCAGGTGCGGAAGCGAGCATCGACATCACCGGCAGCGGCTTCAACTTCACACCCGGATTGACCACAGTCGGGTTCGGCACCAGCGACATCGCGGTGCGCCGGATCTTCGTGCTGGCGCCAAACCATCTCCAGGTCGACGTCTCGGTTTCGAGTAACGCAGCACTTTCAAACCCCGATGTAAGCGTGATCTCCGGATTCCAGCTCGCGACGGCGCCGGCCGGCTTTCAAATCACGGCGGCAGTGCCTGGATTGCCTGACCCCATTCCGGTCCTCGAGAACGGTGTGCAGGGGCTCACGAATGCATATCCCGGAGCGATTGTCAGTATCTTCGGATCCAACCTCAGCGCGGCCAACGCTCCTGTGGTCACTATCGGCGGGCAAGCGGTGGGAGTACTCTATGCATCTCCGACTCAGCTCAATCTACAGTTGCCCGCGACGCTCGTGCCCGGCGCGGCCCTGCTGACTCTTAACAACGGCGCAGCCTCGGCATTTCCCGTAACGGTCAACATCGACACGCCACCCGCCGGAATCGACGCCATACAGGATGCCGCCGGCGCTTACATCACGGCGACCCATCCGGCGCGGCAGGGCAGTCAGATTATCGTTACGCTGAGTGGTTTCGCGGCGCCGGGAGCGAACATCGACCTCAGCCGCGTGCAGGTAAGCGTCGGGGGCGTCGCGCATTCCGTCATCCAGATCACTCCGGCAGCAGCGTTTTATCAGTTGGCGCTTATCCTGAACCAGAGCGATCCCATTGGACCAGCGGAGCGGGTGATCGTTTATCTGGACGGCCGCAGCAGCTTGCCTGCTTCGATCGCCGTAGCCCAGCAGAACCAATAGAGCACAATGACAAGCGGCCTTTGGATCCTCCTCACTGCCGGCGTGGTTGCAGTGGCCGCGGTGCCGGCCGGATATTCGCACTGGAATTCGGAGCAGCTCCAGGACCGCTTACGCGGGCTTCCCGCCAAAATGGGAAAAGTTAAAGTCGCGACGGAAGGTCTGGGCGGCTGGGGCAATCATTCGATGTCGGTTGTTCACCGCGAAGGGAGCGGCGAGGCGGAGTTGCACGAGACGCAGTCCGACATTCTATTTATCCGCAGCGGGGAAGCGGCGATCATCGTGGGTGGAACGATCCCGAACCGGCGAAGGACGACGGCTCACGAAATTCGCGGCGCGAAGATTGAGGGCGGCGAGAGGCAACCGCTGCGCCCCGGGGATATTCTGCACATCGCGCCGGGAACTCCGCACCAGATAATTCTCGATCCCGGTCAGAAGCTGGATTACTACGCGGTAAAAATCAGCGCGCGTTAGGCCGGGTGCCGGTATCAGCCGGCAAGATGCTTCAGCATCGCGCGCAGAGCTTTGCCGCGGTGGCTGACATCGAACTTCTTCGTGCCATCCACTTCGCCGAACGAACAATCGAAGGGCGGGTAATAGAACAGCGGATCGTAGCCGAAGCCGGCGGGTCCGCGCGCCTCGGTCAGAATGCTGCCTTCCACCTCGCCACGAAAAATCGCGCGGACCTCACCTCTTTCAGCAAGCGCGATCACGCAGACGAAGCGCGCCGTGCGGCTTTCCTTCCCGCGCAATCGTTCGAGCAGCAGAGCATTGTTGGCGGCGTCGCCGGCGCCGGCCCCCGCATAGCGCGCCGAATAGATGCCAGGCTCTCCGTCGAGTGCGTCGACTTCAAGTCCGGAATCGTCAGCGAACAGCGGACCTGGCGCGGGGCGACTGTAATACTCCGCCTTCAACTGCGCGTTCGCTTCGAACGTGGCGCCGGTCTCTTCCGGGGCGGGGATCGATTTCAGGTCCGCCAGCGGCTCGATCTCGATACCGAGCACTTCGCCCGCGAGCCGGAACTCGCGCAGCTTACCGGCGTTGCCGGTGGCGCAATAGATCTTCACGCCATTTCGATCGCGGCCTGCTGGATGGCGATCAACTCCACGATCCCCTTCTTCGCCAGACCGGTCATGTAACCCATCTGCTCGTCGTCGAAGCTCCGGTGTTCGGCGGTCGCCTGAAATTCCACAAAGCGCCCGTCGCCGGTCATGACGACGTTCGCATCGACCTCGGCCCGGGAATCCTCTTCGTAGCAAAGATCGAGAGCGGCTAAACCATTCACCATACCGACGCTGATCGCCGCCACCGCGCCGGTCAGCGGCGACCTCGAAACGCCCTTGTATTTCTGTATTTGTCTGAGCGCCAGCGCCAGCGCCACATATGCCCCTGTAATGGAAGCTACGCGCGTGCCGCCGTCGGCCTGAATCACGTCGCAATCGAGGATGACGGAGCGCTCGCCGAGGGCTGTCAGATCGACCACCGCGCGCAGCGATCTGCCGATCAGACGCTGGATCTCGTGCGTCCGCCCGCTCGGCCGGCCTTTTGCCACCTCGCGCGCGGTTCTCGTCGACGTGGCGCGCGGCAACATCGAGTACTCCGCGGTCACCCAGCCTTTCCCCGTGTTGCGCAGGAACGGCGGCACGGACGTTTCGACGCTGGCGGCACACAATACCTGCGTGTTGCCGATCGTAATCAGCGCGGAGCCTTCCGCGGTCTTCAGATAACCGGTGGCGATTTCGACCGGCCGCAGCTCATCGGCCGCTCTTCCGTCAGGACGCATTCTTCATCACCTCGTACATCAACAAAGCGGTCAGGAGCATTCCCATCACAATCAAAATAATGCACGGGAGGCCCGCCTTCATCTGCGGCGGAGCGGTGGTTGACTTTGGCTTGGCAGCCTTGTATTTACCCATTTCCTGCGGAGGCTATGAATTCGAATCGGAACTGTTACGCTTACGGACGTGATTTGGAGACGACAGACCAGTTTACTATCCGGACCACTTCTGCTTGCCTGTCTGCTCGAAGCCTGCTCCTCGGGCCCACCAGCGAAGCCGGATATCCCGGCCTCGATCTCGCCGGGCTGGAAACTCTCGTCGCTCGACAAATCGCCGCCGCCCGCCGAAGTGTCCGCTGACGGCTCGCCCGAGTGCTGGAAGGCAAACTACGCAGCCGAAGGGACGGCCGAAGTTTCCATTTGCTGGTATAAAGTACGGGCGAATGCATTTGAATCCGTCCAGCGGGTCAGAGCGGAAGCCCAGACGGTGAAATTCCAGGAGGGGCAATACTTCATTCTGGTGAAGTGGAACAACGTGCCGAAGGCGAGTCTGACGGCGCTGGTGCGAGGCATTGAGAAGGCGCTGCAGCCGGCGTCATAAGATCAAGCAGGAATCGCAAAATGACACCAGCCGAAGCACAACTTCATATCCGCTACACGAACTGGGCATCACGCAGGCTCCTTGAAGCCATCGCGAAGCTCTCGCCCGAAGACCGCGAACGGGAGAACGGCATTTCACATGGCAGCATTCTCGGAACGCTCGCGCACGTGCAGTTCGCCGACTGGATCTGGTACACCCGCGTCGCCGGGCCTTTCGAGCGGCCCGCCGATACGCTGGAGGCACTGCAACGGGACTGGCCCGAAATCCAGCGCGGCTGGGAAGCCTGGAGCGACTCGCTGACGGAGGCCGAGCTCGCACGCCATGTGCTGTTCAAGCGGGCGGGTGGAACCGAATCGGGAGCGCCCGTGTGGCAGATCGTGCTGCACGTTGTAAACCATGGGACGCTGCATAGAGGGCAGGTCATGGGGATGCTGCGGCAGCTCGGCGTGGCGCCGCCCAATACGGATCTGATCAGGTATTACCTGAACCTGGCTGCAAGTAAGGCAACGGCGTAGCGGAGGCACCGGCGCTGCGGATCTGCTTTAGACTGAAGCTGTGACGGCTTCGATCGAGCGCGTCTTTCAGTTCTCGCTGCTGGGCCTGATCGCGACGGCGTGGTTCGCGCTGGCCGGCTCGGGCTACCTCGACCGTCCGACGCTGTTTCTGACGCTTGCCGGGCTGCTGGTCCGGGCCGCCATGACAGCGGGGCTGATCCGCCTCGATATTCCGGTGCGGCTGATTTCCTTCATTGCACTCGGATACCTTCTCTTCTTTCCGATCGACCTCTACTTCCTCTCGCGCGATTTTCTCACCACCACGGTCCACGGCATCTGCTTTCTCGCCACGGTCAAGATCCTGACGGCGCAATCGAATCGCGACTTCGCCTACATGGGGGCGATCTCGTTCGTGGAGCTGATCGCGGCCGCCCTGCTCTCGGCGCAATCGAGCTTCTTCGCGTGTCTGGCGCTCTACGTGGTCTTCGCGATTGCCGCATTCACCAGCGCAGAGCTGCGGCGAGGACTCGAGCCGCCCCGGCAACAGGTCGCGCCTTCGCACGCGGGCATCGGCTGGCGTCTGGCCGTGGTCGCGGTGGCGGCAACCTGCGGGATTCTCGTGATCACGCTGGGCCTCTTTCTTCTCATTCCACGCACGGCGCGCATGGCGGCAATGTTCCTGCCCCGCGCGCCACGGCTCACAGGCTTCTCGAACGTCGTCGATCTGGGCGGCTTCGGAAAAATCAGCCGCGACGATCGGCCCGTGCTCCACATCCTCTCGTACACACGCGCCCTGCCACCGGACCTGAAGTGGCGCGGCGCCGCGCTGAGCCGCTTCGATGGCCGGCGCTGGTGGGAACCACGGCTGCCCGGCCGCGTGATTCCCACGGTTCGCGGATTCGCGGAGATCGCCGGCCTCATCCAGCGCTCGCGCCGCGACGGGCGGCGCCTTCAATATCGAGTCGACGTGCAGAACTCGGGCACAGGAACGCTGTTCATCGCCGGAATCCCGGAGTTCGTCAACGCCGACGTCGCGAACCTCGTGCTCACACCCGAGGACTCGCTGCGCGCGTTCACGGCCAGTGGCGAACTGCAACGCTACGAAGTCTCGGCGCATTCGGGTCCTCCACTCGCCACGCCCCTGACCGGCGCGGAACGGGCCCGCTACCTCGAACTTCCGCCGCTCGACATCCGGATCTATTCGCTGGCGCGGCAGTGGGCCGGCGCAGAGACACCAGGCGACAGCACGTCCCTCGATCGCGCTCTGCGCATCCAGCAGCACCTGCGGACCGATTTCAAATACGTACTCGACGGACCCGCGAAGCCGGTGAGCGATCCGCTGTCCGACTTCCTTTTCGTCCGCAAGGCAGGGTACTGCGAATACTTCGCGTCGGCGATGGCGGTGATGCTGCGCGCCGAAGGTATCCCATCCCGCGTCGCCACGGGATTTCAGAGCGGGTACTTCAACGATGTTTCGGGCCTCTACGTGGTGCGCGCCTCCGACGCGCACGCCTGGGTGGAAGGCTGGATCGAGGGGCGCGGATGGACTACTTTCGATCCGACGCCATCCGCCCCCGCGGCGAGCCGGGCCGGGCTTTTTTCGCATCTCAACATGTATCTGGACGCCGCCGACCACGCATGGAGAGAGTGGATCGTTTCCTACGACGTCACTCATCAGGTTGCGATGGCCGCACGGTTCGAGGCGGCCCTGCGCCGCTGGAACCGTCCGAGTGTTTCGGCCGGGACGGATTGGACGGCTCTGCTGGAGCGCGATTCAAAGGCGTGGGGAGCGGTGGCGCTTACGGCGCTTTTCTTCCTCGCCATCGCGGCGTTTTTCGGACCGCGCGCATGGGCCGAGTGGCGGAAGAGAGCGCTTCTCCGGAAGATTCTCCGCTCCGGCGGATCGCCTTCCGACGCCAGCATTCTTTATCAGCGGATGCTCGAAATACTCGCGCGGCGCGGCTTTCAAAAGCCCGCGTGGTTTACGCCTGTCGAGTTCGCCCGCCACTACTCCGGCGAGGAAAAGGGCAAGGTCGCGGCGTTCACGGAAGTATACAACTCGATCCGTTTCGGCGGCGATCGCGACGCGACGTCACGGCTCGCAGGCATGCTTCAGGATCTCGAGCGCACGCGCCAGCACCGGCCGGTCGATCATCTCACCATCCAGTGAGGTGGCGCCTCCGCCCGCTTTGGCAGCTGCCTCCACGACACGCCGGGCCCATGCCGCTTCTTCGGCGGTGGAGCCGAAGCACTCATGCACGGCGGCGATTTGTTTCGGGTGAATACAGAGCTTCGCGCCAAACCCCAACCGGCGGGCTCGCCGTGTGTCGGCGCGCACGGCATCCTGTGAATCGAAGCTCGTCGTGATTCCGTCGACGGGGGACGGCAGCCCCGCGATTCGCGACACCAGGACCAGCTGGGAACGGAAGTAGAGCAACTCTTCGCCTTCGCCGGCAATGCCGAGGTCGACCTGAAAGTCGATGGAGCCGAACAGGAGGCGCCGGACGTTGGGAGCGTGCGCCAGCGCGGAGACATTCCAGAAGCCCCGAGCCGTCTCAATGATCGGCAGGACCGGGATCCCGATAGTCTGAATGTCTTCGACGCGCTCCGCCTTCGGCAACACCACGCCTGCGACGCCTGTGCCGCCGCAAATCGCGAGATCTTCGCGAAACCATTCGGTATCCGCTCCGTTGATGCGGATGTAGACGGGATGGCCGGCCGAAAGCCAGCTCGCAGTGTTCTGGCGCGCGGCGAGTCTTTCGGCGGAAGGAACAGCGTCTTCGAGATCGATGATTACGGCATCCGCGCCGCTGGCACAGGCTTTGTCGAATCGGTCGGGGCGGTTGCCCGGCACGAACAAATAGGAACGTGGTGCGGTCATGGGAGCAGGGTTCCGATCCGGGCGACATGGCTTAGCTCCCGCGTTTGGGCGATTACGGCCGTCATTTCAGCGGGCGTTGCGGCACCGGAGCAGGCGGCGAGGCGGCGGGCCTTCTCCTCGACCTCGGCCGGCGTCAGCGTATTCCCCGGATCGCCGCGGGGCTCATCGACACGCCCCTGAAAGGCGCGTCCATCGGTGGTCTCGATCGTGACCTTGCCGATCCAGCGGGCGGGATAAGCGCGGTCGACTTCGGGATCGAGGGCCATCCTGACCTTTCCGCGGAAGGCGGCGACGCGCCTGTCGGCGAAGTGGTCGTCGAATTCCTTCAGCCCCGCGCGGCGGAACACCGCGATGAGACCCAGCACAGTGCCCATGGAGAACTTCGCCTGATGAACTGTTTGCGGCACATCGACAGCGCCCAGCACATCGATCGCAGCCTGGTGGACGTGAGCCGTCACACGCGCGATGGCGTCCGGATCGAGATTGTTCTGCGTGATTACGTCGAGCAGCGCGTCAGCGGCTGGATGCGTATGTCTGCAGCAGGCGTGATACTTGAACGACGTTTCGAGGAGCGCCCAGCGCTCGCCCAGGCGGTCGACCAGCTTCGCGGGATCGGAATCCGTCGACATACCGGCGCCCATGCCTTGCGCGCCTTCGAAGATCTGCCGTGCGCCGGTGAAGCCCTGCCCGGCGAGATACGCGGCGAGGAGTCCGTCAGCGGCGGCCTTCGCGGTGTGGAGTTGTTTGGAGTCGGCGGCGTCGCGGAGGAACTCCCACAAGCCGGCGGCTTGTGTGCCCGCCGAGCCGAAGGCGTGGAGCATTTGATCGGCCGACAAGTCGAGAAGCCTGGCTGCCGCGGCAGCGGCGGCGATCGTGCCGGCGGTGCCGGTAGTGTGAAAGACCTTGTAGTGCGAGCGTCCGAGGAACTCGCCGACGCGGATGCCCGTTTCGTAACCCACCACCGCGGCTGTGAGCAAGTCGCGACCGGAACTGCCTCGCGCCTGCGCGATGGCGAGGGCGGATGGAAATACGACTGTGGCGGGATGGAAGACCGAGCCGTTGTGCACGTCATCCTGTTCGGCAAAATGGCTGGATGCGGCGTTCACCAGGGCTGCAAAAAGCGGTGACGTGCGGCGGCGTGAGATCAGGATTTCACACGGACCGGTTTCGGGCCCGAAGAGTTTGGCGACACCAGCGATGGCTTCGACGGCACGCGCGCCTTTGCCTGCGAGCGCGGAGCCGAACCAGTCGAGAAAGAGATCCTCGGCACGGCGGATGACTGGTTCGGGGATGTCTTCGAAGCGCAGGGTCGCGGCGAATTCGGCGAGAGTGGAACTCGGGGTCGTCATAAAGGACAAAGACCCTGGCAGGCGGAATGCCTGCCCCACTTTGTTTTCAACTGCGAAAACGCCGGCGCCAGGATCGGCGGCGACAGAAAGAGACCACATTGCTTCATATGGCGGCCTCCGCTCTTAAGCGCGCAATGGCGGCGGGCTGATAACCGAGTTCGGCGAGGATGCGATCGGTGTGCTCACCTGGCGCGGGGACAGCGGCCATGTTCGCGGCTGGCATCCCCGGTGGGAGAAGGGCCGGGATGGGACCTGCGGGCGTCTTGACCTCAACCCACCGCTTGCGCGCTTTCAACTGCGGATGCGCCCACAGGTCGTGCATGTCGTTCACGCGGGCGTTCGCGATCTGCGCGGCTTCGAGTAGCGCGACGACCTCGCTGGAAGAGAGCATCGAGAATCGTTCTGTAATGATGGCGTGGAGTTCGGCGCGCGCCCTGGAGCGGCGGGAGTTGGTCGAGAAGCGCGGGTCCACCGCAAGGTCCGGCATCCCGAGAGCCTTTTTGCAGAACGCGGCCCATTCCCTTTCATTCTGCAGACCCAGCATCACGGTTGCTCCGTCGCCCGTTGCGAAGGGGCCATAAGGATAAATGGTGGCATGCGCGGCGCCGGCACGGGGCGGCGGTTCCGCGCCTTCGAACGCGTAGTAAAGGGGATTCCCCATCCACTCGGCCATGCATTCGAGCATGGAGAGATCGATGCGGCATCCTTTGCCTGTTTTGCCGCGCGCGATCAGGGCCGCGAGGATGTTGTTGCAGGCGAACATGGCGGATGAGATATCAGCGATCGAGCATCCGGCTTTGGCGGGAGCCTCGGGGGTGCCGGTCACGGAGAGAAATCCCGACTCGCTTTGGATGAGAAGATCGTAGGCTTTCTTGTCGCGATAAGGGCCGTCGGCTCCGTAGCCGGAGATGTCGCACACGATCAGGCGCGGGTGCTCGGCGTGGAGCTGATCGAAGGAAAGGCCAAGGCGCTCGGTTGCTCCCGGCGCCAGGTTCTGAACGAGAACGTCAGCTTTTTGCAGGAGAGCAGTGAGGATTTGCGCGGCCGCCGGGTGTTTCACATCCAGCGTGAGGCTTTCTTTGGCGCGGTTGCACCAGACGAAGTAGGAAGAGAGTCCGCGGACGCGTTCGTCGTAGTTGCGTGCGAAGTCTCCGACGCCGGGGCGTTCGATTTTGATGACGCGGGCTCCAAGGTCGGCCAGTTGGCGGGTTGCGAAGGGGGCGGAGACGGCGTGTTCGAGGGCGATTACGGTGATGCCGTCGAGGGGTTGAGTCATGGGAGGATCGCTCCCTTGAAGCCGGCGGCGCTGCGACTGGTTTCGCACGCGTCGAGGACACCGGCTTCGACAGGCCAGGCCGATTGACATTCGGCCGCAGGTTGCCGGCCTGCCCTGCATGTACATTGTGAGGAGATTGGCATGGAGTTGCCAGGAGGCATCAGAAGGACCTCGGCATCTTCAGGACGTGCTCGCCTACGTAGGACAGGATCAGGTTTGTGGAGATGGGGGCGACCTGATAGAGGCGTGTTTCGCGGAATTTGCGCTCTATGTCGTAGTCGCGCGCGAAGCCGTAGCCGCCGTGGAACTGGAGGCAGGCGTTGGCGGCTTCCCAGGAAGACTCGGCGGCGAGAAGCAGCGCCATGTTGGCTTCGGCTCCGCAGGGCTTGTTGGCGTCGAAAAGCGCACAGGCTTTGAAGCGCATCAGGTTCGCTGCTTCCACGTTGATGAACGCTTTCGCGATCGGAAACTGCACGCCCTGGTTCTGACCGATGGGGCGTCCGAAGACGGTCCGGCTGGTGACGTACTTCGTGACTTTGTCGATGAACCAGTAGCCGTCGCCGATACACTCCGCCGCGATCAGGGCGCGCTCGGCGTTCAGGCCGTCGAGGATGTAGCGGAAGCCGCGGCCTTCCTCGCCGATCCGGCTCTCGGCGGGGATTTCGAGATTGTCGATGAACAGCTCGTTGGTTTCGTGGTTCACCATGTTGGGAATCGGACGCATGGTGATGCCCTTCCCCACTGCCTCGCGCAGATCGAGCAGAAAGATCGACATTCCCTCCGACTTCTTCGCGACCTCCGCGAGCGGCGTGGTGCGCGCGAGGAGAATCATGAGGTCGGAGTGCTGGACACGCGACGTCCATACCTTCTGGCCGTTCACTATGTAGCGGTCGCCCTTGCGGACGGCGGTCGTCTGAATCTTCGTCGTATCCGTGCCGGCCGTCGGCTCGGTCACCGCCATCGACTGCAGGCGCAGTTCGCCGCTCGCTATCTTCGGCAGGTACGCGCGCTTCTGCTCTTCGGAGCCGTGGCGCAGCAGCGTGCCCATGTTGTACATTTGGCCGTGGCACGCGCCCGAATTGCCGCCGGAGCGGTTGATCTCCTCCATGATCACCGAGGCTTCGGTCAGCGTGAGGCCGCCGCCGCCGTAGTCCTCGGGGATGAGAGCCGCGAGCCATCCGGCCTTTGTAAGCGCGTCGACAAATTTTTCGGGATAGCCGTGCTGCTCGTCGATCTGGCGAAAATATTCCGGCGGGAAGTGCGCGCAGAGCTCGCGGACGGCGGAACGGATGTCGTGATGTTGGTCAGGCATGAGGGCTGGGGACCGTGCGGATGGGCGATGGTCCGCCATCGGCGCCGGGCTCGGCGAGGGCGCAGATCGTTTTCGTTTGCATGCCGAGATTGAAAATAGCATGGTGGCGGGGCGGCGGCGCGGGCGTCTCTGATAGGTTTCGCGGAGCCAACGTGGTTCGCGCGGCCTGGGAGACTGCATCACGCATCAGATGTTTTATGCTGGAAATATGAGAACGACGCTCGATATCGACGATGAGATCCTCCACACCGTCAAGGAGATTGCTCAACAGCGAAAAACCACGGCGGGCAATGTCGTTTCCAGCCTGTTACGAGAGTCCCTGCAGCCGAAGAGTTTTGAACTCCAGTATCGAAACGGGGTCCCGGTGCTGCCGCGAAGGCCGAACGGCCCGACCGTCACGGCGGACCTGGTGGACCGGCTGGCGTCCGAGGAAGACTAACGGAGGGCGATGACGAAGAGCCCCAGAGTTCCTGCCCGGCGCCAGCGGAAACCGGGTCTGCTCGACGTCAACGTCCTGATCGCGCTGCTCGATCCGGCGCACGAATTTCACGCGGCCGCGCACGGCTGGTTTCAGAAAAACAGGCAGTACCGATGGGCGACGTGCCCGATTACGGAAAACGGATGTCTGCGTATTCTCAGCAAGCCGGGGTATCCGTTCCCGGGACTGACACTGGCGCGGGTCCGGGACATACTGACCCGGCTGGCTGATGTGGACGGTCACCGGTTCTGGCCTGATTCGGTGAGCATTTTGGAGAAAGACGGATTCGATCTCGCCGAAGCGGGGCCGCGGATGGTCACCGATCTCTACCTTTTGCGGCTCGCCGCCGCACATGGAGGGCGACTTGTAACCTTCGATCAGACGATCCGCTGGAACCGTGTAACCGGTTGCGGGCCTGACGATCTGGAAATTCTCGCGGGTGCGAGCTAAACCGAAACTCTGAACCAGAAAAAGACACGAAGAGCATCATGCCTCCCTGTCACACGTCTCTGTGGAGCGGGCGTGTTACCGGCCGTTCTGGAGTATGAAATCGGCTCGTGTGGACTCAGCGCCCGCGAACAGCCTTTCCATTGGGCTCCGGGGACGGCACTACGGTGATGCCTGACTCGGTCACAATGCGGCCCAACGCCCGATCTTCTGCCGGATCGAAGCCGACGCGGCTGTTTTCAGGCAGCGTGACATCCTCAGCGATAATGGCGCGGCGAATCCGGCTATAGCGGCCGATCGTCGCGCCCGGCAGGAGGATCGACCCCTCGATCTCGCAGTAGCTGTTGACACGGACAAATGGGGAAAGCACACAGCGGTTGACTCGTCCGCCCGAGACGATGCAGCCGGGCGAAACGATGGAATCGGTGGCGACGCCCATGCGACTGCCTTCCTGCGCGAAGACGAATTTGGCGGGCGGCGCCGCAAAGGCGCGGCTGCGGATCGGCCAGCGCTCATCATAGAGATTGAATTCCGGAGTGACGGCGACGAGATCCATATTCGCTTCGTAAAAAGCGTCGAGCGTACCGACGTCGCGCCAATAAAGCGAAGCTTTGCGGTTCAGGTCGAGGAAATCCCATGCCACGACGCGGCGGTGGGCCAGACAGCTGGGCAGCACGTCTTTGCCGAAATCGTGGGACGACCCCGGCCGCGCGGCGTCGGCGATGAGCTCTTCGATGAGCACTTTTGTATCGAAGATGTAAACGCCCATCGAGGCGCTGACTTTGGAGGAATCGAAGCGGGAGCGGACCGGGTTGCCGTGGCGCGGCTTTTCTTCGAAAGCACGCACCCGATAGTCCTCATCGATATCCGCAATACCGAAATGCGGGGCTTCGGAGGGGTCGGCCTGAATGGTGGCGATGGTGATTTCCGCATTTCGCGTGTTGTGCCACGCGAGCATGTCGCCATAGTTCATCTTGTAAATGTGATCCGCCGAGAGGACCAGAACGTGGGCGGCGCCTTCGGTCACGATGCTCTGCAGGTTCTGAAAGATCGCGTCGGCGGTACCCTGATACCATTCATTGCTCACACGCTTCATAGGCGGCAGGATCTCGACGAATTCTCCCATGGCGGTGGCGAAGATGTGCCATCCATCGCGGATATGCCTGTTTAGTTCCAGCGACTTGTATTGTGTTAGGATGAATATTCTGCGGACGTCGGAATTCATGCAGTTGGATAGCGTGAAGTCGATGATCCGGTAGACGCCACCGAACGGAACTCCTGGTTTCGCGGTATCGCGGGTTAGAGGATGAAGCCGTTCGCCCGCTCCTCCAGCAAGCAATATCGCGAGAACGTTAACCATAAAACAGGGGTTTGGCGCGGTTCAGCGGGGGTAGCCGCGGCGTCCTGAAGAATTTGTAGGCTTGACTTTCGGGCTCAAGTCCATATGATATCAGTACCCTGGCAGGTGGCTGCGGAGTTTAATACTTCGTGCGGGCTATCGGTCAGGATGCAATTTACGATCGGTTTGGAGGTGTTGTAAGTTTTGGCTGAAGTCAGACTCCAGGATGGTGAAACCCTGGAAAACGCCCTCAGGCGCTTCAAACGCAAGGTGCAGCAGGAAGACATCATCAAAGAGGTCAAACGCCACTCCTTTTACTTGAAGCCGGGGGAAAAATTGCGGGTCAAGCAGGCACTGGCACGCAAACGGAACCGGAAGAAGAGCCGCCGCGAAGTCGAATAATCGAGCCATCGACGCCTTTTGTGGCGGCGAACGGGATTTCGATTGATGACGGGCGGGTCGCAACAAGCGGAGCGAATGGCAAGCGCTCCGCTTCATTCCCCAGGATGGTGCCATGCCAGATTTTCAGGATCGGGTGTTGAAGTGCATGGACTGCGGTTCGGACTTCGTGTTCACCGCAGGTGAGCAGCAGTTTTACCACGAGAAGGATTTCAAGAACGAACCGAAGCGCTGCAAGGCGTGCAAGACCAGGCGACAGAATAATCCGCTGGAGCGCGGCGGGTCGCCGGGACGAGTGGAGACTTCGGCAGTATGTTCACAATGCGGACGCGAGACAACGGTTCCCTTCCGCCCAACGCAGGGACGCCCGGTGTTTTGCCGGGAATGCTTCCAAAGCCGCAAAGCGGCGGGAGCCACAGCCGGGTAGAGGACAGCGCGAAAAAACGACGGCAGGATAACAGACAGTGGCCGCTCCCCGGACAGACATCCTGAAGACACCGGAATCCAAGGGGAATTCCGGCGCCGACCCGCTTTCCGCGGCGCCTGCCGAGGCGAGTGTTCGACGCACCACAATGGACCTGAACGAACAAGACCTCGATCGCCTTCGCCTGAAACTGCGATACAAGGTTCTGTATCACGTCGGGCATAACTGCGCGGATGTGGACGATCTCGTACAAGAGAGCCTGGCGCGCTTTCTGCGAGCGGAGCAACGCCAGCAGATCCGCAATACTGACGAATTCGGGGCTTTTCTGAACGGCGTTTGCCGCAACGTGATTCTCGAATACCGCCGCCGGGTAAAGCGCGAGCCCACTATCGATCCGGATATTCCGATACCGGATGCGGGCGTCCGGCCGGATGCGGAAATCTTTGAAATGCGCGACGCGATCGATAATGGATTGAAGGAATTAGCGGAACGAGACCGCGTCATTCTGCGCTCGCTTTATCTTGAAGGTAAGGAAAAGGACGAGATTTGCAAAGAATGGGGTATGAGCGATGCCCAGTTCCGGGTTGTGCTATTTCGCGCCAAGGAACGCTTTCGCCGTGTGTATGGTCCGGAAATGAAACGAAATACCGAGACCGGACACTGAGTGGGTGGACGGAAACATGGTCTGTAAAAAGGAACCGATAGAACGTGAGCAGGTGATCGCCAAGTATCTCTCTCGATCCCTCGACTCCGAAGCCGTCGAGGAATTTGAAGGCCACTATCTCGGCTGCGACGAGTGTTTTGACGAACTGCGAATCAGCGAATATCTCGCCAGGGACCTGCGGGCTTCGAACCTCGCCTGGAACCAGACCGGCGGAGTGTCGGTGCTGCGGTTCAAAGCCAACGCCGAGCTGACGCATTCCGCCCAGGAACTGGACGAGTTGCGCAAAGAGGTCCTGGAACAGAGGGATTCGAGAGTCATCATCGACCTGAGCCGGGTGACGCGCATCGACAGCGCCGGCCTTGGGCAGCTGATGAGCTGCTATTCGCATCTGGTCAAGAACCGGGGCGCGCTCAAGATGTTGAATCCGGCGCCGGAGATCCAGAAGCTTCTCGACATGACGGGATTGAGCTCGCTGATTCCGACGTTCCACGACGAGAAGGAAGCCGTCAGCAGCTTCCGGAATTAGTTTCCTCAAACTAAATTCGCCGGCGACAAGAGCGCCAGCGATATAAGCTTTGTCAGGTCTCGCACGGTCGTTTATTGACCATGTTTTGGCCGTGTGGAACACTGATTCCGTGAGGGTCGGAACGCTTGTTGCCCTTGTTTTGGTTCTACACGCCAGAATGATGGCAAGCGAAATCGCGGCTGCTCCCAATACAGACACATTCGTTTACACGCTCCACCTGCCGACAGTTACAGATGACGTCGAGGACGACTCGACGATGACCGAGTACCAGTTTTCCTGGGTCGGCCCGCTGCGATTCAACTCTCCGGATAATTCGGCGTGCCCGACTGTCTGTGGTCCAGTGGCACCAGGGTCTACGGTGGCGGATGGCGAGTCGTTCGATACCTTTAACTTTTCGTCATCCGATTCCAATCCGGAAGTCAATGTGCAGTTTTCCGACTTTTCGGCCAACACTTTCGCAAACAGCAATACGACCACGTTTACCTTTATCGAGCCGGATGCATTCTGGGCGGCGACCGGTTCCAAAGCGTTCCCAACTGACAGATCTGCCTTCTTTGTGACTGGCACTGCTCCGCCCCCGCCGACCCAGACGCTCTCTGTTCTGACGACGGAGAACACCGCTCCGATAATCTGCGAAGCCTGCAGCGTGGATGCGGTCGATATCGCGACGATACCGGAACCGGGCACATCGACGCTTCTGGCCGGCGCGGCAGGGGTTCTTCTGCTGGTACGCAGACGCCGGAAGAGTTTCTGACCATGCTCGCCCGAACGAACGCACCACTTCGTTCGTTATCCTGCATAGAGTGGCGGAATACGCGATCGAGACAGACGGATTAACCAAGGTATTCCGCACCGCATTTTCCGGCCGCGAACTTCGCGCGGTGGACAATATTTCACTTCGCGTTCCGATTGGGTCCACGTATGGCCTGCTGGGGCCTAACGGGGCGGGCAAGACGACGTTCGTCAAGATACTCCTGTCGTGTACGCACCAGACGGCAGGACGGGCCATGGTCTTCGGCCGGGACACGCGGCAAGCCGAAGCGCGGCGGCCGATCGGCTACCTGCCGGAGAACCATCGATTCCCGACTTACATGACGGGGTTCGACATGCTGGATTTTTATGGCGCGCTTTCCGGCATGGAGACCAAAGCGCGGCGCAAGCGCATCCCGGAACTTCTCAGCCTGGTCGGTCTGGACGACCGCGCGCGAGACCTGCGGCTCGGCAAGTATTCGAAAGGCATGCTGCAGCGCGTCGGTCTGGCGCAGGCGTTGATCCATTCGCCGAAACTTCTGGTGCTCGATGAGCCGAGCGACGGTGTGGATCCGGTCGGGCGAAAGCAGATTCGGGACGTGCTGCAGGCCCTCGAACAACAGGGCGTGACGATATTCCTGAACTCGCATCTGCTCGCCGAAGTGGAATTGTTCTGCCGCGAAGTGGCGATTATCCAGAAGGGCAAGCTGGCGCTGAGCGGATCGGTCGAGGAACTGACCAGCGGCAGCGGATATCACGTGGAAGGGCTGCGGGTGCCGGAGGGGCTGGAGAGCGAATTGCGCGCGCGCGCGCGCGCCTTTACCTCAGACAACGGTTCGCTGCGCTTGCTGTTCGCGACACGTGGAGACGCGAACGAGGCGGTCGATTTACTGCGCTCGAACGGGTGCGAGATTGAGTCGCTGGGAAGGACCCGGAGCACGCTGGAGGAAGTCTTCATGAAAACCGTGGAAGGCGGCGAGGCGCAGAAGCAATGAACGCCGCGCCCACAAACGCAAGCTCCGCAACTGTCGCATTGATCCGGGATACATTCCGGGAAGCCTTTGCTCGGCGGATTTTCTGGGGCTTCTTCGCCTGCTGCAGCGCACTGCTGCTCTTCCTGATGTTCATCATGCGGATCGACGTCGTGCAGGGAGCCATCGCGACGGTCACCATCTTCGGCCGCAGCACACCCAGCACCGATGTGCAGGACCTCGTGCAGCAGACGCAGAGCGTGATTGCGATGATCCTCTATTTTGCGGGGATGGCGCTTTCAGTCTTCGCATCGGCGGGGCTGGTGGCCGCGGTTTTCGAGCCCGGGCGCATCGAATTGCTGCTCTCGAAGCCTGTCTCACGGATCCATCTGCTGCTGGGGCGGTACGCGGGAAACGTTCTGGTAGTGGCGGCGAATATCGTCTACCTGGTGGCCGGGTCGTGGATCATCTTCGGGGTAAAGACGAGCACCTGGGGCGCGGGATTCCTGATGTCGAGCCTCTGCACGATTTTCATTTTTGCGGTGCTGCTGGCAATTCTGGTGCTGGTCGGCGTCCTGTGGGACAGCTCGGCGGTCGCGATCATGGTCACGTTTGCGATCATGATTATTACGCCGATATTGGCGCAGAAACCTACGATCGAGCGGCTGTTGAGCTCGGAATGGTCTCGCGATGTCGTCCGCGTGCTTTATTACGTGCTGCCGAAAACTTCCGACGTGAGCGTTATTATCAGGCGAATGATTCTGAACCAACCCATTGAGAGCTGGATGCCTGTCTGGAGCACGGCGCTGTTCGGCGCGGTCGTACTGGCGCTGGGTTTGTGGCGGTTTCAGAGGAGGAGTTTCTGAAGCATCGAAGTTCCGGCGCCCTGGCCCTGTATGCATTCGCTTCGTTGTCGCCGGCCCTGTTATCGGCGCAACCGCGCATCGACAACGTGCTCGAGAGGATGGTCCCGCCGGGTACCACCAGTCTGGTGGGCGCCCGCATGGACCAGATGAAGCAGACCGCGACCTACGAAAAAATGCTGGCGAGCCAGAGCCTCGTCCAGGTCGATCAGTTCGCCGCGGAAACAGGCTTCGACCCGCGCCGCGATGTGCGCGAGCTTCTCTACGCCTCGAACGGAAGCGGCGGCGTGCTACTCGCGCGGGGGACGTTCCATCTGAATGCGGGGACGGCATCGTTGAAAAATGCCCGCCGGACCAGACACGGCAAATACGAAATCGTCGGCGCTGCCCGGGGCGACGGTGGTTTCTGCATTCTCGATCCAACACTGGCGGCGGCGGGAGATATCCCCGTCCTCGAAGCCGCGCTCGACGAATGGACTTCCGGTCCGCACACGGCTGCGCAGCCGCTGGTGACGCGGTTAACCGGCGTCAATCCGCAAAGTCAGATTTGGGGAATATCGGGAGGCGCGGGCAACTTCCTGGCGGACCATCCGCCGGCCGCCAGCTCCGGAATCGATTTTTCGAAGATCTTCCGGGGTCTGCAGGACACGTGGTTCCAGGCGGATTTGAGCACGGGCTTGAAGGCCGAGGTGCATGGGATGACCGCGACGGAGAAGGACGCGATGAGTCTGCGGGATACCGTGCGCGGTGTCGTGGGGCTCGGCCGGCTGAGCGTCCCGGAGAACCAACCCGAGCTGTTGAAGGTGTGGGATGGAATCACGGTCGATCAGGTGGGGCGGTCTATTTCGCTGCGAGCCGATATCCCGCAGGATTTGCTCGACCGGCTGGTGCAGATCCTGGTCATGCCTGCGCAGCGGAAAAGGGCGCAATAATTCCGCGGGGCAGGCGGTTGGGTCGCGATTCTCTGATTCTGACGTGGCTCTCCGTGGAACAAGTCCCGTGGGGAACCGAGGTCATGGACTAAAACCCGCTCGCCGCAGGCCCTGTAGTAACATAAGAAATCAACCCACCTAAAAGGTTCCCGAAATGCAGAACGCGTTGTTAGCAAAGTTTGTCGAGAAGAAGCGCCGCACCAATCTGACCGCTTTTCGCCCCGGCGATACGATCAAAGTTCACGTCAAGATCAAAGAAGGCGAAAAAGAGCGGATTCAGGTATTTGAAGGCACCGTTCTGGCGCGCAAGAATACCGGGATGGGCGAGACCGTCACTGTCCGCAAGGTCAGCTTTGGCCAGGGAGTGGAACGTATTTTCCCATTGAGCGCGACGATTATCGATCACATCGATGTCGTTCGCACAGGAAAAGTACGGCGCGCGAAGCTGTATTATTTGCGCGGACTCAAAGGCAAGGCTGCACGTCTCAAGGAACGCACCTAGTCCGCCGGCAGGGCGACTCATGGCCCGCGCCGCTGTCAAACGTTCAAACGCCCGGCGCTGGAAGTGCCAGGGCAATCTGGAACAGGAACTGCGGGCGCGCGGTTTTCATTACATCGCGGGGGCCGATGAAGTCGGCCGGGGCTCGCTCTTCGGCGCGGTGGTGGCCGGGGCAGTTATCCTTTCGCCCGACTCACCTGTTCGCGGTCTGAACGACAGCAAACAGATCGAACCGGAGCGGCGCGAAATACTGGCGGAGCGGATCCGCGAACGCGCGGTGGCGTGGGCTGTCGCGGCGGTGGATGCCGCGACCATCGACCGCATCAATATCTACCAGGCGTCGCGGCTGGCGATGAAGACGGCGATTGAGCAATTGGCTCCGGCAGCGGACTTCGTGCTGGTGGATGCCGTTCCGCTTGAGCTTCCCCTGCCCCAGCAACCACTCATTCAGGGTGACGAGCGCTGCCATGCCATCGCGGCGGCTTCCATCATCGCCAAAGTCTACCGCGATCAGATGATGCGCGAGTGGGACAAGTTCTATCCTCAATACGGGTTGAAAAACCACAAGGGATACCAATCGCCGGAGCATATGGCCGCGATCGAGAGCTTTGGGCCGACACCGCTGCACCGTTTCAGTTTCGAGCCGGTGCGACGGTATGCGTTGTTCTCCCCCCTTCCGAGAGATCGCCAGATGGAGATGTTCGCCACCGCTTGAGCGCCCTGCCCAAACGCGATCAGAGCTTGCATGATCAAAGCTCGCGTGATCAAAGCTTGCCTGACTCCGGTGAGACGGAGTCGGCAGCCGCCGGAGTCACAGCTCCCGGAGTAACCCCGGTGGTGCCTCCCGGACCCACATGGTTTCAGCGGCTGAGCTCCGTGCTGTTCATCATTTTCTGCTTTGAACTGGGGTTGTTTCTGCTGATCTATCCCTGGACGGAGGGGTGGGGCGATAACTACTTTGCGTGGGCCATTCAAGGCAGCGTCCAATCGTCATGGCATGCGTTCTGGGCGACCAGCTACGTCCGGGGCGCGGTGAGCGGTATGGGAATTGTGAATCTCTGGATCGCGATGGCGGAAGTTTTCCGTTTGTTCACGCGGCGCGGTCCGTCAAAACCCAAAAATTGAAACCATGCCGGCGCGGCTTTCATCGATTTATACAGGCAGGTTTGACGGGGACCACGTGCGGACCGCGATTCTGATTCCACTGCTGACAGGCCTTCTCGGCGCGGCCGCCACAGCACCCGACGGCGCGCGAAATCTGTATCAACGGACCGATTACAAGAGCGCAATCGCACTACTGAACAAAACGACTCCCGATGCGGGAAGCCTCGAGCTGACCGGCCAGTGCTACTTCATGCTGGGAGATTTCCGGAGGGCGACTGAATCGCTGGAGCGCGCCGCCGCGCTGGCTCCAAACGACTCCATGATTCAAACGTGGCTGGGACGCGCGTGGGGACGAAGGGCCGAGACATCGTTTCCTCTGACCGCCCTGGGTTACGCGACGAAGACCCGCGTAGCCTTCGAAAAGGCCATCCTCCTGGATCCCGCGAATGCCGACGCTCTGGGGGACCTGCTCGACTTTTATGTGGACGCGCCGGGGATGATCGGCGGGGGACTGGACAAAGCGGCCGGGCTGCTTCCGCACTTCGCGCAGTATGACCCGGTCGGAGGATATCTTGCGCAAGCTCGCATCGACGAGAAGAAGAAGCAGTTCGCAAGCGCCGAGTCGCACCTGCGAAGAGCGGTGGAGGCGGCGCCAAAGAAAGTGGGCCTGATCATCGATCTCGCACAGTTCCTGTCGCGGCGGGGACGGTACGAAGAGAGCGAGCGGGCGTTCGCGCAGGCTGCCGCGGTCGATCCAAATGCGCCGCGCATACTTTTCGGCCGGGCGAATTCCTATATTCAGTCGCGGCGCAATCTCAAGCAGGCGCGGGAGTTGTTGAAGAGATACATCGACGGGGGTAATCTCACGCCGGACGATCCGCCGCGCTGGGAAGCGCAGAACCTATTGCGCAAAACGGAAGGCAGCTGAGTGCGCCGGCTGAACCGTGCGCGTGTTTCTCCATCGCCTGGGACGGGGCGTTAGCCGATGCAAATCGGCGAGGCGCTGAGCTTCAGCTTCCAGGCACTGCGTCAGAATCCGGTCCGTTCGTTTCTAACCGGTCTCGGCATGGTGATCGGGACCGCGTCGGTGATCCTCGTGGTCACCATTTCGCTCACCAGCCAGAATTACATCCTTGAGCAGATCGAAGGCGTCGGGTCGAACATGATCTTTGCGTCGTACGAGGTCGGGACGCAGGCGTCGTCCGCCGAAGTGAATGCCGACTTCGTGAAGATTGCCGACGTGCAGGCGATCCGGCAGCAGCTTGGGAACCGTATCGTCGCGGCCACCGGGATCGAGAGCAATTACGACTCGACGTTCATCAACGGAAAAGAGGAACGGACTCTCGTTATCGGTTCGGACGAATTCTACAAGCCGGTGCGCAATCTCGTGCTGCTTTCCGGCAGGTTTCTCGATGCCAGCGACGTCGATCTCCGGCAGAAGGTCGCATTGATGACGGAGAAACTGGCGAAGCGGCTTTACGGCAGTGTGAACGACGCTCCCGGCCAGACGATCAAGATACACGGGCTCCAGTTCACGGTCATCGGGACGTTTAAGGAAAAGGTCGAGAGCTTCGGACAATCGGAGCTGAACGCGGAAACCCTGGTGATTCCGATCACCGTGCAGCAATATTTCACCCGCGTCGAGCGGATCGATCCGCTGTATGTACAGGTGCGATCGCCGGAAGATGTGGAGGCGGTGACGGTGCAGGTAAAAGAGATTCTGGAGAGCCGGCATCGGGCGGGCACGTCGTACAAAGTCGAGAACCTCACCGCGATCCTCAATGCGGCGAAAAGCATCGCGAAGATTCTGAGCCTCGTGCTTGTGCTCGTTTCGGCGATCGCGCTCGTCATCTCCGGCATCGGCATCATGAACATCATGCTGGTGACTGTGACCGAGCGAACGCGTGAGATCGGCATCCGCATGGCGGTCGGGGCGTCGAGGCGCGAGATTCTGCTGCAGTTCCTCACGGAAGCGATTCTGATCAGCATCGCGGGAGGGACGTTTGGAATCATCGCCGGCGTCGCGCTGCCGGTCAGCGTGCAGTATTTCGTAGACAATATGAAGATTCCGATTTCGACATGGTCGATTGGAATCGCATTTACAGTGTCGAGCCTGGTGGGTCTGATCTTCGGCATCCTGCCGGCCAGCCGCGCTTCACGCTTGAACCCGACGGAGGCACTGCGCTACGAATAGTTCATGCGCAGAATTGCATTCCTTCTGGCGGTTGCGATCGCAGCCGCTCCCCTGCTTCCCGCTGAAACTCACACACTGACGTTGAAACAGGCGGTGGCACGCGCTCTGGCGCAGAATCCGGAAATCCTGATGGCGCGCCTGGATGAGATGAAGGCGACGCTGGGCGTCCGGGTGGCGAATGGGCCTTTCACGCCGCGACTGGGAGTGGGCAGCGGGATTGCGTACAGCAATGGATTTCCGCTGAGCATCGAGGGCTCGGCGCCGGCCGCATTTGAGGCGAAAGGAAGCGAGTACATTTTTAATCGTCCGCAGAGCTATGCGGTTGCGCAGGCGAAGGAAACAGCGCGCGGAGCCGGATTCGCCACGGGCGAGAAAAATGACGAAATCGCCTTCCGGGTGGCCTCACTCTATATAGATGCCGACCGGGCAGCCCGGCTCTCGGATTCGGCGCAAAAGCAGGTGGAGAGCCTCGAAAAGGTGCTTCAAACCGTGCAGGCGCGCGTCGAAGAAGGGCGTGAGCTCGCGGTCACGGCGCAGGAGGCGAATGTCAATTTACTCAGGTCGAAGCAGCGGCTGGTGGCACTGCAAAGCGATCGCGATTATACGTCGCACAGCCTGGCGGTGACGCTCGGCTACGGACCGCAGGACACGATCGTCCCGACAGAGGAAGACCGGGCGGCCGAAGTCATTCCGGCAACCGAGGAGGCAGCGGTGCAGTCGGCGATGACTTCAAGCAAAGAGATCAAGCGGCTGGAATCCAATTTTCTCGGGAAGACGCTCGAGATCAAGGGGGATAAGGCGCAGAGATTGCCCAGCGTGGATCTGGTCGCGCAATATGCACTGCTGACGAAGTACAGCCACTATGACGAATACTTCGCCCGATTTCAGCGGAACAACGGACAAATCGGGGCCTCAATTCAGGTACCGATTTTCGTCGGCAGCGCTGTACGCGCGCAGGTTGAGCAGGCTGAGCAGGACAAGCTGCATATCCGGGCCGAAGTGGACGTGGCGCGCAGCCGGATCGCGCTCGACATCCACCAGAGCTATCTGGATATTCGAAAGACGGACGCAGCGCGCGAGCTTGCGCAGGCCGATCTGGATCTCGCGCGGTCGCAGCTATCGGTGATTCTGGCGCAGATGAACGAGGGGCGGGCTTCCTTGCGGCAGGTGGAAGAGGCGCGCTTCAACGAGAACGAGAAATGGATCGCGTTTTACGATGCGCAATTCAATGCGGAACGGGCGCGTTTGAATGTGTTACGGCAGACTGGCGAGTTGATGGCGGCGTTGCAATAAGACGTATAATCGGCTTGAAATGCTCGTGACACGATGGCTTCGATGGTCTCCGGTTCTGGTTTTGGCGGCTGCCTTCATGCAGGCTGCGGAGGCTCCTCCGCCCGTACATTTAACAGCGCAGGAAGACCGGCAGAGGCTGATGGATCTGCTTCACATCACTTCGCTGCGGAATGGTGCGAACGGAAGTAATCCGCAGGCTCCGAACTACGCGAACTACGACGAGTCGAAGGCGAATCCGTACCCGGATGCGCCGGATCCGCTCATCCTGAAGAACGGCAGGAAAGTGAAGACGGCGAAGG
Source organism: Bryobacteraceae bacterium (assembly GCA_036272235.1). Taxonomy (GTDB): domain Bacteria; phylum Acidobacteriota; class Terriglobia; order Bryobacterales; family Bryobacteraceae; genus BOG-234. The sequence continues at coordinate 20,655 of DATAZF010000209.1, read as the reverse complement.
CCTGGTGGGAAAAACGGCGTCCGGAAATTGTGGAAGACTTCGATCGCGAGATCTACGGTCGAGTCCCGAAGGTCATGCCGGCCGTGAAGTGGGAAGTAACGGGCACCAGCGACGAGATGATCGGCGACGTGCCGGTGGTGACGAAACAACTGGTGGGACACGTCGATAACTCGGCTTATCCGCAAATCACCGTCGATATCGAGGCGAGACTGACGACGCCGGCGAAGGCGAGCGGGCCGGTGCCGATGATCCTTGAGTTTGGTTCCAGCTTCGCGCCTCCACGCGGCGGCCGTGGACCGGGCCCTGGCAGAGCCGCTCCGGCGGGACCGACATGGCAACAGCAGGTGCTGGCCAAAGGCTGGGGATACGCGGTCGTCGCGACGTCGAGTGTACAGGCGGACAATGGCGCGGGATTGACGGCGGGAATCATCGGCCTCGTCAACAAAGGGCAGCCGCGCAAGGTCGACGACTGGGGCGCACTGCGCGCGTGGGCCTGGGGAGCGAGCCGCGTGCTCGACTATTTTGAAACGGATAAAGCGGTGGACGCGAAGCATGTCGGGATCGAGGGGCATTCCCGATACGGCAAGGCGGTCGCGCTCGCGATGGCTTACGATTCCCGGTTCGCCATTGCCTTCGTCAGTTCATCGGGCGAAGGCGGCGTGAAGATGAACCGGCGCAACTGGGGCGAACTGGTGGAGAACGTGGCGGCGACGAATGAATATCACTGGATGGCGGGGAATTTTCTGAAGTATGCGGGTCCGCTGAACTGGAATGACATGCCGGTCGATTCGCATGAGCTGGTCGCGCTGTGCGCACCGCGCCCTGTGTTCATCAGCGGCGGCGCGACCGATGGCGACGGATGGGTGGATGCCAAGGGAATGTTCCTGGCGGCAGCCGGCGCCGGCCCTGTTTACAAGTTACTCGGCAAGAAGGATATGGGGACGACAGAGTTTCCGCCGATCGAGACGCCGCTGATCGAGGGCGACGTGGCGTTCCGGCAGCATTCGGGCGGGCATACTCCTGCGCCGAACTGGCCGACGTTCATCACGTTTGCGTCGCGATATATGCCAGGGAGCAAATAGTCAAAGTAGATAATAGGGCTTGCTCCCGGAGCCACACAGGCCTTAATGCCGCGCGCCGCTGTGATCGGAGGCGGCCTCGCGGGCCTGGCCTCCGCCGCCGCTCTCGGCAGCGCGGGATTCGAAGTCGACATCTACGAAGCGCGTAATTTTCTGGGGGGACGCGCCACCTCATGGCCCGCCGGCAGTAACGATACGGAGATGATCGACAACTGCCAGCACATTCTGCTGCGCTGCTGCGTCAACCTGATCGATCTCTACCGGCGGCTCGGGGTAGAGAACAAGATCCGGTTTCATCGCGAGTTCCATTTCATCGAACCGGGCGGACGGATGTCGACACTGAAGCGTGGAATGCTTCCGGCGCCCGCGCACTTCCTTGGATCGTTCCTCGGGCTCCGGTTTCTGAGCTTCGCGGACAAGGTCGCGATTGCGCGGGCGATCAATGCGATTCCGCGCGAGCGCCGCACACGCGCCGATCTTGACCGAATCAGCATGCTCGACTGGTTGCGTGAAAAGCGCCAGACCGAGGCGGCAATCGAGCGTTACTGGCGGCAGGTCCTCGTGAGTGCTGTGAATGAAGAGCTCGACCGGATGGCGGCGGCGCACGGGTTTCAGGTTTTCTGGCTGGGTATGATCGCACGCGCGGATTCCTACGAGATGGGAATTCCGGACGTTCCCTTGCGCGAGCTCTACGACGAACATTCACTGGCGCGCGCCGGGGCCATCCGGATTGAACGCCGCGCGCCGGTGACGGCGATCGAGAGCGAAGGCGGGCAGGTTCGCGGTATCCAGACGGCGGCGGGCCGGAAGGACGCGGATTTCTATATTTCCGCTCTGCCCTTCGAGCGTCTGCAGCCTCTGCTTCCGGAGCTGGCGATCGATTGGGGGGTGTTCGAGCACTCGCCGATTACGGGAATTCATCTCTGGTTCGATCGCCCGGTCACTTCCCTGCCCCATGCAACACTGCTCGACCGCACGATTCAGTGGATGTTCAACAAGAGCGAAGGCCGGTACATTCAGACCGTCGTCAGCGCGTCGCGCGGGCTTCTCGAAATGCCGCGCCAGGAAATCATCGAGCTTGCCGTGCGGGAGCTGGCGGAATTTTTCCCGGCCGTGAAAGAAGCCCGAATCGAAAAAGCCCAGGTGATCAAAGAAGTGCGCGCGACGTTTTCCGCAAAGCCGGGCCTGGAAACGCTGCGTCCGGGTTCGGTGACGGCGCTGGATAACTTCTTCCTTGCCGGGGACTGGACTCGGTCCGGCTGGCCCGCGACGATGGAGGGTGCGGTCCGCAGCGGCTACCTCGCGGCGGAAGCCGTCACGCGCGCGGCCGGAACGCCAGCGCGATTTCTGATTCCCGATATCGCATAATGGAGCCATGCGTACGCTCGTCGTGACGGCCCTGCTTGCCCTTTCGCTGCCATTGTTCGGCGCATCCGGAACACGGCTGACAGTGCAGGTTACCGCCGCCGATACGGGAAAGCCAATCGACCGCGCCAGCGTAATTGTCCGGTTTCGTCACGGGCTGAATCCCGTAAAGATGAAAAAGATGATCACGAGCTGGGAGACGAAGACGGGTCAGCAGGGAACGGTGGCGATTCCCGAAATGCCGATGGGTGAGATCACGATCCAGATCATTGCGCAGCACTATCAGACCTTCGGCGATGTTTATGAACTGACGATGCCGGAGCAGACGGTTGCAATCAAGTTGAATCCGCCACAGCCGCAGTATTCGGAAGACGCTAAAGAGAAGAAGTAAGCACGCCGATCTCTCTTCTGATGACCGATTCTCCCGCTGGTCTGTTTCGAAATTACGTCAGGCCGATTAACAATCGGCTGCAGAGCAGCTGAGCCGCAAGCCGGATTCGAACAGGTCGAGGCTGTCGGGTCCGGGTGAGGAGGCGGATTGCCAATCCGCCGCAGATTGCCAACCAGCACCACATGCGCTATCGAAAATCTTCGCGGCTTGCGAAGATTTTGGGAACACAACTTCAGCGACTTCGGTTGTTCCCGGCCTCGAAAGGGTTGCAGGATGAGATGCGGCCGCTGTCGAGGCCGCGGCGAAACCACTGCACACGCTCGGCGGACGAGCCGTGCGTGAACGATTCGGGATTTACGTACCCCTGGCCTATCCGTTGCAACCGGTCATCCCCGACCGCAGCCGCCGCGCGCATAGCTGCACCGATGTCTCGCTGATCGACGAGGTTTCGCTGTTCGGTGGAATTGGCCCACACGCCCGCGAAGCAATCGGCCTGTAGTTCCAGCCGCACCGAGAGCTGGTTGGCTTCGCGCGGTTCCTGCTGTTGCAGGCGGCGAACCTTCGTTTCGATGCCGAGCAGCTTTTGCACGTGATGGCCGATTTCATGCGCAATCACGTATGCCTGCGCGAATTCGCCGGGCGCGCCGAAACGGCGCTTAAGCTCGTCGAAGAAGCCGAGATCCAGATAGACTTTTTCATCGCCGGGACAATAGAAAGGGCCGGTAGCCTTATTTGCTTTCCCGCACGCGGACGGATATGAGTTGCGATAGAGGACCAGCTTTGCGTGGCGATACGGCACATGCTCCTGCGCGGGAAGAGTTCGATCCCAGTTCTTCTGAACATCGTCGAGTACAAACGATACGCGCAGCACTTCAGGACGCTCGCGTTCATCACGCGCCGTATCAGGCTGACGGTGCAACGCTACCTGAGGTGTCCGCGGCAAGCCATCGGGGAGCGAAGGGAAGAGACTCGGGTGGAAGGCGAGGCTCAGAACAGCGACAGCGACGGTAGCCGCAACGGCGAGAGCGCGGCCGTGCCGGCGGGTATCCACTGCATTGGTCTCTATGACGCACGCCATGACGCAAGTATAGGACCGCAGGGATCCGTCTGGTTCCCACGTCTGTCGTCGGTAAGGGGGCGTGTTACGATAAGCCTTAGTCCCAGCAAGCTATCGCCTTGCATTTTTAACCACTTACATGAATCTTCGGTCTCTTTTTAGTCTGTTTTCGTCGGATCTTGCCATCGACCTTGGAACGGCCAATACGCTCGTTTACGCAAAGGGAAAGGGCATCGTTGTCAACGAGCCCTCCATCGTCGCGTTGAACAAGACCACCGGTGAAGTGGAAGCTGTCGGCAAAGAAGCGAAGGAGATGCTCGGCCGCACTCCGGGAAACATCGTCGCCATCAAACCGATGAAGGACGGCGTCATCGCCGACTTCAAGGTGACGGAGAAGATGCTGAATTACTTCATCCAGAAGGCGCATAACCGGAAGATGCTGGTGCATCCGCGGATCGTGATCGGCGTTCCAAGCGAGATCACACAGGTAGAAAAACGCGCGGTGATGGATTCGGCGTATCGCGCGAAGGCCAGCGAAGTTCATCTGGTGGAACAGGCGATGGTGGCCGCGATCGGCGCCGGGCTTCCGATCACGGAGCCTTCCGGCAACATGGTCGTCGACATCGGCGGCGGCACGACCGATATCGCGGTGATTTCGCTTTCCGGCATTGTCTATTCGCGCTCGGTGCGTGTGGCGGGGAACGCGCTGGACGATGCCGTCATGTTGTACATGAAGCGCAAGTACAACCTGCTGATCGGCGAGCGCACGGCCGAGACGATCAAGATGGAGATCGGGTCGGCGTTCCCGCTGGACAAGCCTTTGACGATGGAGATCAAGGGGCGCAACCTCATCGAGGGTGTTCCGAAGACAATCACGGTGGGCGACGCGGAAATTCGTGAGGCGCTGTCGGAGTGCATTGCCACGGTCATCAATGGCATCCGCGTGGCTTTGGAGCGAACGCCGCCGGAGCTGAGCGCGGATATCAGCGATCGCGGAATTGTGCTGACTGGCGGTGGAGCGTTAATTAAGAACCTCGACAAACGCATCCGCGAGGAAACCGGTTTGCCGGTTTCCATTGCGGACGATCCGCTCGCGTCGGTCGTGCTGGGGACAGGCAAGATGCTGAGCGACTTCAAACTGCTCCGAAAGATTTCGATCGATTAGATTTCAATTGACCTGGGATGCGGGTCTTCTCTGCCCATGCTGGTAGGCGAAGATAAGTGTAGAGCGGCGCGGTGTCATGGAATCCGTAATTTATCGTTACCGAAATATCATTGTGCTGCTGATCGTGATCTTTGCGCAGCTGATTCTGCTCGCGTGGCAGGTCAAGAGTGACAGCGATGTACCCATGGTGAGAGTCTGGGCTGTCACGGCGGTGACTCCTGTGGCGAGCGCAATCGAGGGTTTGCGCAACGGCACCACCGGATTTCTGAGCAACTACTTCGAATTGAGAAACGCGCGCGAGCAGAGTCGACAGCTTCGCGCCGAAGGCGATCGGCTGCGGCTCGAAAATCTGCTTCTGAAGAACGAGCTCGCTTCGGCGCAGCGGGCGGAGTCCCTGGCAGGTTTCCAGGCGCATAATCCTTCAAAGATGATCGGCGCGCGTGTGATCGGGGCGACGCCGGGAGTTGGAACGAGATCGGTTCTGATCGATCGCGGCAGACAATCGGGCGTACGGCGCGGGATGGCGGTAGTGACTCCGGACGGCATCGTGGGCAATGTGATCGCGGTCTTTCCTTTCGCCAGCCAGGTACGGTCAGTGACGGACCCCGGGTTTGCCGCCGGCGTCGAATCGCAGAAGAATCGCGTGCACGGAGTGCTCAAGGGCACGGGGAGCAGCAGCGCACGAGTCGATTACATCCCTACCGGGCAGAAGGTGGAAGTTGGCGAGCTGTTTTTCACGTCAGGCGAAGACCGGATCTTCCCGAAGGGACTGCTTGCGGGAAAGGTGACGAGCGTCAAGGAAGGAACTAATTTCCAGGACATTACCGTTGAGCCTTCCGGAACCCAGGTCGCGCCGGAGGAAGTGCTGGTGATCATCGATCCGGTGCATGAGGCAATTCCGGAAACACCGGCCGCCGACGCCCCGGAGTTTCTGGCCCCGGATATCAACCCGACCGACACGCCTGCGCAGACCGGAAAAGGGTTGACGTCCGCGGACAAACTGCGGGATCAATACATGAAAATCGGCGATGCGCAGAAGCATGTGTTTGGGGAGGGCACGCCAGGATCGCCGGTGCCGAATTTCAATTTGAAAGTTCCGGGCGTCAATGCACCGGCAAATCCGGCCGCGCAGGCAAGCGCGCCCGGCAGTGCGCCGGCGGCTTCCGACAAGAAGACGCCCGCTGCTCCGGTTGCGGCGCCATCGACCCGGCCGCCGCAGCCCGTCAGTCCGGGGGCAGCAGCAGCAAGACCGGCAGCGACGCCAAAGGCACCAGCAACGCTGCCGGCGGCGACGAAGCCCGATGAGCCGAAGGTCACGCGACCCTGATGGAGTATCCAGCCGGAAGTCGCATCATGGTGAACAGCGCGCGGCAGGTGCGCTCGGCGACGTATCCCGTGTGGGTTTACTTCGCGGTGCCTTTGCTGGCTCTTTTCATTCAGGTGTACCTGCCCCTTTTCGAGACATTGCGGTTCATTTCACGGATTGAACTGCCCTTGCTGGTAACGATCTATTTCGCGCTGATGCGCCGGTCACAACTGCGCGGTCTGGCGATTGGCGTCGCGCTCGGGCTCGCGCAGGATTCCGTCTTTCAGCAACACATCGGCATGTATGGCATTTGCAAGACGCTCGTGGGATATTTTTCAGCATCGATCGGGATGCAATTCGATGTCGAACACGGGTTTGTCCGGCTGGTTTTATGTTTTGTGTTTTATCTCTTCCATCAGTTCTTTTACTGGGTGCTGCAGCGATCGCTGCTCGACCAGCCCGCGGTGCTCGATATTCAGACGGAATTGATACTGGCCGTTATCAACGCGATCATCGGCGTCGCGCTGTTTCACTTCCTCGATAAATTGCGGAAGCACGATTAGTGAATCTGCGCTCGACTGACAGCCGCCCGGGCTGTCAGCGCGCCACCAAAGCCGCTGAACGCCGCGGGAGGATACCATCCTGCCCCGCAAGGCTCCGGCGGCGAATGGCAAACAACAGCAATGCCCCAAAACCGCCCGTCAGCAGGGTTGCCGGCTCGGGAACACCGCTCGCTGACGCATTCGCGGTTGTCTGAGCCGTGAGATTCCCGTCGGTACCGATCGTGATATCGGCCACGGCGCCCGTCACCGGATCGCCCCCGATAAAATTGCCGTCGCCATCCAGCAGAGAGACAAAGAAGTCGCTGACGTCGAGCGAGGCCTCGCCGATTGCAGGGCCGTCGAAGTCCACGAGGAGGCTGAATTCGCTTCCAAAGGAAGTGACGCCTTCATCATAGAAGTTTGCCGCGCCGCCGTCGTTGGCGATCACAAGCGGTGGAGCATCGAGGCTGCCTGTCACTCCGCCGGTCGAGGAATTCGAACCGTTGAACGTGAAGCCGGTTGAAGTGAAGCCGGTTATCGTGGCCGTTGCCCCAAGGGCATCTGAATTGGCTTTGTCGAAAGCGAGATCGATATACCCGCCGACGGAGCCGAGGCCCGATGTATCGACCGAGATCAGATATTCCGGGCCCGCGAGGAGGGCTGTCCCGCAAGCAAGGACTAATGTCGAGAGAGTGAGAAAGCGTTTCATTCTGTTGTCAAATTCCTCCGTTAGAAAGTGCCGTCGAATCTTGTTGTCGTGTAGCCGATGGGTGCGTTTGAAGGGTCCGTAAAGCTGATCGCCACAGCCGAACTCGTCACGCCGGGAGCGAGGCCGGAGGGCAGGTTGATGGTGGCGTATGGCGCTCCGTTGTATTCGGGAAGATCGGGAAGTGCGACGCCCGATGAAAGGTTGTTGAAAAGGACATAGACCGGTCCCGTCAGTGCGGCTGCGCCTGTGTTGGTTACAGTAATCGTTCCGTTATAGCGGTGGGTCACGCGATTCAGCACAAGTCCAGTTGCATTGAGATGCGTGCGGCTCGTGACTTCGATCGGCAATTGCAGGTAGACGGCGGGTGCGTCATGATCGGAATATCTCTCGGGCCGGCTGCCGTCGTTATAGTAAGTGGGTCCTTCGGGGAAGTCGGCATTGTTGCGTTCGTAAGCAAACTGGCGCACGCGCGAAACCAGCGGACCGTTCACCAGAATGTGATCGATACGCTGCGCAATACCGTTAAAGGTGTAGGAGTATTGCTGCGCGGGGTCCGTCGTCGTCAGATTCGTGAGTGAGAGGCCCGCGACCGGAGCACATGGCGCCGACACTGCAAGCTGCGCGGCAGTCGCGTAAATCTGACTGGCCGGCGCCGGCGACCCCGCGATGCAGTTGACACTGTCGGAGTAGCCGTCGTTTAGCTGATACGCATTCATATCGCCGACGACAAGAAGATTGCTTGTCACCGCCCAGTTCACCGGCTGCTCGGAACCCAGGTTGCCGGTCACGAGGTTGGCGAGGTATTTGGCCTGCTCGTTCCGCTTCGTGCGAACCCGGTCGCCGTTGGCTACACCGGGCGTATCGATGTCGTTGAGCGAGCGCAGATGGTTGACCACCATGCGAACCTCGAGTCCTGAATCGGAGCCCGGCGCCTTGACGCTGGCGCGCAGGACGACGGGCGGGCGGTCGTTGAGAATCGCGAGTCCCCCGCCGCCGGGCTCATTGAATTGAGTGGCGATGCCGTATTGGCTGCACTCCAAAGCTGTGACGCGGTCCTGCCGGTAGAGAGCGGCTGCCGAAATAAGGCCGATGTCGTTGGTGACGCCGCCACAGAAGGCGTAGTTCGGATTCCCCTGGCCCGCAGTCACCGCGTCGCTATTGATCCTGTTCACGATGTCGGTAAGGACAGGGAATGCCGGGTTGGCTGTTCCCGAAGCCGGTCCTTCCGCTTCTTCGATGGCGATAATGTCGGGCATCCGCAGCACGTTGCGGAACGCGAGGGAGAGTTTGTTGAGACGCCGATTGTAAGCCTCTCGTGTGACGACCACATCGCCGCCGTTATTAACGGTGTCGTAGAACCTTTCGATATTGGCTTCGGCAAGAAGCAGGTCGGTTGGCAGAGGCGCGGGGATTGGTGTCGCGGCAAGCGTTGGCGTCGCGGGCGTGAAAGTTCCGATTCCAGCGGCGTTGGTGAGGAGCTCATATTGGCCGGAGCTGGTATCGAGGTCGATGATGCCGCTGATCGAAGAAACGACAGTGCCCACCGCGACCTCATAGTTTTGGCCGCCGGCGAGGCCTGTGGTGAAAACGTCGATGGCTTCGGGGTTGCCGTTCCATGAAGGTACGGTACCTGCCGCATCCGCCGGACGGCGCGTGTCCTGAATGCCGGCGGCGGTGTGGAAGGGTCTTGCCACACCCTGCGCAGTTACCCAGAAATCATTGCCTGGAACCGCGGTCTCGGTAGTCTCGGTCAGGTTGCCGGTGCTGGGGCCGGTGACAACCGCGTTGGGGACTATCACGCGCATGCCGGCGAGCCGCCGCGCCTGCGTCGCGGAACCGCCAGAGAGAAGGGTCGTGCTGTCGATGGTCACGGGGTCCGGCAGGCTTGCCAGCATGTTCGTAGCGATAACCTGGCAGTTGCTCGTGCTGCCAAGCTCGGTATCGGGCGTGGAACCGGCGGGAGCGGCGGTGGTCGACACAAAGTCCGTAACTGTGCCCTGGATTGTCACCTCGTTGCCGAGAGCGGCGCACGCCGGGAGCGCGCCGCTGCCGATGAAAATCTGCAGTCCTTCGGAAGTGTTGGGATCGCTGTCCCTGTCGGCGGGGAGGCTTTCGATGTAGAAGGTTTTCGTCGAGCCTGTGCTGCCGCCGATGGCAGTCACCACTCCTGTGAGGCTCACAGCGGTGCCGGCAAGGGGAGAACTTGTGCCGGATCCCGTGATCTCAAAAATTTTCCGCGGGGCCGGTGGCGGCGCGCTCACTGTCAGGCTCAGGGTGAACGATCCGGTACGACTCTGATCGTCGGTAACGGTGCAGGCGAGCGCGTAGGCGTTTGGCGTCGTGGCGGGTGGAACCGTGTAGTTGATCGGAAGCGTCGTGGGATTGGATCCACCGATCGGGGTCAGATCGCATGTGTCGGTATAGCTGACGGAGGGCGGGTTCGTCGACCCTGGACTGTTCGTCGCCGTAAGGTTGGTCGAGTTGCCGGCCGTGACCGGGTTGACGGAGGCGCTCCCTGTGGCCGATGGATTATTCGATCCTCCGCCGCAGGCATTGAGAGCCGTTGCCGAATTGCGGGGGGAGGGCGTGGCTGTCGTGAAGTCCGCGCTGTTCACGTTGGTGTCGGTGCATCCCGCACTGGTACGGAAGTCGGCGAGTGTTGCGCTCGGCGCCGGCGCGGGGCCGCTCCCTTCGAAGTAATTCGCGGTTGTGCCGTAGCCGACGAGGTCCAGAATCAGAGCGGTCTGCGTGGAATTACAGGGGTTCGACGAGCCGTTGCAGCCGAGTGAAGTGGTGGAATTCACCAGAACGATCTTGCCCGCGCCGGCGGCAAAATTAATCGGACTCGAGGCTGGAGTAAAGTCCGGCGCCGGAAGCGTGGCCCCTGTTGCCCCGCTCGACTCCGAAACCAGAAAATATCCGCCCGCCGGGATTGTTCCCGAGAGCAAAGTGATCTGGTTCGTTACACCGAAGTTGCCAGTTCCCGTGGCACTCGCGTACTGAATGGAAAGACCGCTCAGCGAAGCGCTGACCGCACCCTGATTGAACAACTCGATGTAGTCGGCGTTGTAAGTGGCTCCGCTATTACCGCCGCCGCCATAAACCTGACTGATCACCAGTTGCGGGAAGGCAGGCAGCGAAGAGAGGATTAATGCCAGTGACGAGAAGCCGATGCTTTTACGAATCAAGATGAATGTCTCCAGAAGAAACTCAGGCTATCGGCCCATCATAGAGTTCCTGATGCCCTGGTATCTATTTCAATTCGGAAACGGTTCGATAAATTCTCCGGACAATGGGAACGTGTGCGCAAAGGCACGGTTTGATTGTCAGGAATCGGACAGAACGCGACTGGGGGAGCTTACTTGCAGGTAAAGTTCGCGGCGTCTTCGATGCTGCCGGCGCCTTTGTAGCGCGCGAATGAGGGGTAGACGCAAAGCGGGCGAGTGCGGCCAGGCCACGGCGTCGCGGGGCCGGCGGTGGCAACGATCGAATCCGGCGCGGACCCCTTTTCCACCCAGGAGACGAGCGAGTTGAAAGCATCATAGCGGTCGGTGGATGGGCCTCCGCCGCAATGATTCATTCCGGGGACGGCGAAGAAGCGCACGAATTCCGCAGCTTTGCCTTTGTTCTTCCTGTTCACTTCATCGAGCCATGCGATCGTGTCGTTGACGGAGAAGATCGGGTCGCTGACGCCGTGAGTGATCAGAAGCTTGCCGCCATGCTTCCTGAATGCGGAAAGATCGGTGTTCGCCGCCTGCATAAAATCCCACGACGACTTTGCATAAGCTCCGGATTCGGCGAAGATTTTCGACGCGTCAGTATCGAAGTTGTAGCCGAGCATGAAGGCGACGGGCGATGCCCCGGCCGAGGGCGTCGGTACGGGAGGCGTGGTGAAGATTGCGGAGACGGCTCCGCTGCCGAGCGTCGCGTTTATGGCGGAATTGCCTTGTGAGGCGAACATCCCGACTTTCCAGACGCGCCAGCCGGCATTGCCGATGCCGGCGTCCCACGCCCAGTCGGAGTAGAGCGATTCGCCTTTCGAATTCTTCACGCCGCCATAGACCTTTTCGAGCGCGCCGATCTGCGCGGAGGTCAGGCAGGTGGTGTCCTTCGCGGTTTTACAGGTAATCGCTTCGAGTTTGGGTCTGACGATGGCGCCGGTGCACGCGCGGAAGTTCGAGATCAAGCTGTCCTGGAGTCCATCGAGTTTGTCGCAGGCAGAAAGGATGGCGCTCGCGGCGAGGGTGAAATCCGCGTCGGTGAAGGTCTTGTTGAGGAATGGCTCGCCGTTGGGATCGTTGGCGCCCGAAGCCTTCGCGACCTCGGCAAAGGCCTGTGTATCCCAGGCTTCGGCGATGGCGGCCTTCGGCAGTTTGAAGCCTGGCGAACAGGCGAGGATGCCGTCGTAATAGTCGGGAAAGCGCTGCGACATCATCATGGCTTCGCGTCCGCCTTCCGAGCAGCCGACGTAGTAAGAGCGCTCGGGAGCCTTACCGTAGTAAATCCGGATAAGAGCTTTGGCGGCCTGCGTCACCTGATCGTAGGAGTTGTAGCCGAAGTCGAGGCGGGCCTGCTCGTCGAAGCCGAAGGTCTGCGAACCGTTGAGCTTCGGATCGTTGTTCGTTGCATTGTCGTGCCCGGAATCCTGCGAGACGACAGCATAGCCGAAGGTGAGAGCGTTGGTGGTCTGTTGGCCCTGCAGATTGCCCAGAGCGTCGCCGATGTTGCCGTTCGATCCGCCGCCGCCTTCGAAGAAAAACCTGCCGTTCCACGCGGATGGAAGGCGCATGTGGAAGTTGATGGCATAGTGCTGTCCGTTGGCGCCGGTGCGGTCATTGATTTTGCCTCGAAGCTCGCAGTGAGCCGGAAGCGCGGGGACGCTCCCACGTCCGCCGGGGTTTCCAATAGCCGCGCTGGCGGGTTTGAGCGTGGCCGATGTGATGACGGTGGTCTGATTCGGCAGCTGAGTTGCGCCGGTGCCCGTCAGAGCCGGGCACTTCTGCGCGTAGTCAGGAGTCTGTGCCACCGCGTTCAGGGCAGCGAAAGCGAATGCCAGGAAGAATCGCATAGATGTTTACGCGGCAATCAAGCGGTCGTCTCTCCGGTAGGCCGAATACGTAGCGCGAAAGGCAACAACGATCAGCAACGACGCGCCAGCTATGGTGATCGCGAGCGAGTTGCCGAGCATCTTGTCGTTGTGAAAGAGGCGATCGTCCAGGAAGCCCGGCAGACCGGGGCCGAGCGTGAGGCCCCCGAGATTCAGAGCGAAGAGAAACAGCGCCGACACCTGACCGCGCACCTGGTTGGGGAAAATGCGTTGGAGAGCCGCAGCCGAAGTTCCCATGCAGAGGGAGAGAAAAAAGATGCCCGGCGCGAGTAGCGTGAGGGTCCAGGCAGCGTCGGCCATCAGGTAAGCGGCGGGGAGGAAGATCAGCGCTCCGAGGCCGCAGACCACGCCGACGCGCAAAGGCCCTTCAACGATACCCTTCTTTTGCCAGTAGTCGCTCAGACGGCCGCCGGCGTACATTCCGGTGCATCCAAAGACAAGAAGGAGCACGGCAAGACCGCGGCCGGACTGGCCGGGAGTCCAGTGATGAATGCGCTGGAAGAATGCGGGGGTCCATGAGATGAGCGCGTACGTCGGCACGGCCTGGAAGACGGCGCCGATCGAGAGGCCGAGCAGGGACTGCCAGCGGCGGCCCATTTCACTCAACGCGTCGGCGAAGCTGAGCTGCGTGGTCCGGCTTCCGCGCACGCGCGCCAGATCGCGGCGCAGCGGCTCGCGAATCGTGTAAACGAACGGTGCGAAAAGAAGACCTGGCAGGCCGACGAAGAGAAAGGTAATGCGCCATGAGGCCATGGCGCCGAGCAGCGGCAAAGTGATCACCGGTGTGTGGGACATGGCGTCGATGACCATTCCGGTGACGAGAAGCGAGACGCTCGTCCCAAGGAAAACGCCCATGTAATAAACGCTGATGGCAACGCCGAGGCGTTCTTTGGGGAAATAATCCGAGATCAGCGAATATGCCGCCGGCGACAGGCTGGCTTCGCCGACGCCGACGCCCATCCGAGTCAAAAACAGCGACCAGAAGTTACGCGCGACGCTGCAGGCGGAAGTGAAGATGCTCCAGAGGACGATTCCGACCGCAATGAGGCCGCGGCGGCTTCCCTTGTCGGCTATGCGACCCAGCGGGAGGCCCATGAAGGTGTAGAAGAGGCCGAACGACAGACCCTGGAGCAATCCGACGCGCGTGTCGCTGATGCCGAGATCGCGCTTCATGGGCCCGACAAGCATGCTGAGGATCTGCCGATCCATGTAGGAGAGCATGTAGATTGCGGTAAGCGCAAAGACGACGTACCAGGCATAGCGCGAGCTGGCGGGAAGCGATGTCTGCTCCGATGAAACGGCAGCCGGATCACCAGCTGGAGTCGATGAGGCCATAGATTGCCAGGTCGTCAGTATATAACTATCCATTCATAACGACACGCGAAACCGCCGCCCTCGCGTGAAGTTCGAGTGCGGCGGAATAGGTGCATGTTCGGGCGATCGTTCGGCGTACACTGGCGGCTGCTCGCGTTTTGCCTCGCCCTTCTCCAGGCCCGCGCGGGTGTTGCCATGCAGGGAAATCCCGCAGCCTTGAGCCCTGAGACGGCGAAGATCCGGGACCAGGTCAACGATCTCCCTGTCGGCGGCAAGCTGACGGTGCGATCGATGGAACGGAATATCACGGAAATCTGCAGGCGATCGACGGAGCGACGTTTTCAATCCGCGAAGTGGATCTGAAGCAGATTGTCACGCTTCGCTACGATGAGGTCGCACGCGTCAGCAAAAACTATGGCGGCAAGGGAATCGGGGGGCGGCGCGTGAATCCACGGAGGAGCTTGATTATCGGGCTTATCGTTGTGGGCGGCCTTATTGCGCTGGCCGTGGCGGCGGTAGCGGCCGACAAGCCGTGAATCGCTACGCCCTGCCCCGTCATCTTTTGAAACGGGCCGAAACGCTTTCTAAAAAATGCCGCGGCGCCCGGGAGAAACGATGAATCGTTTGAGACTGCATGATTTGGCGTCCGCGCCCGACGGATCGAAGCCTTTACTCGAAGGTGTTCAGAAGAAGTTCGGGCGCGTGCCGAATTTGTTCGGCCTGATGGCTAATTCACCCGGTGTGCTGAAGGGCTATCTGGATCTCGGCGCGGACCTCGCGAGCACCGGATTGCCGGCGAAGCTCCGCGAGTTGATCGCGGTTTACGTCGCGGCGTGGAACGAATGCGATTACTGCTTCGCGGCGCACACAGCGGCGGCGAAGAGGTTCCACTACACGGACGAGCAGTTGCAGGCGTTATTGCGCGGCGAAGTTGACGATGCGAGGTTTGCCGCGGGAATTCGTTTCGTTCGCAGATTGCTCGAAACACACGGTGGCGTGAGCGAAGAGGATGTTTTGACTGTACGGGCCGCCGGATACGACGATGCGGGCATCGCGGAACTGGTCGCCGCCACGGCCGCGCAGTTCTATTCGAACTTCATGAACCGAGCTATCGATACCGTTGTCGATTTTCCGGACCCGGGGTTTCCGGCGAAGGTCGTACAGGCTTAATACAAGATGCTCTACTGGAGCTTGACGAAAGTGGCCAGAGCCAGCAGCGGGAAATACAGCCGGTAGTAATGGTAGTTAAGATAGAACACTTTCGGGAAGCCCGTGCCGGTGGCCAGCTCTTCCTGCCAGATGCCTTCCTCCGACTGCGTATCGAGGAGATATTCGATTCCGTGCTGCACGCTTGAGCTGTAAGTATCCCCGCCCGCCATCAATCCCATCAGCGCCCACGCGGTTTGCGAGGGCGTGCTCTCGGCGGGAGTGTAGATGTCGTTGTCATAGCTGGCGCAGCTTTCACCCCATCCGCCATCCGGATTCTGTATCGACCGCAGCCACTCATTGGCGCGCTGGATGTATGGCTCGTGATCATCCTCATTCATCGCGCGCAGGCCGCGCAGAGCGAAACAGGTGCCGTAAATATAGGCGACACCCCAGCGGCCATACCAGCTTCCATCCGCAAGCTGCGTGCGGATCAGATAATCTATCGCGCGCCTGCACGAGCTGTGATTGCGGTCGAAACCGTTGGCGGCCAACGCTTCGAGTGTGCGTCCGGTGATGTCGGCGCATGTGGGGTCGAGCATCGCGTTGTGATCCGCGAAAGGCACGTGCGTCAGAATTTCCCAGTTGTTGTCGACGTCGAAGGCGGCCCATCCGCCATCTTTCGATTGCATGGCGAGCAGCCAGTCCAGAGCGCGCCTGCGCGTGGCCGATTGCGCCTTCGCGTTCGCCGCCTTCATATGCGGGAAGGCCAGCAGCACCATGGCGGTATCGTCGATATCCGGATACCAGTCGTTCTGGAATTCGAAGGCCCAGCCGGAAGGCTCGGTGTAAGGCCGCTTGACCGACCAGTCGCCATTGCGCCGGATCTCGCGCGCGAGAAGCCAGTCCGCCGCATGCGAGAGCGCGGGCGAACTCGAATACCCGGCTTCGCCGAGGGCATAAGCTCCGATCGCCGTGTCCCAGACCGGCGAAAAGCACGGTTGGAAAAAGAGAGTCTTGCCGTCGTCGGTAATCAGGTTCTCGAACTGCCGGACGGCTTCCATCCGCACCGGCGACGTCTCGGGATAACCGAGAACGTCGAGCGCCATGACGGCATATTGCATCGGCGGATAGATCGCGCCCAGGCCGTCGGCATGTTTCATGCGCTCGATCATCCAGTGTTCGCATTTGCGGATGGCAGCTTTGCGGATGCGCGCGTAGCCGTAGCGGTCCCACAGCTTGAGGATCTTGTCGGAATGAACGAACGTGCTGCGCCAGCTCAGCCAGGAGTCGTTGCTTTCGAAGGCGGTGCTTTTGCCGGGGATGAAAAGCTCTTCGAGATTGAATCCGGCGGGCACGGGCCGTTTCGGATCGTGCGCATGCACGATCGCGAGCGCCACCACGATGGCTCGGCTCCAGGAAGACATCTGGTAGAGCAGCTTGCCTGGCAGCAGCATGATCTCCGGCGGAATGCTGGGCGTGCCTTCGCGCGGGTAGAGGTCGAACAGACTGAGATTGACCTTCGTGTAGCTGTTGGCCGCCTGAATACCGCCGAGAGCGATGATGCGATCGCGCAGCCGGATCATCCGTATATCATCCACGGAAATACCGGCGACTTTGAGGGCGAAGTAGGCCTTCACACTGGCGCTGATCTCGCTCGGGCCTTTGACGTAGATATTGAAACCGCCGTCGGAAAGCTGCCGCGAGAGAATGCGCTCGGCCGCGCGCTGGATCCTGCCGCGGTTGGGAGGATTCCATAATCCGTTCACCGGCGAATACATCCAGAGCTGCAGCAGAATGTAGTCGGACTCCAGCGTGGTGTCGGCGGTGAGAAGGGCGCACCAGTAGCCATCGTCGTGCCGGAGAGAGAGAAGGTGTTCGGCCGCGCGCTGGATTTTCTGCTGGGCGACTGTGATGAGCGAGTGGTTAACCTGGAGCGTTGTGCTCATTGCATGACTGATTCAGCGAGTTGGCGCCGCGATGCCGTAAAGTTGCGATGATGCCGCCCCCGCCAGCTCCGGCGGCAGCGAGAAGCGTACGTCTTCTTCCACCATTTCCACTTCTTCCATCTGCCCAAAGCCTTTTTCACCGAGCGCGGCAACGATGTCGGCGACCAGATGTTCCGGGGCAGAGGCGCCGGCAGTTACGCCGATGCTCGTGATCCCATCGAGCCATTCCGGCTGCACGTCGCTCCAATCGTTGACCAGCCAGGCCTGTACGCCGTAATTCTGTCCGACTTCGACCAGGCGTTTGGAGTTCGAGCTGTTGGCCGAACCCACGACCAGAATCATCTGACAGAATTCCGACACGCCTTTGACCGCCATCTGGCGATTCTCGGTGGCGTAGCAGATGTCTTGTGATTTGGGGCCGCGAATCATGGGGAATCTTTCTTCAAGACGCGCCACAATGTCTTTGGTTTCATCGAGGCTCAGCGTGGTCTGTGTGAGGTAAGCGACGTGCGACGGATCATCGATGTTCAGAGCATCGACATCCGCAACCGATTCCACGAGGATCATTTTGGCGGGCGCTTCGCCCAGTGTGCCGATCACCTCGTCATGGTTTTTGTGCCCGATCAGCACAATCGTATAGCCTTCGCGCGCGAACTTGACAGCTTCGAGGTGGACCTTCGTGACCAGAGGACAGGTCGCGTCGATAATGGCCAGGTTTCGTTCCTTACCCTGGCGGCGAACCTCGGGTGAAACGCCGTGGGCGCTGAAAATAGCACGGGCGCCGGACGGAACTTCTTCGAGTTCCTCCACGAAAATCGCGCCAAGGGCGCGCAACTCATCGACCACATGTTTGTTGTGGACGATTTCCTTGCGGACGTATACCGGAGGCCCGTAGAGGTTGAGCGCGATTTTAACCACGTCGATGGCCCGCACGACGCCGGCACAGAAGCCGCGCGGCTTAAGAAGGTAGATCTTCTTTTCTCCACTGGTGTTGGCGGCGATGGGCTTAAGGGGCATATATCAGGATGTAATTCCTTCCGTCAGAAGCGGGGTCCGGCTGATCTCAAAGTATATCATTTGACAAGGGCCATGGCCCTTGGGAGAGCAGCGTGAAAGCATGGCGCTTTACAGCGGGGTTCGGTGTAGAAAACCTTAAGATTGTGGAACTTCCGGACCCTGTTCCGGGTCCCGGCGAGGCGCTTGTGCGGGTGCGCGCCTGTTCGCTGAATTATCGCGATCTGGCGGTGATGCGAGGCGCTTACGGATCCAATGTAAAGCCCCCTCTGATTCCGCTTTCCGATGGCGCGGGCGATGTGATCGCAGTGGGGAGCGGCGTGACCAGGGTAAAGCCTGGGGACCGTGTAGCCGCGACGTTCATGCAGACCTGGCTGGAGGGTCCGGCGCCCGACGATGCCCAGGCAAATTCGGCGCTGGGCGGCGCGATCGACGGCATGATGGCCGAAATGGTTTGCCTCAAAGCCGAAGGTCTGGTTCATGTCCCCGGGCATCTCTCGATCGAAGAAGCAGCGGCACTGCCGTGCGCGGCGGTAACGGCGTGGAATGCTCTTTTCCGGTCGGGCCGGATCAAGCCGGGCGAATCGGTGCTGGTGCTCGGGACGGGCGGCGTCTCTTTGTTCGCCCTGCAATTCGCGAAAATGGCCGGCGCGCGGGTGATTGCCACGTCGAGCAGCGATGCCAAGATCGAACGCGTGGGCGCGATGAAGGCCGATCACATTATCAATTACAAAACCACTCCGGATTGGGATAAATCGGTGCGCCTGGCTACGGGTGGCATGGGCGTCGACCATGTCGTCGAAGTTGGCGGCGCGGGGACCCTGCCGCTTTCCAGCAAAGCGGTGCGGCGCGGCGGCCATATCGCGCTGATCGGCGTTCTCGCCGGACGGGGGGAGTTCGATCCCCGGCTCATGATGTTGAAATCGGCGCGTTTGCAGGGGATCTACGTCGGGTCCCGCGAGATGTTCGAGGAGATGAACCGGGCGATTTCGCTCGCCGGTATCCGGCCGGTTGTCGACAAGACCTTCGAGTTCGGCCAACTGCCCGAGGCGCTCGGTCACATGGAGAGCGGCGCGCATTTCGGGAAAGTCTGTATTCGGCTCTGAGCGCGTTTCGACTCCATTTGTCACGCCTGTGACGCTCAGGCACAGCTTTGGTGTAACCGGACGGTCTGCTGACTCGTAGAACCGTTGTACATCTCTGCCACCCCGCGTGCTGCCCGGCAGGGCTTATACTCGATAGCAGGAGAAAAGCGCCAGATGAAACTCCTTTCGCAGGCTGCAGATCGAAGGCCGGTCCCGGCGGCGTGTGCGTTGTTGGCCCTCCTTGCATCGCTCTTCGTCTCTCCGGCATTTGCCGGCAAGAACAAGAAGGACGATCCCGACGAAATCGGAAATCGCGATGTCGGCAAGGGCATGAACTTCTACTCGATCGAGAAGGAGATCGCGCTTGGCAAGCAGATGGCGCAGGAGGTCGAGCGGCAGGCGAAGATTGTGGACGATCCCATCATCGCCGAGTATGTGAATCGCATCGGTCAGAATCTGGTGCGCAACTCCGACGCGAAAGTGCCGTTCACGATCAAGGTCATCGATTCGGAGGAGATCAATGCGTTTGCGCTGCCGGGGGGGTTCTTCTTCGTCAATACCGGCATCCTGCTGAATGCGGACAACGAAGCGGAGATGGCGGGCGTGATGGCGCATGAAATCGCGCACGTCGCCGCGCGGCACGGCACGCGGCAGGCAACCCGCGGCGATCTGGTGAACTATGGCAGCATCCCGCTGATCTTCCTCGGCGGCTGGACGGGGTATGCAATCCGTCAGGGCATGGGGCTGGCGATCCCGATGGGATTTCTGACTTTCTCGCGCGCCTTTGAATCGGAAGCGGATAAGCTTGGCCTCGAATATATGTACAAGGCGGGTTACGATCCGGAAAGCTTTGTCGACTTTTTCGAAAAGGTGCAATCGCAGGAGAAGCGGAAGCCTGGCACGATGTCGAAGGTTTTTTCGTCTCATCCGCCGACCGACGACCGCATCAAGGCCGCGCAAAAGAACATCGAGGAGTTGCTGAAGGCGAAGCCGGAGTATGTGCTGAGCACGAGCGAATTCAACGATGTGAAGGCGCGTGTGATGGCGATGCACAATCGCCGCAAGATCGACGATACGAAGGATTCGGGACGGCCTACGCTGCGGCGGAATCCGAATGGGCAGATTGATGCGAATGGCGACGAGAAAGCTGCGAAGCCGGATCAGGACGATCGCCCGACGCTCAAGCGCCGCGACGATTAGGGGTTTTCACAGAAGTGTTGATTTGAGTGGGCGCCGGTGATCTCGTCACCGGCGTTCGCGCGTTTGGAGGTTCGATTTGACTTCCTCGGGCATCCCTGGCACACTAGGGGATTGCCCACCTCCTTGTGCGGATGTGGCGGAATTGGCAGACGCGCTAGATTCAGGTTCTAGTTCTGTAACAAGAGTGAAGGTTCAAGTCCTTTCATCCGCACCAATAAAATCAATA
>DATAZF010000208.1:0-3049 GCA_036272235.1 Bryobacteraceae bacterium | reverse complement strand
GATCCAGGACGCCGTTCCGAATGCCGAAAAGCAACCTTATGCTGATACTCCAGGTCATCACCGTGTTTTTCGTCGCAGTCGCGATGGCGCTCTCGCTCGCCCACGCGCTCGAGTTTCCCGGCAAGATGCGGCTGCCCAAAGAATCTTATCTGGCCACTCAGACTATCTACTATCCGGGATTTACCATTGGCGGCTTCGGCGAGGCGCTTGGCCTCGTCTCAACCCTGCTCCTGGTGTTCTGGATCCCACGTAGCAACCCTGCTTTTCCCTGGACCTTAGTGGCATTCGTCTCGCTTCTGGCAATGCAGCTCGTGTTTTGGATGGTCACACAACCAGTGAACCGCCATTGGGTGGCCGGCCTCCAATTGAGTGGTGTTGCGCAAAGCTTTTTTTCGCCCGGTCGGGGCGCCACCCAGAACGCCGGTGACGATCAATGGAAACGTCTCCGCAACAGGTGGGAATACTCGCATATCGTAAGAGCCGTGCTTGCCGTGGTTAGTCTTATTTCGGTGACCATCGCCATTGTTGTTTACAGAAGCCGCTAATCGACGCAAATACATTTGGGTGATCTCAGGACCAGTTCGTAAACTTATCCAGATTTCCCAGATGCGGCGGGAATTCCTCTTCCGCAGCTGCGGGCGCTGGTTGCGGCAGCGCAAAATGATTCTGCCGGACGAAACGAAAGCGGTACTGCGGGGCGCACCGGCATCGCGTCGCCGCTCTTTAAGGGATCACATCGGATCGGTAGACCCGGATGCCTTGAAATGCCCGGTTGACGTCCGGGCGTGGAGATAGTGGAAGCCTGCAGAGAGGAGATCGCCTTGCCTTTTGCGAGCCCGACGAACCGGTACAAAGACCGCGTGTATTCCATTGCACGTTATTTCTTTCACGGCGACCATGTCGCGGGCGACGTCGGGGCAATCACGTGCATTCGGCAATCCGTTTGCTCAGTGAAACAAAAGGAGATTCGATGTTATGAAGACAATCACCGCAGTAGCGTTAATGTCAATGGGACTCGCCACCAGCCTTATGGCAGAGAACTTCAAAGGTGTCGTCATGGACGAAAAATGCTCCGGTATCGCCAGCATGAAGAGCAACGTCGAATGCATACAGAAATGCATTAAGGGTGGATCACCAGCCGTTCTCGTGACTTCGGATGGAAAGGTCTATAAGGTCGCCAATCAGGACAAGGTTCTGCCCAGCGCCGGCAAGAATGTCACAGTGAATGGCAAGCTGGAAGGAGACACAATCACCGTCGCGACCATTAAATAATGTGCTTGCGATAACGAACTGGTGGAAGCAATCCCGCTCTCAACTACTCACGGGCTTGCCGAACGTAATGAGTGCAGGATTTGCCGGGCACACGAGCCTTTCGCGCAGTTCGCCGCTTCCGGTTCGGTTCGCCAGCCAATTTGTCGTGCGCGTGGCCTTTGTTGTGCCGGCGGCGCGTGGCTGAGCTCTCCACATAATCCCTAGGTCAATGTCGGGAAAACGGGTTAGTCGGCCCAAGTCGCGGTCGCGCAAACTCTTGAGTGAAGCCACTGACTCTACCGGCAACGATACTCGGTTATATGGCGATACTTTCGAAGGGTACAGTCGCACTACAGGCCGCGCCCAAAGGCGATGAGCCGATTCTCAAGTACATCAAACGGACCTGGGCCGTACTCGCGCGTTCCGATCGAACGCTGGCGACATCGGCCGTGGATCCGAAATTTCAGCCTGAGCCTGACGGCCGATGGCCTGTGTACATTTCCGCCACTGAGGATCGCGCGCGGATTGAAGCGCGTCTGCGCCGCGATATCCCGCCAGACGACCTCCGGCTTATCGATCTGCGCACGCTGCCGCCGGGGCAAGCCCCCATACCCGGATTGCTTTACTTGCCGCGGCCTTACGTCGTGCCTGGCGGGCGATTCAACGAAGTGTATGGATGGGACAGCTACTTCATCGTGCGGGGACTGTTGCGCGACGGCCTGGTGACACAGGCAAAAGCGATGGTCGATGATTTCCTGTATGAAATCCGCAATTACGGCAAAATCCTGAATGCGAACCGCGCGTATTACCTGACACGTTCGCAACCGCCTTTCCTCACTGGAATGATTCTTGCCGTTTACCGGCGCACCCACAGCCAGGAGTGGATCGAGGAGGCGATGCCCGCAATTGAAACTTACTATCGATACTGGACAAGCGAGCCACATCTGACGAACTCGACGGGGCTGGCACGCTATTTCGACCTTGGCGATGGGCCGGCGCCGGAAGTGATCTCCTCGGAGCGGGAACCCGGCGGATTCACGCACTACGATCGCGTCCTGCAATACTTCCGCACGCATGGTGTGGACGATTACGACATCAGCCAGTATTACGACGCCAAAACGAATCGGCTCAAACCGCTGTTCTACAAGGGGGACCGGTCGATGCGCGAATCGGGTTTTGACCCTTCGGGCCGTTTCGGTCCATTCAGCGTGGATATTATCCACTACAATCCGGTCTGCCTCAATTCCCTTCTCTATTTAATGGAGAGCGAGACAGCGGAGCTTTTCCAGAACATTCCGGACAAAGCCGGGCACGCTGCCATCTGGCGCGAGCGATCGCATGAACGAGCGGCCCTGATCAACAAGCTGATGTGGAACGAACAGGACGGACTGTACGAAGACTACGATTTTGCGCGGCGCCGGATGCGCCGGTATCCGTTTCTCGCGACCTTCTACCCGTTATGGGCGGGTATTGCGAGCCAGCAGCAAGCGGCTCGCGTGGCCGCCAACCTGCCTTTGTTCGAGCGCGCAGGCGGTCTTCAAACCAGCACGAACGAGAGCGGAGATCAATGGGATGCACCTTTCGGCTGGGCGCCCCTTCAACTGATCGCCGTGGAAGGGCTGCGGCGCTACGGCTATTATCCGGAAGCGGACCGCGTTTCCGGAAAGTTTCTTTCGATGGTGGCGGAGCAGTATTACAGCAGGGGTACGATTCTGGAGAAATACGATGTCGTGCGGCGCAGTGCGGAGCTGAATCGCGAGATTCGATTCGGCTACCATTCGAATGAGGCTGGGTTTGG
>DATAZF010000207.1:0-2747 GCA_036272235.1 Bryobacteraceae bacterium | reverse complement strand
CGACGACCCGCCCATCCACTCCGAAGATCCGGTGATGAGCGGCGAGAAATCTGTCGAGTACCAGCAACGGCTCGATGCGATCCTTGCCACGTCTCATCTTGGAGAATCTTACCGCTCCGTTGACGACTACGATCCGGTGCTTCTTGCCCACTGTCGGCTTCCGCCTTCGAAGAAAAGGTCGTAAGAACCAAACGAACCCGGCAAATGATTGAAATCAAAAGCTTATCGGAATTTTCTATGCCGCGTTTTAACCCGGGAAACAGGCTTTTGAACCTCGTAAACACACTTTTGACGCTCAGAAAATATCTGCGGACCGGGCCTGCGCCCAACCCAGGCCCCGCCCGTCGTGTGTCACGCGTGTTGTTCAAAAAGCCGGGCCGCCGTCGTTCGCTTGAGGACCGATCGATCCACCATAACGGTTATCGACCGCTGCAGCAGCTCCACGCTGACCACCATGCGCCACTCATCCTTCTGTTCCAGGATGATTCCTTCCACCCCGCGCAATGGACCGTGTTCGATCCGGACCCGCTGCCCCGTGCGGAGAAAAGGACATGGCCGCACCGGAAAAGTGGAATTGACCAGCGTTTGAATCGTGCCTATTTCCTCTTCCGCCAGCGAAGCGGGAGCGCTGCCGAATCCCACGATGGATTTCACGCCCGCCACGCGCAGCACCGGAACGCGCCGCGCCGGATATTCGAACCGGGCGAATACATAACCGGGGAACAGCGGGGCATCCAGAACTTTGACGCGGTCGGACCAGATCCGCTTGTCCTTATACGTCGGCAGGAAACCCTCGATTCCCGCCAACCCGTCCAGCCCCTGGAAAACTCGCAATTCCTGCAGCGGCTTCACCGCCAGCGCATACCACTTCCCCTCAACCATTTACGCGCCCCCGACTACTGTCAAATAACGAGAATATCAAAATGACCGGTGTGTTTCGACTCCTGGCGGCAGGCTGTTCGTTGTGACACGAATGGTGACACGCATGGTGGCGCGCACGCCTGGGCCTGTCGATCTTCTGATCCCTCTTCTTACTGAGCCGCCGGATCTGTCCGTCCTGCAGGACGATGCCTCCTGGAAGATCATCCAGGAAAACGCTGGCCGCTACGGGGTCGCTGCCCTGATTGCTTATGCGGTTCGGCCGCATGTTTCCCATATCGAGCGCGTCTGGTGCGACACCGTTCTGATCGATAATTGGCGGCGCTATGAGCGCATGCTCGGGCATCTGGACTACGTCCTGGGCCTTCTCGCGAGTGCGGGAATTCCCACCATAGCGCTGAAAGGGCCACTGCTCGCCCGGCGATACTTCGATCCCCCGTTCCTCCGGAAACCTTCAGTGGATCTGGATCTGGCCGTAACCGGGCAGCATCTCGCGCGTGCCTGCGAGGTTCTCGTCAATGCCGGCTACATACAGGACAGGCCGATTCCGGAAGCTCAGGCGTGGAGCCACCATATTGGCCTTTCGAATCCTGCGCGGGCGCGGCTCGAGCTGCATTTCAAGCTCAGTCATCAGGCCGTAGGCATTCCGGTCGACGAGTTCTTCGAGCGGTCCGTTCGTTGCACTCTGCCCAGCGGGCGGGAAACCCAAATACTGGGTCCCGCCGATCAACTGCTGCACTTGCTCTTACATTTCGCTCATTCGAGATTCGGCACGCTGTTTCATTTATATGAGATCCGTCGGGTGTTCCGGGCCGAGCCGCCCAAAGTTCGGCACGAAGCCATCCAGAGGGCAATCGACCACCACTTTTGTGGCGTGCTTCGGATGGTGGATGTCGCGTTCGGTGTGAGGTGGGGAGAGCGGTTCCTTCCCGAGGATCTCGCAGTCCCTTCTACATGGTTGAACTGGCGTCTCAACGAAAAGCTCTACAGGTCATTTGAGCTTTACTCTGAGCCAGGCCTGGCGCTGACTCTCCGAACGCGGCTTAGAGCGCGATCGCTTGAATTTCAGATTACGGACGGCCTCTCCGAGGCATTTAGCTACTCGATGCTTTTGCTTCGGACGGCGCGATTTCAGTTTGCGGCGGGCGGCTGGGGCACGGCGAAAAACCTTACTTACGGGCCCGGCTACTCCACTCCGCCCTCCCGAGGCAAGTAAAGCCATGTACTGGCTCGGCCTCGACATCGGCACCGGCGGCACCCGCGCGCTCCTGATCGATCACGCTGGTAAAGAGATTGCCGCTGTCACGGCGCCCCACGAGGAAATCCGCATGGAGCGACCGCTCTGGGCCGAACAGCGCCCGGAGGACTGGGCGGCCGCCGCCATCGTGGCCATTCGCGGCGTCCTCGCCGAGTCCGGTATCCGCGGCGAGGATATCCGGGGTGTGGGGCTTTCCGGGCAGATGCATGGCCTGGTCCTGCTCGATCGCGCCGGCACCGTCATTCGCGCGTCGCTTATCTGGTGCGATCAGCGCAGCCAGGCACAGGTCGACCTCATCAGTCGGAAGCTCGGCAGGGAGAAGATCCTCGAATATATCGCCAACCCTGTCCTCACCGGCTTCACGCTGCCCAAACTGCTCTGGGTGCGTGAGCACGAGCCGCGCCACTTCGATCGCGTTCGCAAAGTACTTCTGCCGAAGGATTACATCCGCTACCGGCTGACGGGCGAGTTTGCAACCGAAGTTTCCGATGCCTCGGGAACGGCCTTCTTCGACGTGGTCCGGCGCCGATGGTCGTTCGAAATGATGGATGCGCTCGGGCTCGATCGGGACATGCTGCCGTCCGTACACGAATCCTCGGAGGTGACCGGT
>DATAZF010000206.1:0-6182 GCA_036272235.1 Bryobacteraceae bacterium | reverse complement strand
AAAGCCTCAGCGGCCGAAAAAGTCCGCGTTCTTCTTCGTGAACTCGGTCCACTTCTCCGGCAGATCGTCCAGCGCGAAAATGGCCGATACCGGGCAAACGGGTACGCAGGCGCCGCAATCGATACACTCGACCGGATCGATATAAAGCATCTCCGCGTCCGCAAACCGCCCGTCCTCTTTCTTCGGATGGATGCAGTCGACGGGGCAGGCGTCAACACAAGCCGTGTCCTTGGTGCCTATGCAGGGTTCCGCAATTACGTATGCCATATGTCTGGAATCTTCAAAAGTACCATATGACCGGGTCCGGAGAAACTGGTCCGGGAACGTACTTTGGCAGTTGCGCATTCGCGATCGCACCAGCAAGATAAATAACGATGCCCGCAGCGAAAGTTCGCAAAGCAGTTTTTCCAGCCGCCGGTCTTGGGACCCGCTTCCTGCCCGCCACCAAGGCGCAACCGAAGGAGATGCTTCCACTCGTCGACAAGCCCATTATTCAGTACGGAGTGGAAGAAGCACTACATTCCGGCATTCGAAATATCATCATGGTCACCGGTCGCGGCAAGTCCGCGATTGAAGACCATTTCGACGTCAGCTTCGAGCTCGAGAACCTGCTCGAAACGCGGAACAAGAAAGATCTCCTGAAGATCGTCCGCCAGGTTTCCGATCTGATCGACGTTTCCTACATCCGGCAGAAAGAAGCGCTGGGTCTTGGGCACGCCGTCCTGCGAGCGCACGAACTGGTGGGTCCCGAGCCATTCGCCACCATCCTCGCGGATGACGTGATCGATGCCGAAACGCCCTGCATTCGCCAGTTGCTCGACATCTACGAGTTCTTCTCGGCGCCGGTGCTGGCCGTGATGGAAGTGCCGAAAGAGTCGATCTCCGCCTATGGCTGCATCGACGGCGAGCCCGTTTCCCACAACGGCAGCAAGGACAAAGTGTTCCGGATTCGCGATCTCGTCGAGAAGCCGAAGCCGAACGAAGCCCCCTCGAATCTCGCCATCATCGGCCGCTATATTCTGACGCCGGACATTTTCGATTCCATTTCCCATGTCGAGCCCGGCTCCGGCGGCGAGATCCAGCTCACCGATTCCCTGCGGTTGCTGCTGCGCAGCCGGCCGATCTACGCGTTCAAGTTCGAGGGCAAACGTTACGACGCCGGCGACAAGCTGGGATTTCTCAAAGCCACCGTCGAGTTCGCCCTGCAGCGGCACGATTTCGGCGGCCAGTTCCGCGAGTATCTGAAGTCCCTCAAGTTGTAGATTGTTTACACTGAATACGAATATGAAGTTTTGGCGGAAGGCGTTTTTAAAGAAACCCCTGGGCGGCCTATGCCTGATCGTCGCGGGGCTGGCGTGGGCTCAGCAGAACGTCACCATCGTTGATTTCGTGCACGCCTACTCCCTGGCCGGTGACTTTACCACGGCCGAAAAGGGGCTCGCGCAATACCGCGCGTCGAGGGGCATTACACCGGAATATCTGCAGGCGCTGTCCTGGGTCGGCCGTACCCAGCTGGCGCACCACAATGTCGCTGCGGCCGAGAAGAATGCCGCCGAGGTGATGAAGCTATGCCTCGTCGAACTCACGCATCGCAAGCTGGATGCCGAACCGCTGCTGCCGCTCGCCCTCGGCGCTGGCATCGAGGTCCAGGCCCAGAGTCTGGCGGCCGAAAACCGTCGCGATGAAGCGGTAGTCTTCCTTCGCGACGAGTTCAGGAAATACCAGACCACGTCGATTCACGATCGTATTCAGAAAAATCTCAACCTTCTGACGCTTGAAGGCAAGCCCGCTCCGGTCCTCGACGTTTCCCAGGGGATCGCCGGCGCCGGCAAGCCGTTACCGCTTTCCGCGCACCGGGGACATCCCGTGCTGCTCTTCCTCTGGGCGCACTGGTGTTCGGACTGCAAGAACGAAATCGCCATCGTGAAGAAGCTGGAAACGGTATACGGTCCCCGTGGGCTCGTCGTTGTGGCGCCGACGCAGCACTACGGCTATGTCGCCGGCGGACAGGATGCGCCTCCGGCCGTTGAGACGAAATACATCGGCGAAGTCTTTGCGAAGTATTATGCGGGCCTGGGTCCGGTGGAAGTTCCACTGAGCGAGGCGAATTTCGCGAAGTTCGGGGTTAGTACAACCCCGACGATGGTAGTCGTGGACGGGCAGGGAATTGTGCGTTTGTACAATCCCGGCAATGCGTCGTACGAAATGCTGGCTGAGAAAATTGAAGCCGCGTTGCGAACGGGCTCGCAGCAATCCCGCAAGGGCTAGCGCAAATACAAAAACTGCAGGGATGGCATCCTGGTGCGGGGTTGGTAACTCCGCTGTCCGTGACAGGTGAACCAGCTCAGGCTGACTGCCACCCGGGTGCCCAGCCACGAGGTTTGTCCGCTGCGGCTCTTCTCAATCGCTCGGAGGCTCGTGCCGCCAAACGGCGTGCAGGGCGAGGTCTGAGAATTTCTTCAGTGCGGGAAGCGCAGCGAGCCCCAACTCGAGGATTTTCGGCAGTTGCCGGCAGTTGCTTTGCCCGCGTGCTAACTGTCGTGTTAAGTTAAACGGTCACAGATAAGGAAGCGCCCCACAATTCCCCACCCTTGCTTTCGACCCTCCGCTCCAATACAATCCAGAGCGGTATAACTACGTTTGGAATCAGAGCGGGAGGCGTTTATGACAGTGCTTCGTGTCGCACTTGCGAGCGGCTTGATAACGATTACGGCGATGGCCGCCACCAACGTCACGTTCAATAAAGATGTCTTGCCCATCCTCCAGAACAATTGCCAGGAGTGCCATCGCGCGGGCGAAATCGCTCCGATGTCGCTGATGACCTACACCGAAGCCCGTCCGTGGGCCAAAGCGATCAAGATCGCTGTCGTCAGCCAGAAGATGCCGCCATGGTTCGCGGACCCGAAAATCGGCCACTTCGCCAACGACCGCCGCCTGAACGAGGCGCAGATCCAAACGCTCACCGCCTGGGTCGATAACGGCGCTCCGGAAGGCGATACCAAAGACAAACCGGCCCCGCGGAAATTTCAGGAGGGCTGGAATCTCAAGCCTGACATGGTGATCTCGGTGCCGAATGCCTTCCAGCTTCCGGCCACCGGCACCATCGACTACCAGTACATCCTTGTGAAGGGCAATATCACTGAAGACCTCTGGGTCAAGCAGGCCGAAATGCGGCCCTCCAACAATGCCGTTCTGCACCATGGCAAAGTCTGGGTGCGGCCTCCGGGATCGCACTGGATGGAGCATGCCACTCCCGGCGTTCCCTACTCGACCGGCATGGGTAAAAACACCGCCGACGAAGGCAACGACATCATCGGCAAATACAATCCTGGCCTTGGCGCGCAGAACTTCGAGATCGATGGTTCCGCCAAGCTGATCCCCAAAGGGTCGGATTTTGTCTTCGAACTGCACTACACGACAATTGGCAAGCCCGCATCGGATACAGCGCGCGTCGGACTCGTTTTGGCGAAGAGCGCACCGGTGACCCGCTACTACACGTCCCCCGGAACGCCCGCCGCCTTGAATCTCGTAATTCCCGCCAATGAAAGCAATGTCGAAGTGGCTTCGGAATCGACCGTCGGCGCCGATGTAAGGCTGGTCTACATTCAGCCGCATGCGCATCTTCGCGGCAAAGATTTCGAGATCCGTGTAGTCTATCCCACCGGCGAGAAGGAAACCATCTTCAAGGGCAAGTTCGATTTCAACTGGCAACTCGGCTACGATCTCGCCAAACCCCTTGTTCTGCCGAAGGGCACGAAGATCGTTTCCATCGCGCACTACGACAACTCGGCGAATAATCCGTCCAATCCGGACCCGACGAAAGAAGTTCACTGGGGTCCGCAGAACTGGGACGAAATGCAGTCCGTCTTCCTCGGATTCATTTTCCCTGTCGACACCAACATCGCCACTGTGCTGAAGGCGTCTGGTCCGAGTCTGCTGCCGCGCCCGAAGACCGGCGGCGGCCCGACACTCGCCGCTCTCGACGTGAAATAGCCGGCACCCGAAACCGCCTGCTGTTTCGGCGATTCGTGTAACCCTGAGCTCTCTCCGGAGTATTGGCAATCAGGGAGAAGACGATGCGCGTCGCCGTTCTGATAATTCTTTCACTCGGCATGAGTTTTGCCCAGCCCACGCCTTCGTTTGATGTTGCCTCGATCAAGACAGTCCGGCCCGGCGACGTGCGCGGCTCGACCTTTCAATTCACTCCCTGCGGCGGGCTGCAGGTTACGAATGGAACTCTACGGGGAATCATCCAGACCGCCTCTAACGTCCGCGATTTTCAGATCATAGGAGGATCGGGCTGGCTGAACGCTGAGCACTACGACATCTCGGCGAAAGGCGCGTCCGGCAGTATCCCCGGAACTCGCTTGATGCTGCTGACGCTGCTGTCCGAGCGTTTCCCGTGCGTCGCGACACGAGAGAATTGCCGATATACGCACTGGTCGCCATTAGGACCGGCTCGAAGCTCACCGACCGCGAAGGGTGGGAGAGCAAAGCATTGGAAGTAGATAGTCCAGCGCCGGAATCCGGACTTCCTGGGGCCAGATGATCGGGACATTGGCAACCCTGGCCGACCTGACTTTAATGCTGTCCCGGCAGTTGGAGCGGCCCGTGTTCGACAAAACCGGCCTTTCGGGAAAATATGATTTCCAGCTAACTGGACACCCGATCTCGGGCCCTCCGCCGCCCAGATGCTGGAATCCGCCAAAGGCCCCGTGGAAGTAATCCTGATCGATCGCGCCGAAAAACCCGACACCAACCAGCGGCATGCTTCTCTCGAATAGCTGACAACCGGCGCTAGCTCGCCGAATTTTACGGGGCCTTTGTCACAGTACGAAATGCTTCGCCGAGCACAAACCCAGCCGACGGTAGCTGAACCGGAGGAAACAAACCGGTTTCCTTCACTCGTGCCACCCAGTCTGTCCACATTTCGTGGGTCGATTGCCCGACAATGAGAGCCGCAACTTCGAAATCGCAAGCCTTATCCTCGGGTCCTCCGTAGGTCACAGATACGGTCCACCGGTTCGCGTCCACCGGTATGGCCCCGGTGCTTTGAGGCCACCAGCCGTTAAAATCCTTGCGGCGAGCCAGCACCCACAGAAACGAATCAGCGGGCATGACTGCGGATCCTTCAACTATCCCGCTGCCCGCCACCAGCGTGTCGCTTTGGGGCGCGAGAATGTTCACAGTGGCGTGTGAGAGTCCGCGTGATAATTTCCGTTTGATCCGCGTTACGCCTCGTTGCACCGGCGCAGGCAGGAGCTTTTTTAATCCTTCCCGCCATGTATACCGCAGAAGCGGTTTCGCATTGTACTTTTGCTGCCACCACCCGTCTCCGAACTGATCGAATGTTGGAGCACTGGTGCGCGTAAAGAATGCAGTTGTTCCAACGACTTCGTCCAGATCGAACATTGCGTCCCGCCGCAAAAACTGAAAGAGGTTATGGACGGTCGGAATGTGAATATCGTCAAGAATCAACAGCGCGCCGGTCTCCAGGTGGGGATAGAGATAGTAGTACTCGAGATCTGGAAATGGGTAGCCGTGCGGACCGTCAATAAGTACAAGCTGTATTTTTTCGGTGAAGCGGTGCTGTGGCAAAGTAGCCTGGGTTGGACCCTCCACGAAAGTGACCACGTTCTGCCGCAAGAGTGGTGACCGGCGAACATTAGTGACGCTGCCGCTTCCGCCGTCCAACGCAAACACTGCGTGATGCTCGCTCAGATGAGAGAACAAGAGCGTACTGGCGCCGGAACCAGTTTCAACAGAACTGCGGATTCGCAGTTTGCGGGCGGCGCGTGCAATAGCTTCGAATGTCCCCGCGGAAAAGGTGCCGGCGCTGTGCAGGCCGGGACCCACCTCGGCGATACGGCGGCAAATCTCGTCAAAAGAAGCGTCCACGGATATTTGCTTATGCGGTGAATGCTATACGTCGAATTTTACGGAGGATGTTGCCGCTTTTCGCGATCCACATGAACGGTTTCGGCGCCTTGTTTCGCGCCCGTGCATACCCGATTATCGCGTGAATCGAACGGCGATCGGTGATTCTGGCGAAAAGCGAGTCCGCGACTCGCTACTAAAGGTCAACTGTTACGCCCGCCAGGTTGAATCTCGTGATCAACCGCCATGAAAGCAATGTTGAAGTGGCTTGGGGATCGACTGTTGGAGCCGATGTAAAGCTGGTC
>DATAZF010000205.1:0-6609 GCA_036272235.1 Bryobacteraceae bacterium | reverse complement strand
ATGATTTGGGGCGGCGTCGTGATAGTGGTTCTGGTTTCCTTTGTGGGTATTCTCATTCAGCGTTCCATCACTGGTCCGCTGGGCGTTTTCGTGCAGTTTGCCGGACGTGTGGGGGAAGGCGATCTGACGCAACAAGCCAATGTTTCGAGCCGCGACGAACTGGGAGAACTGGGCAGGAGCCTCGACCGCATGGTCGGCGGGCTCAAGGGAGTTGCCACCCAGACCCGTCTTGCCACCGAAAATCTCAGCTCAGCCTCGGCTGAGATCCTGGCGTCGACCCAACAGCAGGCCGCCAGCACTGCCGAGCAAGCCGCCGCGGTGCAGCAAACCACCATCACGATGGAGGAAGTTACGCAGTCGAGTGCCCAGATCGTGGAGAGGGCCCGTCAGGTTGCGGCCTCTGCCGAAGCGACGTCCGCCGCCAGCCACGCGGGGCTGCTGGCGATGGAAAATGCGTCGCGGACGATGGAGAATATTCGCGCTCAGGCCGAGGCCGTCGCGGGTAACGTCGTCTCCCTGAGCGAGAAAACACAGGCCATCGGCGAAATTATTTCCACCGTGAACGATCTTGCCGAGCAATCCCACCTGCTGGCGCTCAACGCCGCCATTGAAGCGGCGGCGGCGGGAGAACATGGCCGCAGTTTTTCCGTTATCGCCAGCGAAGTGAAAAACCTGGCCGACCAGTCGCGTGAAGCCACCGTGCAGGTGCGCGGGATCCTTGGCGACATCCAGAAGGGCATCAACAGCTCGGTGATGTTGACGGAAGAAGCGGTGAAACGTGTCGAATCGGGCAAGCAGCAGGCGGAAGTGGCGAACGGGACGATCCGCACGATGGCGGAAAGCATTCAGCAAAGCGTACAAGCCTTCCAGCAAATTGCGGCGGGCTCGAACCAGCAGCAAATCGGATTCACGCAGGTCATGCAGGCCGTGCGCGACATCGGGCAGGCCAGCCGGCAGAATGCGGCGGGCACGCAGCAACTGGAGAAATCCGCACTCAACCTTGCTGCATTGTCGCAGCAACTGGAAAAGGCAGTTGAGAGGTACAGAGTATGACGGCGGGGCCTTTCCCGTGGCGCCGGCGCCCTTGCCCAATGCCACCTGGTTTTCCAGTAACCAGACTTTGGCGAGGTGAGCTAACGAAATGCCGGGAACAGCATTGAACGACCTCCACCAGAAGCTG
This sequence comes from Bryobacteraceae bacterium, assembly GCA_036272235.1. Taxonomy (GTDB): domain Bacteria; phylum Acidobacteriota; class Terriglobia; order Bryobacterales; family Bryobacteraceae; genus BOG-234. Next base: position 5,429 of record DATAZF010000205.1, on the reverse strand, counting down.
CTCGCCACCTTCGAGATCGAGCACCGCGATCACGTGGACCAGATCCGCTCTCTGCTTGTCCTGATGGCAAAGACCAGCGCGCCACCCGCGGGACCCGAATTCGAGGAAATCTTCCGGCGCGCTCACAGCCTTAAAGGGGCGGCGAGGGCCGTTGAACTGAAGCCGATTGAAGAACTGGCGCATCGTCTGGAAACGCTCTTTTCCCGCGTGCGGCGCGGCGAATGCGCCTTCGACGAGCAGGTGGCACGGGTCACCCAGCAAGTCCTCGACGCCAGCGAAGACTGCATGTCGGCGCTCACGGCAGGCGGCCCTGCCCCAACAGGAGATGCGGAGAGTGTCGCCGCCGCGCTGCGGGCCATCGGCGGGGTGGCTGGAATAGCTGAGCCTGTACCAGAAGCCCCTTTCCCGGCGCCTTCGTTTCAGGCCCGCGAGATGGTCAGGATCAGCGCGGAAAATTTCGATGGACTGTTCCGGACGGCCGGCAGCCTTGCCGGCGAAACGCAGCGCGAGGACGGCGTAGCGCAGGCGCTCGATGAGTTGCTCCGCAATATTTCCAGAATCGAAAATGCGAGCCGGATCGCAGCCGCCTTGACCCCCGGCGCCGCGAACCTGCCTGAGTGCATCGATGCGATCGAGCGGCAGACCCGGGCCGTTGGCAGACAGGTCCGTGCCGCGCTCCGCCTCCACAAAAGCACTCACTGGAGCTTGAGCCGGCTTGGAAAGCAGCTTCAGGCGGACGTCCGGCAGGCACGCATGGTGCCCGCCGAAAGCCTGCTCGAAGGCTATCGCAAAATGATGCGGGATCTCGCGCGCGATGAAGGCCAGAACGAGAAAAAGCAAATTGCGTTTCGCGCCAGCTGCGCCAGCGTTCACGCGGACCGGCGCGTGCTCGATGCACTCAAAGATCCGATCATGCATCTGCTGCGCAACGCCGTGAGCCATGGAATCGAGCCGGCATTGGCACGCATCGGGAAGGGCAAGAAACCGGAAGGCGTCGTCACGCTCCATGTCGACGCCGATGGGCAGCGGCTGAACGTCACGGTGGAAGACGACGGTGCGGGCGTGGATTTCGCGCGTGTCGCCGAAGTCGCGGCCGGCGAGGGCGTCCCGTCCGGAGAGGACACCAGTCCGGGCGCTCGAAACTCCCTGACCCGTATCCTGTTCCGGGCCGGTTTTTCCACTTCCAGATCCGTGTCGAGCCTCTCGGGCCGTGGGATGGGCCTATCGGTGGTCTATGAAGCCATGCGCCGCCTGCAAGGCGATCTCGACCTGCAGCCGGTTCCGGGCGGAGGAACCCGCATCACTCTCTCGGTTCCCCTTTCCGTGGTCAGCCACCGGCTGATGGTCGTCAACAGCGGGAACCATACCTATGCGATTCCGGTTCCAGGGATCGAGCGGGTTCGCCGTATCGAGCCCTCGAACGTCGAGACAGCCGGAGGGAAACCGGTTCTCGTCGTCGATGGGCAGCCGCTGCCTCTCGCGGGCATTTCGGCGCTCCTTGGCCTGGCAAACCCGTCAGATCCCGCGGAAAACGCGCCGGAGCGGCACGCCATGATTCTGCGGTCCGGCAGCCGGCGGATTGCTCTCGCGGTCGAAAAAGTTGCGCGCGAAGTAGACGCCGTGGTCCAGGATCTGCCATACGCAACTGGCTGCGGCGGCAAAGTCTCCGCGGGTGTAATTCTCGACGACGGCAGCATCGCTTTCGTCGTCAACCCGATGGAGCTGATACAGAGCGCATTTCAGCCACGCCCACATGCCCAGCCATTTTCCCCCCCAAAGCGTCCCGAACCCGCGGGAGAACCGGCGCCGGAAGCTAATGCCGCGGCTGCCACAATCCTGGTCGTCGACGACTCCATGACCACTCGCGCACTGGAAAAAAGTATCCTCGAAGCCAACGGCTACCGGGTCCGCGTCGCCGTCGATGGAATCGACGCTCTGGCCAGCCTGCGGCGCGACTCCGCCAATCTGGTCATCAGCGATATCGAGATGCCGAATCTCGACGGATTCGGGTTGATTGAAGCCATGAAGCGGGATCCCGCGCTTGCGAAAATTCCGGTGATCGTCGTCAGCTCGGTTGAGCGCCGCGAAGACCAGGAGCGCGGACTGGCAGTGGGCGCCGATGCCTATATCGTGAAGCGGAAATTCGACCAGCAGGAATTGCTCTCCGTGATCCGGCAGATCGTCTGACGAACCAGCACCATGAAAAAAATCCGCGTACTCGTCGTCGAAGATTCGAAAGTTGTCCGGCAATTGCTCGAACACATCATCACGTCCGATCCGCGTCTCGAAATTGCAGCGGCTGTCGAGACGGCTGAGGAAGCCCTGCACCTGCTCGCCCGGCTGGCGCCTGACGTTATCTCGATGGATATTCGCCTGCCCGGAATGAACGGCTTCGAAGCGACGCAAAGAATCATGCAGGAGAAACCGACACCCATCGTGGTGATCTCCGCCAGCGTCGACAGCTCGGAGATTCCGATTACGATGAATGCCCTGCGGGCCGGCGCGCTCACGGTCCTCGAAAAGCCCGCGGGTGTGACCTCGGCGGAATACGCCGCCGTGGCGGAAAGGTTGTGCACGCAACTGGTCATCATGAGCCAGGTAAGGGTGGTGAGGCGGCGGGCGCAAACGCCTGTCCTGGCGCGGCCGCTCTTCCCGCGCATGGCGGATTCCAAACTACGCGGCGATTACAAACTGCTCGGCATCGCCGCGTCTACCGGAGGACCAAACGCTCTGACACATGTGCTCGGCGGCCTCGGCGGGGATTTTCCGCTGCCGATCCTGCTCGTCCAGCACATTACCGGCAGCTTCCTCGAGGGTTTCGCGGCCTGGTTGCGCACGGTTACACCCTTTGCCGTTGAGGTCGTGAAAGATCGCGTGCCCCTTTCGCCAGCGAAGATCTATATGGCCGCGTGCGATTGTCACCTGCTGGCGGCAAACGGATTTGCACAATCCGGCCGCGGAGATCCCGTTTGCGGGCAGCGCCCTTCGGGAACGGTGCTTTTCGAATCCATGGCAGCGGCCTATGGGGACCGGGCGCTGGGGGTGCTGCTTACGGGCATGGGAGAAGACGGCGCCGCGGGCTTGCTGCGTCTTCGCCAAAGCGGCAACCACACGATCGCGGAGGATGAGTCCACCGCTGTCGTCTACGGAATGCCCGCCGAAGCGGTACGACTCGGCGCGGTGTCGGAGTCGCTGCCGCTCCCGGCCATCGCTCCGCGGATTCTCGAACTCGCGCGGCCGGCACTCAGACCCAGTGGAAGCGAGGTCGCGGCATGAAACCGTCAAGCGTTTCGGCGACGCTCCCCATCCTGATCGTCGAAGATTCGGAAACTCAGGCACTCAAGCTCCGTTACCTGCTGGAAGCGGAAGGTTGGGAAGTGACGCGAACTTCCTCCGCCGAAGCCGCGCTCGAAGAATTGAACCAAAGCCTCCCGGTCCTCATCGTGGCCGACTACCATCTGCCGGGGTTGCGCGGGGACGAATTTTGCCGGCGTGTGCGCATGAACGTCCGCACGCGCGACATACCCATTCTTATGCTGACGGCCGAACAGGCCCCCGGCAGCGAACTGGCGGGGCTGGACAGCGGCGCCGACGACTACGTATCGAAATCGGTACCTTCGGAGATTCTGCTACTGCGCGTCCGCACTCTGCTGCGCAAGCGCGGCCAGCCATCGGATGCCTCCTTTCGCCGCGCCCGGGTTCTTGCCATCGACGACAGCGCCACTTACCTCGAATACCTCGCCAGTGTGCTCGACGGCGAAGGATACGAAGTCTCGCGTGCGTCAGGCGGCGATGAAGCGCTCGATCGTCTCGGCAGCGAAGCGTTCGATTGCATTGTGGTCGACCTCGTGATGCCTGGCATGGATGGAATCGAAGTCTGCCGCCGCATCACCGAGCTCAATCGCGGCAATATGGAGCGCCAGCCCGCGGTCGTCATCATGCTGACGACGAGCGAGGCGGAACACGACATGACGCGCGGCCTCGAAGCCGGCGCCGACGATTTCGTCGGCAAGTCCAATGAGACCGCGGTACTCAAAGCCAGGATCCGCGCCCTGCTGCGCCGCAAGTTTTTCCAGGAAGAAAACCAGCGTATCGTCGAGGATCTGAAGAACAAAGAGATTGAGGCGGTACGCTCCCGCGCCGAGAGAGAGGCGGAGCTTCACGAAGCCCTGCGCAAGGCCTACGACGAGCTTCGCCAGACGCAGGACGCCGCCCTGCAGCACGAACGGCTGCGCGCGCTCGGGCAAATGGCGAGCGGCATCGCGCACGACATCAACAACGCACTGGCTCCGGTCTCACTCTATGTCGCCTCCTTACTTGAGCGCGAGCCCGATTTGAGTAAACGCGCCCGTGAGTATCTCGAGATCACGCAACGCGCCATTGAAGACGTCGCGCATACGGTCGGCCGCATGCGGGATTTCTACCGCGCGCGCGAGCCTGAGCTCGTGCTGTCGCCCGTCGATGTAAACCGCATCGCCCGGCAGGTGGTGGATCTGACCCGCGCGCGCTGGAGCGATATGCCCCAGCAGCGCGGCACCGTGATCGAAATGCAGCTGGACCTCGCGCGGAACCTCGGACCAGCTTCCGGGATCGAGAGCGAAATGCGGGAGGCGCTTACCAATCTCGTCTTCAACGCCGTCGATGCCATGCCGGATGGCGGAACGGTGACATTGCGAACCTCCGCCACACCGGGCCATGTCGAGATTGAAATCATCGATACGGGCACGGGAATGGATGAGGAAACCCGCCGCCTTTGTTTCGAGCCGTTCTTCACCACCAAGGGAGAGCGCGGCACCGGACTCGGGCTGGCCATGGTTTACGGAGTAATACGGCGTCACAGTGGAGAAATCGAGATCGAGAGCGCACCCGGCGCCGGCACCACCGTGCGCCTGAGATTCGCGTCGACCGCGGCTTCGGTGTTGCCGCTGCAGGCAGCACCAGAGATCGCGCCCGCCAGTCTACGGCTCCTCGTCGTGGACGACGACCCCGTGGTGAGCAAAACGCTTCGCCAGATTCTGGAGATCGAGGGCCATACCGTCGCTACGGCGATGGGGGGCCAGGAAGCGGTTGACTTTTTCCAGGTGGGATCGGAACGGCGAAATTCCTTCGATGTGGTTATAACCGATCTCGGCATGCCTCATGTGGATGGCAGCAGAGTCGCCGCCGCCGTGAAGACGGGGTCCCCTGCGACACGCGTGATTCTGCTCACCGGCTGGGGACAAAAGCTCGTGGACGAAGGCAAGGTCCCGCCGCATGTCGATTGGGTGATCGGCAAACCGCCCAAACTGCGCGATCTGCGAAACGCTCTCGCGCAATGTTCGCAGCCCGCGCCCTGAGAGGGCTCCGCCCTTGATATCTCTGCCAGAATCGCCGCATCTGCGGCGATAACCCGCAGGTTTCCTGTTTGGGAAAGGCCGCCGTCAGGGGAT
>DATAZF010000204.1:0-9135 GCA_036272235.1 Bryobacteraceae bacterium | reverse complement strand
ACTATTTAATCGTCGCTTGTCCCCGGCTCTACTTACCGGATTGCCGCCGCCACTTCAAACGCCGGCCGCAGTTTGTCTCCGTCCGCCGTTGCAGACCACCGCTCGAACAGTGCGGATCGAACCTGGCGTACGGCCAGAATCTCCGCTTCCGTCAGCTTGCGCGGTCCGCGCGAAGCTGTCCCGTTTGTATCCTCAATGTCCGGCCCGTCGGCAATAAGCCCGAAAAATCCACTGCGGCAGCTGAGGGTCGTTTCAACCGCGAAGTGCCTCAGATCGTGCAGCGCGAAATGACCCGCCTGCTTCGCCTGTTTCTGCCAGGTCACAGAGTCGTCGTCATGGCGGCAACTCAATGCACCCGCACCATCGGCCCCTTTGGCGATTTCGATTTGCACGGTCATCTACTAAACCCGCTTCAGCCAGCCGTTGCGCCAGTAGCTGACGTTCTCGGTCAACTCTCCGTCGTGAAAGAGCCACGGCGGTTGCTCCTCCGAAAACTCCGGATGGCGGGCGGCGAACTCGCGCGCTGCTTCGGTGGGATTATCCCAGGTCCACGACGGGTCGCCGCGCGGCGTCAATGCCGCATCGCGCATGACACCACCGTCCGCGGCAACAATGTACGAGCCGGCAGTGACGAAGGGCGCGTAGCATTCCAGCTCGCGAGCGACATGGTCCTTTGTGTGGGCGGAATCCAGCAACACCAGAACGGAATCTTCCGGCCGGAGGAGCCGCGACACTCGCGCAAGAGTCTCGGGACCGGTGGAATCGCCTTCGATCAGCGTAATGCGGGGCCCCAGAAAATGCTGCCGGATCGACTCGCGATCGGCGGCAGCGATCTCGAGGTCGATGCCGATGACGCGGCCTTTGCCAAGAGCCTCGAACAGGCTCGCATGGTGCAGCAGAGAGCCGCCGCGAAACACACCGGTTTCGATAATAACCGTGGGGCGCAGGGCGTAAACGACCTCCTGCAGACGGACGAGATCTTCCGGCAACTGCAGAATGGGCAACCCAAACCAGCTGAAGTTGTGATAATACTTCAGCGCGAATCCGACGCCGGTCCACTGGCGCGACAACACTTCGAACGCTTCTTTTGTGTAAAGGCCGAGGCTGGTTTCGACGCCGCCGGCGGTTTGTTGCAGCGTTGCGGAATCGGTATCGATAACGATCTTCATTTATCGAATACCACCTTAGCAACGCGCCAGGCCGAAGCCCGCCTGCGCACCCTGCTTTCGGCGGAAGAGGGATTCGTCTTTCAGCATTTCCTCATAGTGCTGAATATCGGTATTGTTCTCCGCGAACTCGTATTCACGCAGCCGCGTGCCGTTCCGCAGCATGATCGAGCTGTGCATGACCCACGGCTTCGTCAGCACTTTCGGATCTTCCACCGTGACATCGTAATTGATCCGGTTGTAGTCGACCCGTTCCTTTGATCATCCCGAACCTCGGAGGAGGAGTCTATACGGGGAATGCGGTGCGGGCCAGTTTGTTCAATCTATTGAACGATATTGCGGAGCCACCGGCTATCAATCGCAATGATAGCCGTCATCAACGGAGGGTCGATTGACTGCATACAATGGGCTCGATAGAATTCGCCCGGGAGACAGATACTTGAAGCATTTCGGACGCTCGCTGCTTCTGGGCTCAATTGCGGCTGGCGCTGCCTTCGGCCAGGCCGGCGGGCAAGCTGTGGAACCACGCGCGCTGCTGGATAAATATTGCGCCACATGCCATAGCGAAAAGCTGCGTACGGGCGGACTTTCATTGCAGACGGCAGACCTCTCGGACGTTCCGCATGGCGCCGAGATCTGGGAGAAAGTGATCCGCAAGCTGCGCACCGGGTCCATGCCGCCTCCGGGAGCGCCGCGTCCGAATCAGAACGCTGTCGAGGGGCTCGCATCCTTCCTTGAAACGTCGCTCGACCGGGCGGCCGCGGCGAAGCCAAATCCCGGGCATGCCGCGATGCATCGCCTGAACCGCGCGGAGTACGCGAACGCCATCCATGACCTTCTCGCGCTCGACGTCGACTCGACGGCTCTGCTGCCTCCGGACGATGAGAGCAGCGGCTTCGACAACATTGCCGATGTCCTCCGCATGTCGCCCTCGCTGATGGAGCGATATCTGTCGGCATCGTGGAACATCAGCCGCGAAGCGATTGGCGACATGAATATTGCATCTGCCACGACGACTTACCGCGTGCGCCCCGATCTTTCGCAGGATCAGCACATCGAGGGGCTTCCATTGGGAACGCGCGGCGGCACAGTAGTCAAGCACTATTTCCCGCTGGATGCGGAGTATCTCGTGAAGGTCCGGTTATGGCGGAATACCTTCGACTTGATGCGGGGAATGGAAGACGCGCATCAGATCGAGATCAGCCTCGACGGGAAAAGGATTGCTCTGGTGACTGCTGGTGGCAAAGCCGATTTTGTCCGGATGGCATCGAATCCCGGCGAGTTTGGAGCCGGGTTGGATCGAAAGCTGGCGGTGCGGATTCCGGTCAAAGCAGGGCCGCACTCCATCGCCGCCGCTGTGATCCTGCGTAGCCACGCGGAAAAGGACGATCTGATCAAGCCGTTTATGCGAACCACGATAGACGGTTTGGATATCACGGGAGATCCGTCGGTGGACAGGGTGAGCGTGGAGGGTCCGTTCGCTGCCACCGGTCCAGGCAATGCGCCGTCGCGCGCGAAGGTGTTCGTATGCAAACCGGCGAATGGGCAGGACGAACTGCCGTGCGCACGCAGGATCATCGCGACTCTGATGCGGCGGGCGTACCGGAGGCCCATTGAGGACAGGGACCTCGAAACACCTCTGAGTTTCTATCAGCGCCAGCGCAATGCAAAGGGCAACTTCGATGCTGGAATCGAATCCGCGCTGCAGTTCATTCTGGCGAGCCCGGAGTTTTTGTTCCGGTTCGAGGCCGATCCGGCTGACGTTGCGCCTGGGGCGGTATACCGGGTGAGCCAGGTGGCGCTGGCTTCGCGGCTGGCATTCTTCCTTTGGAGCAGCCCGCCGGACGATGAACTCCTGAATCTGGCGAGTCAGGGAAAGCTGCGGGATCGCACGGTGCTCGAACAGCAGGTGAAGCGCATGCTGGCCGACGCGCGCGCGGCGGCGCTCGTCGATAACTTCGCGGCGCAGTGGCTGTTCCTGAGAAACCTGAAAAACTTTTCACCGGACCTGCAGAACTTTCCGGACTTCGATGACAATCTGCGCGAGTCGATGGAGCAGGAGACCCGATTGTTTTTCCAGAGCATCATTCGCGAGGATCGCAGCGCGCTCGATCTGTTGAACGCCAACTACACTTTCGTCAATGAGCGCCTGGCGCGGCACTATGGAATGCCGAATGTCTACGGGAACCAGTTCCGGCGCGTGACGATCGATACGCCGGAGCGCCGCGGCCTGCTGGGCCAGGCGAGCATACTGGCGGTGACTTCCTATCCGAACAGGACTTCGCCGGTTCAGCGTGGCAAGTGGGTGTTGACAAATTTGCTGGGGATCCCGCCGACGCCTCCTCCGCCGAACGTTCCGCAGTTGAAAGAGAACGCAGAGGGGGCCGCGCCGTTATCCCTGCGGGAGCGCATGGAACAACATCGCGCCGACCCCGTATGCGCGGGCTGCCACAAAGTGATGGATCCGATCGGATTCGCGCTGGAGAATTTTGACGCCGTCGGCCGCTGGCGAGACACGGATGAGGAGAAGGCGATCGATCCGTCGGGCACCCTTTACAACGGAGAGCGTATCGATGGCCCCGCGGCACTCGACAAGATGCTGGGCGAACATCCGGATGTTTTTATTGGGGTGTTAACGGAGAAACTGCTGACCTATGCGCTTGGCCGGGGCACAGGGTATTACGATATGCCGGCCGTGCGCGGGATTGTGCACGAAGCGCGTGCCGGCGATTATCGTTTTTCCTCGCTGGTGCTCGGCATTGTGGAGAGCACGCCCTTCGAGATGAGAATCAAGGCGCAGACTTCGCCGCTGGACGATTCGCGGAAAGGAAATTGAGAATGCCGTTTATCACAAAGAAGCACATCCCGAGGCGAACATTCCTGCGAGGCGTGGGGACGGCGATCTCGCTTCCGCTGCTGGACTCGATGGTGCCCGCCCACACGGCTTTGGCAAAGACGGCGGCGAATCCGCAGATCCGGCTGGGATTGTGTTTCATTCCGCACGGCGCAGTGCAAGCCAACTGGACGCCGATCGGAGAGGGGACGGATTTCAAGCTCTCGCGGACACTCACTCCGCTGCAGCCGTTCCGCGACCAGGTCGTTGTGGTTTCAAATCTGGCACATAAGATGGCGGCGCCCGGCGGCCCCGGCGATAACGGCGGCGACCACACGAGATCGCCCGCGGTGTATCTGAACGGTGTTCATCCGAAGCGTACGGACGGTGCGGATATTCAGGCGGGTACGACTATCGATCAGATCGCGGCGGCGCAGATCGGGCAGGAGACGCCGCTGCCTTCACTGGAACTTGCAACGGAAGATTTCAGCGGGCTTGTCGGATCGTGCGACGTGGGGTTCAGCTGCGCCTATATGAACACGATCTCGTGGCGCACACCCACCACGCCGCTGCCGATGGAGATCAACCCCCGAATCGTCTTCGATCACTTGTTCGGGGATGGGTCGAATACAAAGGAACGTCTGGAGCGTATCGAACAGCAGCGCAGCATTCTGGATGCGGCTATGGACCAGGTGCGCCATCTGGAAGGCGGTCTGGGCGCCAGCGATCGAAACCGGGTTGGCGAGTACCTCGACACGCTTCGCGAAATCGAGCGCCGTATTCAACTGGCGGAGAAGCAGAATTCCAATTCGAGTCTGTCTGTGCCGACCTCGCCGGCGGGGATCCCCGACGATCATCAGGAGCACTCGAAATTGATGTTCGATCTGATGGCGCTGGCCTTTCAGGCGGATATCACGCGCATCTCGACATTCATGATGGCGCGCGAAGTGAGTTACCGGACATTCCCGATGCTGGGTATTTCGGAAGGGTTCCATCCGGCGTCGCATCACCAGAACGATCCGGCGCGGCTGGAGAATTTGACGAAAATCAACACTTATCACGTCGAGCTGATGAGTTACTTTTTGGCGCGATTGAAAGCCACTCCGGATGGCGATGGCAATCTGCTGGACCATTCGCTCATTCTTTTCGGCAGCGGCATGAGCAACAGCAATGTGCATAATCACTCGCCGTTGCCTGTATTCGTCGCAGGCGGCGCGGCCGGAAGGCTGAAGGGCGGACGGCACTTGAAATATCCCGAAGGGACGCCTATGGCCAATTTGCTGTTGTCGATTCTCGACAAGGCCGGAGTCGACCAGGAGCGCGTGGGCGACAGCACCGGGCTATTGACGGAGTTATAGGGATCCAGATGAAGAAATTTGCCATCGCTTTCTTAATACTGGGTCTTGCCGGGTCTGTCTACGCGGCGGGAACCGATGCCGCCGACGCGGCGCAGAACCGCGATACCGCGGCTCTGCGCTCGCTTGTGAAACAACACACTGCCATCAACACGCCGCAACCGGATGGAACCACGGCGCTGCACTGGGCCGCGCACTGGAACGACGTGGAGGCGGTAACCCTGCTGCTCGGCGCAGGCGCGAATGCGAAGGCCGTCAACCGCTATGGGGCAACGCCACTCTCTGAAGCAGCCACGCTGGGCAATCCGGCGGCGATCGAGGCGATGTTGAAGGCGGGGGCGGATCCGAATACGCGCGTGACATCCGACGGCGAGACCGTCCTGATGACGACGTCCCGGAGTGGCAATGTAGATGCTGTGAAGATTCTGCTTGCGCAAGGGGCCGATGTAAATGCCAGGGAGAGCTACAAGGGTCAAACAGCACTGATGTGGGCTGCGGGGGAACGTCATTCCGAAGTCGTCCGCGAGCTTCTGGCGGGCCATGCCGACTGGCGCGTGCGCTCGTTCGATCGCGAAACGAAACTTCCGAAGTTGAGCGCAGCCTCCTCGGTCACGCCTTTCGCAAGAGGCGGATTTACGGCGTTTCTGTTCACGGCGCGCGAGGGCGATATCGAAACGGCAAAAGTGATGCTGGATGCTGGAGTGGATATCAATCAGACCGACGTGGATGGTACCAGCGGCCTGGTGGTTTCCATCATGAACAAGCAGTATACGTTCGCGAAGTTCCTGCTCGACCGCGGCGCGGATCCGAATGTGACCGACGTGAAGGGCCGCGCGGCCCTCTACGCAGCAGTCGAGATGCGCAATGAAGACTGGACAGCGCTGCCTTCGCGCAAGCAGGAAGACACTCTTTCGAGCGTCGCGCTGATCAAGGCGATCATTGCGCACGGTGCGAATATCAACACTCGGTTGACGAAGAACCTGCCGGGCCGCAGCGGCATGGATGCAGGCGATACAACGCTCGACGAGGGGACGACGCCGTTCATGCGCGCGGCGCGCTCGGGCGATGCGGCGACGATGCGTATCCTGCTCGATGCGAGCGCGGACCCGGCGCTGGCCACCAAAGAAGGAAATACGGCGCTGCTCTTTGCAGCCGGCGTCGGATATCGCGACAAGCAAACCCGCGGCACGGAGAGTGAAGCGCTTGAGGCGCTGAAAGTCTGTCTGGATCGAGGGGGCGACTTGAACCAGAAGAATTCGAAGGGCGAGACTGCGCTACATGGAGCCGCGTCGCGCGGGGCCGATACGATCGTTCGCTACCTGGTCGAGCATGGAGCGAGGCTGGATGCAAAGACAGGGCGTGGATTTACTCCGCTCGATGTGGCGCTGGGGAAGGATAGTTTTGGGTTGCCGGTGCCCCACGACAGCACGGTGGCAGTGATCCGGTCATTGGGTGGCATCGAAAGCGCCTCGCGCTGATTTTTATCGAGCGCGAGGTCTTCACCTGAAGCGGTGGTTTGAGAGAGAAATGGGACTCGCGCGAATTTTTGGGCTGAAGGCGCCCACGGGCCTGGAACCCGGGGAACCGAAATCGACTCGCAGGCTGGTTGCGCTTTCCCGAGACCTGATGGCAAAGAGCCAGGGCATCTCCGGTGCTCTTGCAGCCGAGGTCCTGGAGGCATATCGAAGCCTCGATCAGCCAGGCCGGATTGCTTTCTATGAGGCGCTGATCAGGGATTTCTCGCCCAGCCCCGATGACGTCAGTCTTGCCGCAGAAGCGTATCAGCGCGAACCTTCCGCGCAAAACCTTCTTCGACTCCAGCAGGTTGTCGAGCCGCCGCGGCAGGAGCTTTTCCGCCGTTTGAACATGGCTGCGGGCGGCACAGGCGCGTTGATCGAGATGCGCCGTCAGGTGCTGCTGGAAACCGAGACCCATCCCGATCTGGAGCCCATCGCGGCCGATCTCTGCCACCTGCTGGCATCGTGGTTCAACAGCGGCTTCCTGACGCTCGAACGAATCGACTGGCGTTCGCCAGCCGCGGTTTTGGAAAAGCTGATCGCTTACGAGGCGGTCCACCAGATTCAGGGATGGAACGATCTGAGGCGGCGGCTTGAAGCGGACCGGCGCTGCTATGCGTTCTTTCACTCCGCGCTGCCAGGCGAGCCGCTGATCTTCATCGAGGTGGCGTTGACGCGAGGCATGAGCACGCTGGTGCAACCGTTGCTCGATCCGAATGCTCCCGTGGCGGACCCGGCGTCGGCGGACAGCGCGATCTTTTATTCGATCACCAATTGCCAGCAGGGGCTGCGCGGCGTGCCCTTCGGCAGTTCCCTGATCAAACAGGTGGTGGAGGATATCGGGAAGAGCCTGCCGCGGATCCGGACGTATGCGACGCTCTCGCCGATTCCGGGATTTCGCAAATGGCTGCGGCAGGAGCTCGCTGCGCCGGAATCGATCGTCAACGATCAGGAGACACGCGACGCGGAGGCGTTCCTTGAGGGGACCGGCGCAGGTGCAAACAATGCCGAAGACAGCGAGCGGGGCGAGGAAGCCCGGCAGCGCCTTCTGTCGGCTTGCGCATACTATCTGCTTCGTGTGAAACAGGGCGAGGAGCCCCGCGATTCGGTAGGGCGCTTCCACTGGAAAAATGGTGCGCGGCTGGAACGGATCAACTGGATGGCCGATATGTCGTCGGCGGCGATGAAACAATCAGGCGGCATGATGGCGAATTATGTCTACGATCTGGCGGAACTGCAGCGCAATCACGAAGCCTATATAAGATCGGGGACTGTCGCGGCGTCGGGCCGGGTGGAGCGGCTGGCCCGCCAGGTGTTGAAGCCGAAGAGCACGGGCTGGATCAGCCGGGCGCTTCACGTGTTGATGTAGGCAGATTCTTATAGCTGCGAACTATGCCGAACGCAGGCAAAACTGCCTAATCCAGCGGCCGGAACATTTCTTTGATGGTCTTCACCGATCCCGGATCGCTCGACTGGTATCCGGGCAGCTTCGAAATGGCCATCTGGAACTCCTCACCGCGCATGATCGAGAGCACTCGTTTCATCGCGGCAAGCTCGATGAATTGTTTCCGGCAGACGAAGAAGTAATCTTCCGTCACGAGGCGCACGAAGTCGAGATCGAATTGCCGGGCCGCTGCCTCCACGCCGAAACTGACGTCTGCCATGCCGCTCGCGACATAGGCCGCGACGGCCGCATGTGTGAATTCAACGTGCTCGTATCCGTTGATAGCGGAGCCGTCGAGCTCCTGCCGGGCAAGAAGCTGATCGAACAAGAGGCGGGTTCCGGAATCCGGATCGCGATTGACGAAGCGAACCGGCATCTCCGCCAATTGCGCGACTGAGACGATGCCGAACGGATTTCCGCGCTTGACAATCAGCCCCATCTCGCGCGTCACGAGGCCGATCACGCGATGAATGGCTGGATTCAGTAATCCTTTCGTAGCGTCGATGATTGTCTTTCGGAGATCACCGCGCGGGAGATGCATGCCCGCCAGATCGCATCCATCGTGCGCAAGCGATACGAGAGAGTTCTGGTTGCTGACGTATCGGAGGTCGACGCCGAGGTCCTTCTCGCGGCCCAGCAGCTCTCTTAGTTTGGAAACGGCGAAGCCGTGGCTGGCGTGTACGCGAATGATTGCCGGTCCTTGCGGGAGAAGCTGGTTGATCTCGGTTTCGAGCTCCTGCGCGAGGTTCTGCAGTTGCGGTCCAAGCCTGGCTTCGAGACGCTGGCCGGCCCAGACAAGTTTGTCGCCGAAAGGCGTCAG
>DATAZF010000203.1:0-13897 GCA_036272235.1 Bryobacteraceae bacterium | reverse complement strand
ACCGGACCGCCATGGATTTGATCCAGTCCGGGCCTGCGAGTTGCGAGTCGGAGACGATGCCGTAAGCGAACTTGAGGCAATCGCTCAGCGAGGCGTTCGAAAAGGTGAGCTTGCCGTTGCGAAAAGTACCGATGTTGATGTTGATGAGATCGCCGGAGGGCGGGGCTGACGGTTTGACGATCGCGACCTCGAATGCGGGCCCTGCCGGCGAGGCGACAGCGAGGGGGAAGAGGAGTCCGGCGATAATCTTCGCCTGTCGAATCGGTATTCCCATAAACAACGCCTCCCGTTTGACACCGCACATACACTAAAAAATTAGTACTAACTAACAGAAATGTCAAGAGGCGTCCCCCGCCATTCTGCATAAGCCGCGCCAACAAGCCAGGTGACATTGGGATGCCATCCCGCCCCACATGCGGCGATGCCCCGATGCGAAAATAGGTTCTTAGTGGATTTCCTCTCGGGTCTCAATCCCCAACAACGTGAAGCGGTGGAAACGACCGAAGGCCCGGTCCTGATCCTTGCGGGTGCGGGCAGCGGCAAGACGCGCGTCATCACACATCGCATTTCGCATCTGATCAGCGCGAAGCATGTACCCGCATTAGCCGTGCTCGCGGTAACGTTTACCAACAAGGCAGCGGGCGAGATGCGCGCGCGCGTGGCTTCGCTGCTGGAGGAAATGAACCTCGAGCGGCCGCCGCGGATCGCGACTTTCCATTCCTTCTGCGTGCGGTTGTTGCGGAGCGACGGGGATGCGCTGGCTTCCATCCGCCCCGGCTTCAAGCGCACATTTTCCATCTACGACGACGAAGATCAGTTGCAGATCATCAAGGCGGCTTACCGCCGCATGGGCCTCGATGAGAAGGCGATGCCTTACCGCGCGACGCTCTCGCAGATCAGCCAGGCGAAGAGCAACAGAGAGACACCCCAGGAGATGTACAGCAAGTCCGCGGACCCTCGCGTGACGAAAGTAGCGGCTGTTTACGAGGAGTACGAGAAAGAGCTGCGCAGCGCGAACGCGCTCGATTTCGACGACCTGCTGCTCGAAAGCGTTCGCCTGCTCTACCACGACACGGAAACGCGCAACGCCTGGAATCGCCGTCTGAGCTACATCATGATCGATGAGTATCAGGACACCAATCGCAGCCAGTACGAGCTCATGCGCCTGCTCTCGCAAACGCACGACAACGTCTGCGTGGTGGGCGACGAAGACCAGTCGATCTATAGCTGGCGCGGTGCCGATATCCGTAACATCCTCGATTTCGAGAAGGATTATCCGGGCGCGAAGACCATCCGGCTCGAACAAAACTATCGCTCGACAAAGAACATTCTCGAAGCCGCCAGCGTCGTGGTCGCGAACAACAAAGAGCGCAAAGGCAAATGGCTTTGGACCGACGCCGATGAAGGCGACATGCTCAGCATCTACACCGCGTACGATGCGGAGAACGAGGCGCTGTTCATTGCCGATACGATCGAGAAGATCCTGCGGCAGCACCCGGACCGGCGCGTGGCCGTCCTCTATCGGACCAACTCGCAGTCGCGCCAGATTGAGGAAGCGCTGCGGCGTTACAACCGCAAGTACAACGTGGTCGGCGGTATCAGCTATTACCAGCGCGCCGAGGTCAAGGACATCATCGCTTACCTCAAGCTGGCGCAGTCTCCGACGGACACCGTCAGCCTGCAGCGGATCATCAACGTCCCGGCGCGCGGCATTGGGCGCACGACCGTCGAGCAAGCCGAGAAATTCGCGGCCGAAAACGCCCTGGGCCTCCGGGAAGCGATCGAGCGCATGCTCGAAGAGAATCAGTTCGGCACGCGGGCGCACGCGGCGATGGCGGCCTTCCGCAACATGATGGATGAGCTGCACGACGCAGTCGAGACTCGTCCGCTGAATGACGCGCTGGCGTTTATCGAAGATCGCACCGGTTACCGGCGCATGCTGGAGCAGGAGAACACGCCCGAGTCGCAAACCCGCATTGAAAATCTGAACGAACTGATGAACGCGGCGGCGGAGGCTGTCGAGCGCGGCGAGACCGTGCGCGATTTTCTCGATCATGCCGCTCTGGTGGCGCAATCCGACGCGCTCGACGAGGCCTCGCAGATCACGTTGATGACAATCCACAACGCCAAAGGTCTTGAGTTCCCCGTCGTCTTTCTCGCCGGGATGGAGGATGGCTTGTTTCCTCACAGCCGGTCTCTGCTGAGCGAGGCCGCGATGGAAGAAGAGCGGCGGCTCTGCTATGTGGGGATGACGCGCGCGGAGAAGCGGCTCGTGCTGAGCTGGGCTCGTTACCGGCGCCGCTTCGGCGGTGGCGAGCAGGAGCGGACGATGCAGTCGCGCTTCCTCAAAGAGATTCCCTCGAACCTCGTGATAAAGCTCGGCGTCGATGAAGAGGACGAGGGTCCGCAGATCGATCTTACGGCTGAGCGCTGGCAGGTCCGGCAGGAGGCGAGAAAGAATCTTTACACAGGCAAGACTTACAACTCAGTTGAGAACGTTGCGCAGTTTTTCAAGGAGCGCGGTGTGAACGTGCCGATGCGGGCAGGGGCGCCGCCGCCTGCTTCGCCCAGGCCAGTCAATCGGCCAGCCGCACCGGTTTCCTTCCCGCGGACGGCAAAACCCGTGGACGACACTCCGCCGTGGGAAACCTCGACGCCCGCTTCGCCAGCAACGCCCGCGCGGCCGGCTGCGGCCTTACCCCGCCGAACGAGCTCGCCCGCACAGGGCGGACTTTTCGGCGATCCCGCGCCGCCCCCGCCGCGCGGTCCTGTAATGCCGCCGGCTCCGCCAGCCGCCAGAGTCCTGCCGAAAGCCCCTCCGGCTCCGAAGCAGCCGCCGCGAACAGGTACAGTAGTAGAGCATCCCAAATATGGCAAGGGGACCATCGTGCGCCGGGAGGGTGACGGCGACAACGCGAAACTGGTGGTCATCTTCCAGCACCACGGGATGAAAAAATTGGTGGAGAAATACGCAGGGCTCACGAAGGCCTGACTCAAACAGAAGAGCGCACAGGGCGAAGGCCGTTGTGGGCGGTAAAGATAAATAATGAATACAAAGAGCGTAGAGAAACCCGAAGAACGCAAGAAACTGAAGCGAGCGGCGCGCAAAAAAGCGACGCCGAAGGCCAAACGGGCCGCCGGTGTGGCACGCGGTTCCGAGAAGAAAAAGATCCGGAGATCGGCACAGGGCCAGCGCAAGCGCTGAGTAAATCGGTTTGGGAGCGCTCCTACGGACCCGCAGTATCGACGCGCTGATCGCCGCCTCGGAAGAGCCGGAAAGGCAGTTGCGCAAATCACTGGGTCCTTGGAGCCTGACGGCGCTCGGAATCGGCGCTGTCATCGGTTCGGGAATCTTCACACTCACCGGCACGGCCGCGGCGGGCCATGTCGAGAAAATCGAATCGGTCCTGCATGCGACCGTGCTCGACCTCGCGCTCCACGGGAGCCAGGCAGGTTCCATGATGGGGCGGCCGGGCGCGGGTCCGGCAATAACTCTTTCGTTCGTTCTCGTCGCGATTGCCTGTCTCTTCGCGGGGCTCTGCTATGCGGAGCTCGCGTCGATGATTCCGGTTGCGGGCAGCGCGTATACGTACGCGTACGCGATCCTCGGGGAAGTTTTCGCGTGGATTATCGGCTGGGACCTGATCCTCGAATATGCCGTGTCGAATATGTCGGTCGC
This sequence comes from Bryobacteraceae bacterium, assembly GCA_036272235.1. Classification (GTDB taxonomy): domain Bacteria; phylum Acidobacteriota; class Terriglobia; order Bryobacterales; family Bryobacteraceae; genus BOG-234. Next base: position 10,218 of record DATAZF010000203.1, on the reverse strand, counting down.
GGTGGGCTTCTCGGCTTATTTGCAGGACCTCGGCGATAATCTTTTTGGCTTTCATTTACCAGCAGCCATCGCGTTTCCGATGTTTTCCGCGCCGGGCCAGCCGAGCGGTGTCTTCAATATTCCGGCGCTGCTGATTACACTTCTTGTCACCTGGGTGCTGGTGCGCGGCGTGCGTGAGGGCGCGCGGGCGAACACGATCATGGTGATGGTGAAGATTGCGGCGATCGCGATTTTCTGCCTCGGCGCGGCGCATGCGGTGCACAGCGATAACTGGAAGCCTTTCGCTCCGCATGGGTTTTCGGGCGTGCTGACCGGCGCTTCGATCGTCTTCTTCACTTACATCGGCTTCGATTCCATTTCAACGGCGGCAGAGGAATGCCGCAACCCGCAGCGCGACCTGCCGTTCGGGATCATCGCAACGTTAATTATCTGCACGATTCTCTATGGCTCGGTCGCGCTGGTGCTGACCGGCATCGCGCATTACCAAACGCTCAATACCGACTCACCGGTCGCGGACGCCCTGAAGGCGCTCGGATATAACCGGCTCCGCCTGGTAGTGACTTTCGGGGCACTGGTCGGGATGATGTCGTCGTTGTTGGTCTATCAATACGGACAGGCGCGGATCTGGTTCGCGATGTCGCGCGACGGTCTGCTGCCGCGCATGTTTTCGCGCGTGCACAAGTCTTTCCAGACGCCACACATCAGTACATGGATCGCGGGATTCGTGGTGGGAATTCCGGCGGGGATCTGGGACATCGACACGTTCGCGGAGTTGTCGAACATCGGGACGCTGTTCGCGTTCATCGTCGTCTCGGCCGGGGTGATCGTGCTGCGGAAGACCCAGCCGGAACGTCCACGCAGCTTCCGGACGCCGTGGGTGCCGCTGGTGCCTCTGTTGTCGATCGGCTGCTGCGTGCTGCTGATGGCGGGGTTGCCGCTGCTGACGTGGATCCGATTCTTCGTCTGGCTGGCGATCGGTCTGGTGATTTACTTCCTGTTCGGCCGCCGCCACAGCGTGCTGGAAGTATAGGCAGCCTTCTCCCAACCGCACCATTCCCCCCGGACCTGTGGGTTATCCTGCGGCCGGTTGGCAATCGATGCGGCTGGTTCCTGTGGTCGCTCCGCGACAGGGATGACCAGGGCGACCTTCTTCACTCCTGCATAATCTCGACCGGGTTGCCAGCGGGGTCCTTCACGTAACACGACCGCGTGCCGTCGCGGTGCAGCTTCAACTCGCCGAAGCCGGCCGCTTTCGGGCTTACAAAAGCGATGTGCGGCGGATGCTGCTCCTCGACAACCAGCGCCAGCTTGATGTTGCCGAACTGAAGAAACGCCCAGGTGTCGTCCTGATAAGTGACTTCGCACCGGAAAGTGCGCTTGTACCAGGCGACGCTGGCAGCGACATCTTTAACAGGGATAGCGACGTGGTCGATCGAATCCATGCTTCAACACCAGACTCAATACTACAGCGCGGCGACGAAACCTTCCCACGCGGCGGTCGTATTTTCGAACTGAATGCGCGCGTCCTGGCTGATGCGCATCATCGTCTGATCGTCGTGCACGGGATCGTGGTGGAATAGCATCAGATGTTCAGCGCGGGCGTCCTTCGCGAGCAGCACCGCGTTTTCCCACGTGCTGTGCCCCCAGCCCTTGTGCGTTTCGTATTCGGCGGGCGTATATTGCGCGTCGCAGATCAGAATGTTGGCACCCTGCGCGTAATCGCACAGGCGATTGTCGGCTTCGCGGTCGCCGTGTTCATAGTCGGTCGCGTACACGATGACGACGCCGTTGCACTCGATCCTGTAGCCTGACGCGCCCTGTGGGTGATTCAGGCCGAACGGCCGGATCGTCAGGTCGCCCACATTCACTTTGCCGCCGATCTCGATCTGATGGAAATCGCGCTTCGCGGCCACCTGGCCGAAATCGATCGGGAAGTAAGGCTTTGCCATCTGGCCTTCCAGCGTTTCCTGGAGGGGTTTGCCCGTCGACCCCGAAAAAAACGAAATGTGGTTCTTCGGCCCGTATAATGGCGCGAAAAAAGGGATGCCCTGAATATGATCCCAGTGAAAATGCGTCAGAAATATTTTGGTGTTGACGGGCGCGCCTTTGGCTTCCTGCAGCAGAGTTTGTCCGAGAGCTCGGATGCCGCTGCCCGCATCGAAGATGATGCATTCGTTGTCCGCGGTGCGAACTTCGAGGCACGGTGTATTCCCACCGAACTTGAGGTTCTCAATTTGGGGTGTGGGGGTGGAGCCTCGCACTCCCCAGAATTTGAGCCGTACCTGTGCGCCATCCATTAAAAGGCCATTTTGGCACGAATGCGCTTCCGATCGCTCTTTTCCACCTGTAATTTCAGCGCAGCCGCGTAAGCGTCGCGGGCAGCGCCGGTATGATTGAGCGCCTTTTCCGCATCGCCAATCTGCTCCTGGATGGTCGCATTCTGCGTATCCTGCTTCGCCGCTTCGCGTAACTGGGTGAGTGCCATGTCGGGCTGACTGGACTTCAGATAGAGGCTCGCAAGCGCGCCGCGGGCTGCAATGTATTGCGGCCTGGAGTTGACGACGTAGAGATATTGCTCGATGGCGCCGGCCGTATCCCCCGTCTTCGTGAGTATCTCCGCGAGACTCAGGCGCGAGGCCAGGAAGTCGGGACTGGCGGCGAGGTTGCTGCGGAATTCCGCGATCCCTTCCGCCTCGCGGCCTTTAATGCCGGCCAGTAAAAGCCCGAGGTTATGGTGAGCCGGAATGAGATTCGGGTTCTTTTGCAGCGCGTCGCGATAGAACTTCTCGGCTTCCGCGGTCTTGCCTTCGGACGCTTTGAGCGAGCCGAGCGCATTCAGGGGCTCGGCGGAATCGGGCGCCAGCGAGGCCGCTTTGCGGTAGGAGGCTTCGGCCTCACCGCGGCGGTTCAGGCGCTGGTAAACGAGGCCGAGATTGTAGGGAAGATAGCTGTACTGCGGCGTAATCTTCATCGCCTGCTGGTAGCTGCGAATGGCGGCCTGATTATCACCGGATTCAACGTAGGCCAGCGCGAGGTTGTGTAGCGGATAAGACCAGTTCGGGGCGCGGCGCACGGCATCGCGGAACGCGGGAATCGATTTGGCGAAATCGGCTTGTTCAAGATAAGCGATGCCGAGCGCGTTGTAGCCGTAAGCCTCTCCTGGATCGATCCGGACCGATTTCTCCAGAAGATCGGCGGCCTGGGGGAATTGTTTGTCGTAAAGGAGTCCGCGGCCCTCAAAGAAGTCCTGGCGGCCTTCCAGATAGAGCGACTCCGGCGTGAGGCGCATGGCGGCCTCCATATACTCCGAGCCGGCATCGAACTCGCTCTTTGTTTGCGGCGACTGATCCCCTGCAAGATAGCGCAGCAGAACCTGCTGGGCCTGGTTTTCGAGCGCCACACGCAAGGCGTTTTCCTGCAGGAAGACCTGTTCGGCGGGAAGTTCCGTGCGCAGACGCGGCAGCACATCGAAGGCGCTGTTCGGCTCAGTCGGCAGAAGGCGGCGAGCCCTGACGGCAGCCTGGAAGGCGTCGACATCCTGCTGCGCCTGAGACGACAGTGGGGTTGCCTGCGCATCGGCGGAGGCGAGAAGCAACGGACCGCCATTCTTCGAATCGAAGAAGGTGCGGAACCGGGCGATCTGATAGTCCCCGTGTCCGCGCCCGAGGCTGGTAATGTTCTTCGGCTTATCGACCTGAATGCCCTGCTTGCTGAGATCGGAAAGCTTAGTCGCGTTTTCGAGATTGCCGAAATCGCGCGCATGCTGTTTGTTGCTGGTCAGCTTCGAAGTGTCGGTGCGGACGTAGGCTGTGATCTCGCCCGCGGTCACGGACTTGTCGGAATTCGCGTCAGCCTGGCCTTCGAGACCTTCGAGCAGCGAGTACGTGAAAGCGCCGTGGCCGCCGCCGAATTGCGTGCCCTCTTCCGAGATTTCACGCGGACGGGCCGCCATCAGGCCGAGCATTTCTCCCGGCGCTTCGCCGAGTTTCTCAACGGCGGAACCGACTCCGGCGGTCTTCAGATTGCCGATAGCGGCGGTATGCGCGACGTCGGCAAGAAGGACCACCCGGCCGACTTTCGACAACTCGTCGTCCACCAGAGTTTGAATCTCGGACATCGGCAGCGCAGTGGTGGAAAGGTCCTGCGGATCGCTGTCGTAGGTGAGGATATAGGCCCCGCGCGTATCGACGAGACCGTGGCCGGCGATCAGGATAAAGATGGTGTCGTTCTTGCCTGCGCGATTGCGCAGGAAGGTTTGAAAGGCATTCCGGATGGCCGCGGTGGTGGCGTCCTCGTCGATGAGGACGACCATCTGGTCGGCGGGGACGCCGCCGCCGCGCGCGCTGGCGAGATGCTGGCTGAAGGTTTTCGCATCGGCGTCAGCGAACTGAAGCCAGAGATCCTGCGGGATCTTCTCGTATTTGGAGATACCGATCATCAGCGCGAACGTTCGCGCGTCGGGCGAAATCGCCGCGGCTTTGATGGCTGCTTCGTTGGCGAGATTTTCTTCGAGTTCGAAGATCTTGCCGCGGACCCAGACGGCGTCTTTCCATTGATCCGCGACTTTCTTATAGGCCGCGAGCGCATTGGCTTCGAGCTTGTTCTGTTCGAAGACGGTGGCTTCCTGAACCAGCGAAGGGACATCCGTCGGGTTGGTGCGGAGCGTCTGCTCAAAAGGCGCGATAGCGGTCTTTACAGCCGCCGGCAGCGCGTCAAAGGCAACGACCTCGCCTTCCGGTTTAGCCAGGCCGCGGCTCATGCTGACTCCGTAGTGCTGCTGACTGGCGACGGCGACGCGCGCGACTTGCGGGAGGAAGCAGGCGCCGACCGGCTTGGGCGCTTCCAGTTTTCCGGTCTTCACTTTCAGGTTTTTGGGGTCGAGCAACACTTCGCCGCCCGAATCCAAAACCTGCGAAGCTTTCGTCGGACAGTAGAGAAAGCTGGCTGGAGCCCCGGCCGCCGAAAGAGAATCACCCGAGAAGAGGATGTCGCCGGCGCGGGCGCCTATCGGCGTCTCGGTGTTGGCGCGCAGGACTTTGCCGCCGACGGCACCGAGGATCAGGCCCACCGGCTCTTCTTTGGTCTGAGCGAGAAGGGCCTGAGCGAAAAGCACAAGCGGGATCAAACCCGCCAGCGTCAATAACTTCGGTGATCTCATGCGACTACGCTTTCACTCTCGACGACGTGATCCTTTTCGTCCATGTTGTGAGCGTGGCGGATATCTTCCGTCATGAGCGACTTCAGCGTAAAGAGTTTCATTGGCTCGGTTTTCCCGCGCACCGGAACTGCACCTAAGTACACTGTGTCAATCTCCCCCCCGGCTATTTCATAGGTCGAGCCACTCAGCAGCAATTTTGTTTTGTGCTCTTTATTCAAACTTTCGAGGCGGGAAGCGAGATTGACCGTATCGCCGAGTACGGTGAACTCCATTTTGTCCGATGAACCGACATTGCCGATGACGACTTCGCCCGAGTGCATGCCGGCTCCGGTCTTGAAATCGTTCGGGGCCGTCACCATCTCGCTGGCGCATTTGATGGAACGTTGCGCGTGATTGCCAACGGCGCCTTCATCCGTATCCGCAAAGACAGCCAGGATGCCGTCGCCGATGAACTTATTGACATGGCCGTGGTGCGCCACGATGATTTTGCACATCAGAGCCATATAGACGTTGAGCAGATCGACGATGACCGCCGGGTCCTTCGATTCGCAGAAGGCGGTGAAGCCGCGGATGTCGGTGAAGAGAATCGTCACCATCTGGCGCTGACCGGTGAGCCCGATCTTTTCGCTCTGGTCGAGAGATTTCGCGACGTCTTTACCGACGAAGAGCGCGACCGCGCTTTTGAAGAAGCTGCTCTTCTTTTCGGCCGTCGCAAATCGGAAGACGATCCCTCCGATGAGGGAGAGCACATAGACGAACAGCATGTCCGCGCTCGACATCAGCCATCCGAACCGGAACAGTACATGCGTAAAGACGAGCGCCCCCGCCAGCAGCACGAGCGACCAGATCGACGTCTGCGCGACAGCGAGGGTGGCGGCTATGGCAACAGTGCCGCCCGCGACCGCAACCATAGTTGCGATGCGTCCGGAGTCGGGCACGGGCCGCAGGAAGTCTCCCTTCAACAGCGTGAGCAGACTATTGGCATGGATCTCGACTCCCGCGGTCTGCCACTTTTTCGAGAGGCCGAACGCGGTGTAGAACGGTGTCGAGTGACGGTCATCGGTCTTGCTGTCGGGGCCAAGCAGCACAGCCTTGCCTTTGAACCATTTCTCCATCTGCGCCATGTTGTTCGAACGACCTGCCTGAATGACGTCGTACAACGAAACCTTCGGGAAAGTGTCCGAAGGCCCGGCGAAGTTGATCGTCATGTTAAGTTCTTTGTCGACCGGGATCTCGCGCTTTCCCAGGAACACACGTCCGTTCGCGATTGTGGCGTCGATGCCGAGAAATTTTTCGGCGGCGTGCAGTGCCATGCTGCGCTTGAGTGTGCTGATATCGACGCCCGGCTCCGGGGTCTCCATCATTACCTGCTTGCGGACGAAGTCGTCGGGATCCACGGTGAGAGCAGCCATCGCAGCGCCCCCCAGGGCTGATGACATCATGTTGATGGGAATGGCGAACGCGGGATCTTTCTGGTCGGCCTCGCTGGGAACCCACGCGGAAACAACCGGCATGGTGGGAAATGCCGCGGCATAAGCGCCGGCGAGCTTCGAATCGTCATCCACATGGGCCGCGGACGCGTACGGCGCGACGGGAATGCCGAACGCGGTGTCGAGGAGCAGAACCTTCGCGCCTGCCGCGGCTACTCCCTGAATGGCGTCCGCGTAATAAGGCCGCCAGAACAATTGCGGCTCCGGGAGGTGGTCTTCGGCCCTATCGTCCATCGTGATGATCACGATGTCTTTGGTCGGCTGCTTGCCGCGCAGAATGAAATGCACATCCTGCGCCTTGAGTTTGACCAGTTGGACGAAGGTGATGTCGTCAAGGAGCAGGGTGACGATGGTGGCACTCAGCGCGATGGCGGCGCAAATAGCGACACGTTTCCAGTTTCGCGTCATGATTTCAATTCAGATTTTACTATCTTTTCGTGATGTCACGTACAGTCGGAACCCCGGCCGAGGCGACCGGAGTCCAGAGACGCCGGACTCCATAACATGATGAGTCTTCAGTCAACAGGCTGCGGAAGAGCGTGGAAATGCTTGCTTGGCACGGGCGGCTCCTGTGAAATGGGGCCCCGCAAGGAGCGATTTCCAAAACTTCGTTTTTCAGCAACCTCCTGGTCGCGGAAGGCCCCGGTAAGCTACTTCTTCGCTCCGTCCAGAATCGCGCTCAGCGCCGAAGCATCCTTCAGCGGCGGTGCGGTGCTCTTGAACGTCCGGATATAGGCATAAATATCCTTCGCCTGTTTGTCCGGCATCGCGGTCTCGCCGAAATTGGGCATGGATGTAGACGGCGTAACCGGCGCCACATTCGCACGCCCGCGCAGAAACGTCAGGAACTTCTCCTCGGTCCCCAGATTTCCCCAGTTACCGACGAAAGCCCGCGCCCCGGTTTCTCCGTTGAAACCGTGGCAAGCATAGCAGCCGAATGAATAGTAAAGGGGCTTGCCGGCGGCCGCGTTTCCCGTCACCGGACTGGTCGGGGCCGGATTGTGCCCAATCGTTGCGCCGCCGCGCTGCGCCAGCATGATGGCCGGCGCGGCGAGCGCAAGCAGGAAAATGTACGTTTTCATGGTTCCCGAATTCCTTGTTCCTACTGGTTTTTTATCTTGGCTGCGTAATCGCGTCGATCATGTACGGTTCACCGCGCTTCGCGCTGGCCACCCCGCGCTTCAACGCCGCTGCCAGCTTTGTCGGATCGCTGATCGGGCCCTCGCCCGCCATCCCGTATCCCGCCGCCATCTTCGTGTAATCAATGTATGGATCGCGCAGCGTGTTGCCGATCTCCGCGCGGTCTTCACCCCGCCCGCGCACGCCCGCCATGTATTCGACGAACATGTACTCCTGATGCCACGCGCGATTGTTGTGCATCACACTCAGCAGCGGCAGTTTGTGGTGCACAGCGGTCCAGAGGACGCCCGGCGCATAGTTCAAATCGCCATCCGTCTGTATGTTCACCACGAAACGCCCGCGCGCTTTCGCCGCCAGCGCCGCGCCTACCGATGCCGGCGCGCCATAACCCATACCGCCGGCGCCCTGCCCGCCGAGATAGCTGTAGGGCTTGTTGTGGTCCCAAAGCTGATTGTTGTGCCCTCCCGAGAAACTGCTCGGAGAAGCGAAGCACCAGTCCTCGTTCTTGATCAGCGGCCAAAGCTCGGCATAGATGCGCGCGGTCGAGATCGGCGAGCCGTTCCACCCGGCGCGCTTCGCATCCACAGCCTGCGTGAGAGCCGCGATGTGTGCTTCGTGATTCGCAGTCGCATGCTTCGCGGCGCGTTCCTGAATGCGGGTTTTCTGCTCCGGCGTGATCTGCTGCTTTACCTGCTCGATGATCAGCGGAAGACTCGCTTCCGCATCCGCATCGAGCGGCGGCGCGCCGGCATTTCCACGTCCGGCGCCGCGCCCGCCGCCTCTGGTGCCGACTCCCGGCGCGATTCCGCCAAAACCGATATCGGTCGAGTCTCTCGTTGCCGCGATTTTCGTCAGCGTCGGACCGGTAATTGAAGTCTGCGCGCCCGGTGTCTCGAGCCCGAGCGTGTAGTCGTAAGTTGTGTCCGCGCCCGGTCCGCACAGCGGATGCCGCTGCGGAAAGCTCATCGGTCCATTCGTTGCAGCGGTGCTCGTCGAAGCGCCCACAAGCTCGGCGAGCTCGATCGAATGCTTCACACCGTCCGGCGTCCGCAGGCGCCCCACGGCGATACGCGGATTCCGTGCCGCGAGCAGCCCCTTCGCGATGTCCCTCGCATGCGAGCTGTCGATCGTGACGTAAGTCGGCGGCTTATACGAAGGAAGCTGCAGATTCGGTACGTTTTCCTTCTGGATTTCCGAGCTCAGCACGACGAGCGTCGGGCCCATCGGCGGCGTGATCGCTTCGTTATAGGCGCGTTGAATCGCCACCAGCGCATCCGCGACCGTCTTCGGCTCGTTGTCCCACTTCGTATAGCTGCGGACCATCCCCGCCATGTCGTGCGCCGTATGCGCCGGGATGAAGTCCGCGTCGTTGCCCGCGAGCATCAGCACCGGCACTTTGTCGTAGTACGCCTGGTAGATCGACATCGCCCCGTGCTGAATCCCGATCGTTCCGTGCAGCACTGCGAGCGCCGGTTTACCTTCCGCTTTCGCGTATCCGTGCGCCATCGTCACAGCCGACTCTTCGTGCAACGCTGTGATCCACTCCGGCATCTTGTTGGGCGGGTTGCCGTAGTTGATGACCGATTCCTGAAAGCCTTCAAAGCTCGAGCCGGGATTGGCGATCGCGTACTCGACCCCGAGATCTTTGATCACCTGCACCATGAGATCGGAGCCTGGGCGCGTAATCGCGCGCGCCGCGACCGCCGCTGGACGCACGTTTCCGGCGTCTCGGGCCAGTTGTTTATCCGTTGGCGCAGGGGCGCCGCCCGGAGGCGCGGCGTCGGCCCTGGCGTTCGCGCGTTGTGCTTCAGCCAGCGGTGATGTCGTGACCAGCGTCGCTGCTCCCGCGGCTGCGCTCGCCGCAGCGCCTTTCAAAAATCCGCGCCGACCGACTGAACCTTTGCGTGTTTTCGCCATAATCTCGCCCTGCTTCCTTTCTCTGGGGGAATTCGGCAACAATGATAACAACTTTACGAGCCGCCGGGTTAGCGCGTGTGATAGATCACAACAGGCAAAACTATCGAAGTGAGCGCCGCCGCGTCTGACAAGGATTATGACGGCCTCAATCCGCTATAAGCGCTTTCCGCACGCCATTGCGATGTTGATTGCAGGCGCGGCCGCGATGTTTGCCCAGACCCCGGCTCCGCGCCCCGCGTTCGAGGCATTTGACGTGGCATCCATCAAGCCCGCGCCCGTCGATTCCCGCGCACGCTACATCCGAATGCAGGGCGGTCACCAGTTCCAGGTCAGGAACTATACCGTCCGCAGACTTATTGGCGCCGCTTACAACCTCACTTCCCGCGCCATCTCCGGCGGACCGGCATGGGCCGAATCCGATAGCTACGAAATCCTGGCCATCACGCCCGGCGATGTGCAGCCGAGGACCGACGAGCAAATGGCGATGCTCCGAAAACTTCTGGCGGACCGCTT
>DATAZF010000202.1:0-8696 GCA_036272235.1 Bryobacteraceae bacterium | reverse complement strand
GGGCCACAATCGTGTTTTTTACTGGGGCAGATAACTCTGGTTTCGCACCGCGGCAAGTAGTGGCAAAGCCCGACGGCACCTACACGATTGCCCACCTACCGCCTGGCAGCTATCGCGTCGTCGCCATCGAGGAGAGCGACTTAACGCTCGATGCCAACGCCGTAGAGGAGTTCGAAGACCAGATGGAAACGGTCGATGTTGCCGGCGGCGCGAGGGTCACAAAAAATCTGACGCGGCGCACACCCGAGTGATCGCGCAATCAGGCTGGCTGACTCCGGACCTGGTAGTGCCTCAGATCACCGGATTGCGCGCCGTCACCTTTCCTGCTGTTCCCTCCATATTCCCCGGCGACGCCTGCACGCCACGCCTGATCAACTCTATCCCGCATCCGAAAAAGTAACTTCTCTCGCAGGACGGAAACCAGAGTTCTATATTGGATCGTGGCAACGCCCCGTCAGCGAACCCTGGTTCTGACCGTCGCCTTCGTTCTGGCGATCGCCGTCACGTTCTTCTTTGGTTATCGCGCGGGCCGGATCGCCCGCCGCGTCCGCTGGCAGAATGAACCGATCCGGTCGTGGATGAGCGTGCCGTTCGTCGCCCACACTCACCACGTCCGGGAAGACGTCCTTTTCGACGCTCTTCACATGCAGCCGGCCCCAGGCGATCGCCGACCCATTCGCGACATCGCACGTGCGGAGAAAAGGCCTGTAGCCGATGTGATCGCCGACATCGAGGACGCTATCGAGAACGCGGAAGGCGGCGGTGGAACAACGCCGGAGCGGGGCAAGGCGCCCTGATGGGCCTGTTCAGATGAACGAACAGATCCTCGCCGCGTTCGGGCGCTACGGCTCGCCCGCCCTCTTTGCCATCGTCGCCGTCGCGGCGGTGGGAGTGCCGCTGCCTGTGACGCTGCTGCTGATCGTGACGGGCTCCCTCGCCGCGCAGGGCGCGATGAACGTGTGGTCCGCCATTGCGATCGCGTCGGCCGCCGCCGTCGCCGGAGATCAACTCGGTTTCGCCATTGGACGCTGCGGCGGTAACCTTCTCGTCTCCCGCCTGAAAAGGATGCTGGGCGACAGCGAACGTCTCCGGCAACTCGACGCAAAGGCCAAAGCCTGGGGTGGCGCGGGAGTCTTTTTCAGCCGGTGGCTCGTCACTCCGCTCGGTCCATGGATCAACCTAGCCAGCGGCGCCTCGCGTTATTCCTGGCTGCAGTTCACCATCTGGGACGTTCTCGGCGAGACGGTCGGCGCCGCTCTCTATATATGGGTGGGGATTGTTTTCAACGACCGCGTGCAGGAAGTCGGGGCCGTCCTCGGCGACTTGACGTGGGCGATCCTTGGAATCCTCGCGGCGGCGTTTCTGGGATGGAAGCTCCTCGCAAGACGCGCGGTTGAACCAGTCTGAGGAGATGGAGCCCGGTGCCGGGATTGAACCAGCGACATCCAGTTTACAAAACTGGCGCTCTACCAACTGAGCTAACCGGGCCTCGGGAAGGCGAAGGTATCCTGATTTTACCAGAGCCACACTACACCCACCACGCCGCGGCCGGTTTGTCTCTGATCACAATCCGATCCAGAAACTGCACGGCTTTCGTCAAACCCTCTTCCGGCGAAAGCAGACTGTCTTCATGCTCGATCGACAATACATAGTCGTACCCAAACATGCGGAGCGTCGAAATAAACTCACTCCACCACTCAGGGCCATGCCCGTAGCCGACGGTCCGAAAAATCCACGCGCGGTGGCGCTCGTCGGTATACACCTTCGTGTCGAGGACGCCGCTCAGCGGGAGATTGCGATCGTAAATCTGCGTGTCTTTCGCATGCACGTGAAAAATCGCATCGCCCAACACGCGAATAGCCGCGACCGGATCGATCCCCTGCCAAAACATATGACTCGGATCGTAGTTGCACCCGACCGCCTCGCCCGCGATTGCGCGCAGACGAAGCATTGTCTCAGGGTTATACACAACGAACCCCGGATGCATCTCCACCGCAATCTTCACCCCATGATCCGCCGCAAACCTGCCGTGCTCTTTCCAGTAGGGCGTGACTTTCTCATCCCACTGCCACTTGAGCAGATCGAGATAATCGGGCGGCCACGGACAAGTCACCCAATTCGGATACTTCGCGCCGTCGCGATCGCCGGGGCACCCCGAAAAGTCGATCACCACAGGCACGCCGAGCTTGCTCGCCAACTCCACCGTCCTGCGGCTGACCTCCTGGTGCGCTTTCGAAATCGCCGGGTCGGGGTGCAGCGGATTTCCGTGGCAGCTGAGCGCGCTGATCGTGAAGCCGTTGTCGTCGAGCTTTTTCCTGAACTCCCTGAGCCCCACCGCACCGTCGAGCATCGCGAGTTTGCAGTGCGGATCGCCCGGGTAATTCCCCGTCCCCAGCTCGATCGTTTTCACATTGAGCGCCCGCAGTTTGCGAAGCACGTCATCCAGCGATAACTGCGCCAGGAGCGCAGTGAAAACTCCCAGCCGCATCTATTTCACTCCCACATAAATATCCACGACCGTATTTTGCGGATCGGCCGCGCGCTCATCGTAGACTTCGAAGTCAGTCACAAAACTGCGTTCGTAATCTTTCATCGCCCAGATTTGCATCCAGGTTTCGACGACTACCAACGGCACGGGACCGGGCTCCGACGTAAACAGCGCATACTTGCCGGCGGGTACTTTTTTCAGGACCGTGCCGCCGCCGGCGCTTGCGCCCTGCCCCGCCCTGGCCCCCAGCACGAACGTGTATGGGCCGCGCTCATCGCTTTCGTAGTCCGTGTAGAGAGCGATCCGCCTGCCGTCCGGGGAACCTGTCGTCGCGGTCTGCCAGAGCCGCGGAATGGCGCCGTTCCCCGACATCTCTTTGTCGTTGCTCGTGCGCACCGAGCGCCCGACAACCGCGAAGCCGTCAATCTCCACAATTTTCATATCGTTTTGTCTCTATACGGTTTGTCTCTATACGGTCTTGTCAGGCGCGTAGCATATCGGATCGAGCCGACATTCGGCGCATTTCGGTTTGCGCGCGATGCAGACGGCGCGCCCATGATTGATGACCTGATGCGAAAACAAGATCCACTTCTCCTGTGGGACGATCCGGATCAGATCCTGCTCCACCTTCACCGGCTCGGTGTGCTTCGTCAGATCGAGACGCCGCGAGACGCGCAGCATGTGCGTATCCACCACCACGCCGGAGGCGATACCATACCCCGTGCCGAGCACCACGTTGGCCGTCTTCCGCGCCGCGCCGGGCACTGTGATGAGCTCTTCCAGTGTCTTCGGAACCTTGCCGCCGAACTCTCCGGTAATCTTCTTCGCCGCGCCGGTGATCGATTTCGCTTTGTTGTTGAAAAATCCCGTGGACCGGATATCGACGGCGAGCGCCTCGGGGCGCACCGCCGCGAAGTCCTGCGGAGTCGGATATTTCCTGAACAGCGCCGGCGTTACTTCGTTGACGCGCTTGTCGGTGCATTGCGCCGAGAGAATCGTCGCCACCAGCAGTTCCCACGGATTGCGGTGCGTCAGGGCGCAGGTGGCATCGGGGTACATCTCATCGAGCATTTTCAAAATGGCAGCGACGCGGGCTTTGCGCTCGGCCTGATTCTTCGGTTTGGTCGGTTTCATTCGTATCTCAGGACCTCAACGGGCGTGATCCGCGTCGCATTGTGGGCAGGATAAAGCGTCGCGAACAGGCTCACGGCCAGCGCCACTCCCGCAATCCAGAATCCATCGAGCAGGCGCGGCGCGAAAGGAACGTAGCTCAGCGCGTAAACCGATTCATCGAGCGGAATCCAGTGGTAGACGCCTGCGAAATAGCAGAAGGTGTACCCGACCGCGATGCCGATCGCCGTTCCGATCACACCGATCATGGCGCCCTGCATCACGAAAATCCGGCGAATCTGCCCGCGCCGCGCCCCCATCGACATCAGTACCGCAATGTCCTTGTACTTGGTCAGCACGATCATGGTCAGCGTGATGAGAATGTTCAACGCACCCACGAGCTCGATCAAGCCGATCGTAATCGCCGTTACTACCCGCTCCAGCTTCAGGGCGTGAAACAGCTGCGCGTTCTGCTCCTGCCATGTGATCGCGCTGTAGCGCGGGCCGCCGATCCGGAGGGCTTCGGCAGCTATCTCCGGAGCCAGGTCCGGATTATCCAGCTTGATTTCAATTGTATTTATGACGTCTTCGACGGAGTGGAGTCTCTGCACGGCGGCGATCGAGGCATAAGCCCAGGTGTCGTCAACGTCGAAGAAGTTGGTTTCGAAAATTCCGGCCACGCGAAATCGCATGTTGTGGACCGTGGGACCGAGCGGCGTCAACTTGCCCGCGGGATCGACCAGGTTGACCACGCTGTTGACCGATAGTCCGGCATCCTGCGCCAGCTTCGCGCCGATGATGATGCCGGGTAATTCCTCGTTCTCCTGCAGCCGGTCGAGCGAGCCTTGCTTCAGATGTTTGAGGGTATCGCTTGTGGCCAGTTCTCCCTTTGTGTCGATGCCTTTGAGGGTGATCAGCTTTGGACCCTGCGCGCCACTGAGAAACACCGGATCGTAAAGCACGGGCGCGACGGCCACCACATGAGGCGCGCGGCGGAGTTTTGCGGCCAGAGCTCGCCAGTCGTCGATGCCGACGCCTGGATCTTTGTTCAGAACGTTGACGTGGGCCGTTGCCGCGAGCATGTTGGCCTGCAGGGTCGTTTGAAAGCCGTTGTTCACCGCGAGTGAAATGATCAGCGCCATTACGCCTGCGGCTACTCCGATTACGGAGATTACGGTGATGACGGAGATTACCTTTTCCTTGCGGCGGGCGCGGAGATAGCGGCCGGCTACGAAGAACTCAAAGGCTGATGGCACCGTGATCACCTATGGCGGGGCCGGGGCATCCGGCTTCGAGAGACCGGGCGGATTGCCAATCCGCCGCCGCGCCGGCACCCCTAAAGGGGAGGACCGGGTTGCCAACCTGCCCTACATGCGCCGCGGGGCTGATGCGGAGGTCAGGCATCGAGGCTCCGGAGTTTTTCGGCCATGCCGATTTCTCCTTCGGGCCGGAGCAGGGGGAACAAAATTACATCGCGGATCGACTGCGAATTTGTCAGCAGCATCGCCAGGCGGTCGATTCCCAGCCCTTCGCCGCCGGTCGGCGGCATCCCGTACGCCATCGCGCGCAGATAATCCTCGTCCATCTGATGCGCTTCCTCGTCGCCGCGCTCCCGCATGCCGATCTGCGCATCGAAGCGGCGCCGCTGCTCCATCGGATCGTTCAACTCCGTGTAGGCGTTTCCGATCTCCATGCCGGCGATGATGATCTCGAAACGCTCGACCAGTTCCGGGTCTTCCGGCTTGTTCTTCGACAGCGGCGATACCTCGACCGGGAAATCGTAAATCAACGTCGGCTGGATGAGTTTCCTCTCGACGTATTCCTCGAACAAATGCGCCAGCCCTTCGCCACCCGTTGGCCTGCCAGTGCGGCGCTTCAGCCATTCCGGATCGCGGATGTTGTCCGGCGAGGGCTTCCCTTCGCCTTCCCAATACTCGATCACCGCATCGCGCATGGAAAGCCGACGCAGGGATCCGAAATCGATCTGGTTGTCGCCGTATGGGACCACCGTCCCGCCTGTCGCGTCGATCGCCAACTGCCGCAGCAGTTCTTCGCTCAAATCCATCAGGCCGCGATAATCCGTGTAGGCCTGGTAGAACTCGATCATGGTGAATTCAGGATTGTGCCGCGTTGAGATGCCTTCGTTCCGGAAATTCCGGTTGATCTCGTAGACCCGCTCCAGGCCGCCCACGATCAAGCGCTTCAGATAGAGTTCGGGCGCGATTCGCAGATACAGATCGATATCGAGCGTGTTGTGATGGGTCACGAAGGGCTTCGCGGCGGCGCCTCCGTAGATGGCCTGCATCATCGGCGTCTCGACTTCGATATAGTTTCTCTCTTCCAGCTGCCGCCGCAGCGACGAAACAATCTTCGCGCGTGTCAGGAACTTCCCACGGCTTTCCGGATTCGCGATCAGATCCAGATAGCGCTGCCGATAACGGATCTCGACGTCTTCCAGCCCATGCCATTTCTCCGGCATGGCGAGAAGCGTCTTCGACAGGAACTCGAGCTTCTCGACGTGCAGGCTCAGCTCGCCCGTCCGCGTGCGGAACAAATAGCCCTCGGCGCCGACGATGTCTCCGATATCGAGCAGCCCGAACAGCTGATAGTCAACCTCGCTGACCGCATCCTTCCGCACATAACACTGCAGACGGGAGCCGTTCTGCTGGATGTGCATAAACCCGGCCTTGCCCATGCGGCGGATCGTTTGAATGCGCCCGGCAAGCTTCAGGCGAATTTCCGGTGTCAGCTCTTCGGCGGTCTTGCCGCTGTATGCCGCGACAGCTTCCGGAATCGTGCTCGTGAAGTCGAAGCGTTTGCCGAAGGGACGGTACCCCAAAGCCTCGATCTCACGCACGCGCGCGGCGCGCTGCTCAAACAATTCGTCTTCCAGCGACAATGGTGAATCTCCTGTTAGTAACTCGCGCACAACGTACGCAGACTGTGCGCTCGGGGGGAATTCGTTATTATAATTCTTCACCAAGCCCACACTCACACTTGTCCCCCTCAATCTCAGTCATTATTCCCGCGTTCAACGAGCAATCGCGGCTGCCCGACACACTTCGCCGCGTCGAACAATACCTGCTGGACAAGAACTGGGCCTTCCACGAAATTCTTGTCGTCGACGACGGCTCGACGGACGGCACGGTCGAAGCCGCAATGGTTTTCGCCAGCACAAATCCGAACATCCGCGTGCTGCGCAATCCGGGCAATCGCGGCAAAGGCTACTCGGTTCGCCACGGGATGCTCGAAGCGCGCGGCGACTGGCGCCTGTTCAGCGACGCCGACCTTTCCACTCCGATCGAGGAACTCGAAAAACTCTACAGCGCCGTCGACAAGGGCAAGGATGAAATCGCCATCGGGTCCCGCGCTCTCGACCGCTCGCTGATCGGCGTTCACCAGCCCGGCATCCGCGAGAGCATGGGCCGCATTTTCAATGCCGTGATGCGCACGGCCACCGGACTTCCTATTTCCGACACACAGTGCGGCTTCAAGCTCTTTCGCGCGGACGTTGCTCAAATGGTCTTCTCGCGCCAGACTCTGGAGCGATTTGGTTTCGACGCCGAAATTCTCTATATCGCCTATCGCGCCGGCTTCGGCATTGCAGAGGTGCCCGTGCGCTGGAATCATGTGGAGGGCAGCAAGGTCGGCATGCTTACCGGACTGCACGCCTTCGGCGAGCTGGCGCAGATCCGGATGAACAGCTTTCGCGGCCGGTATCGCTGATGGATTTTATCCACAAATTCGAACCGGGCGCCTTGCCGCTGACGCTGCTGCTCCTCCACGGTTCCGGCGGCGACGAGAACGATCTGCTGCCGGTGGCGAAATCCCTCGCGCCGGGCGCCGCGCTCCTGAGCCCGCGCGGAAACATCCTGCAGCATGGCGCGCGCCGGTTTTTTGGATACCCGGGACCGGATGGTTTCGATGCGGAGGAAGTCAGCGCACGCGCCGCCGAAATGGCGGACTGGCTGGGGCGCATGACGAAGCAATACAGTATCGACCCCACGCGGCTCTACGGGCTGGGCTATTCCAACGGCGCGAATATGGCGGCTGCGCTGATGCTGCTGCATCCCGGAGCGATCGCGGGCGCATGCCTCTTTCGGGCGCGTCGAATTGTGAGCGCCGCTCCAGACCTGAACGGCGCACCGGTGCTTATTTCGGCAGGTCAAGCGGATGAAGTGATCCCTCTCAGCGGCGCGGAAGCCCTGGGTCAAACGCTGACCGCGGCCGGGGCACGGGTGGACTTCGTGGTGCAAAATGCGGGGCATGATCTGACTCCGGCGGACTTCTCGATCGCCAAGCAGTGGCTGGCGAAACTGGTGTCCCGTGGGACCGTGCTTTAACAGTTTAAAAACTCCGAAAACCCAATTGGCCACAGATGAACGCAGATACACGCAGATGAAAACAAGAAGTTTGCATTGTTCCGATCCACGTCCATTCATCTGGGGCTCGATTTCCTTTTTCGCCAGCTGCTAAAGCCAAAACCAAAGCCGATCCAAACCCAAGCCGAAGCCGATTCGAAGCCTATCCGAAGCCACCCGGAGCCAATTCCCTCGGCTCGCGGAATGTCTTGAAGTGTCTGGAACGGGGCTGGTTAGCGGGATCCACAGGCTGAGGGAAATGGGTTTAACGTGCATTTCCGGCTCATTTTCCCCTGGCCGTCCCTCATTGCGGTCCGCTCGGCCAGCACCCGGAGGCGGGTGAGGCGATCGAAGGCGCCGTTGAACTGGTGCTGGAGGCGGCCTTCGGAACGGCTCATGGTTTCCATCGAGCGTCCGGAGTCGGCGGCGCGGCGGTAGGAGAGGCTGGTGCGAATGGGAACGCTGAGGGGTGGGGCCTCCGCCGCGCGCTCGCCCGGACCGTTATCTGAAACGAGCTGACCGGAAGCAAGCGGACCGGGAACAAGTGGAGATGCGGCAGCGTCGGGGCTCCCGGTTTGAGATTCGTGATTGATGACGCCGGCCTCGAATCCGGCGAGGCGGATGAGACGCCAGCGGGCGATGGCCATGGTGTCCACGAGGGTGATCTCGGTGGGAGTGGCGGGCTTGTGCTCCTGGTAGAAAGCGCCGAGGAATCTTTCGAATTCGCGCGGGCATTC